>NZ_CP116899.1:2357500-2657500 GCF_030997045.1 Microbulbifer sp. TB1203 | reverse complement strand
CAGCCGTTGCCGGTAGGGGATTTTCTGGAGAGCAGCAATGGCGGCCTGCCCCGGCAGTGGCTGGTGCCCGACGAGGCGCGCTTCTGGCGGTCGGTGGACACCAGTGCCCTGACAGCTGCCGGCCCCACTGCGGATGACCAGCTCAATTCCTATGAGGTGGCGGAGAGAAGCCGCGCGGTCTACCTTCAGGCCAATTTCGACACCCAGCCCTGGCGGGGCAACCTGGGGCTGAGGTATGTCCGCAGCGCCCGGCGCGCGCTGGGCCACTGGCCGGGTCCCGGCGGCGATGTGGATCCGGTGCGTTTTGACCGCGGCAGCGGAATTCTGTTGCCATCTGTGAATCTCGCTTTCGAGCTGGACAGCGCGCGCATCTGGCGACTGTCGGCGGCGCGGGTGATCAATCGTCCGGATTTGCAGGACCTCGCCCCCCGGCTGACCCTGAACTCCGGCGACGAACTCACGGCGGTGGGTGGAAACCCTGCGTTGCGGGCGGTGACCGGGCGGCAGTACGACGCCGCCTTTGAATGGTATTTTACCCCCCACAGCCTGCTGAGCCTGGGGTTCTTCCACACCGAGCTGGAAGGCTTTATCCACACGGATACTTCGGTTGTTTCCATCGGCGGCGAGGACTACGAATTAACCACCAGGAGCAATGGCGGCAGCGCCCGGGTAAGCGGGCTGGAGCTGGACTACCAGCAACTGTTTGAACAGCTGCCGGCGCCCTGGGACGGGCTGGGAATCCAGGCCAACTTTGCGCTGACGGATTCGCGGGCCGAATACCGGGAAGCCGACGACACGGTAAAGGACGAACTGGCGGACGTGGCCCCGAGAACTCTCAACCTGGGAGTTTTTTACGAAACTCCCGCTTTTGGTGTCCGCCTGCACTACAACTGGCGCGACCGGGTGTTGAAGCAGGTGGGCAGCTACAACCAGGCGTCGCAGAACAGCGAGCCCTACGGTACCCTCGATGCCCAGTTGTCCATCGGTCTCGGTGAAAAAATCCGATTTTTCGCCGAGGGGATTAACCTCACCGGCGCGGCGGAGCGGGAGTCCGTGGCCGGTGGGGAGTTTGCCGGTTACAGCTATTACGGGCGCACTCTGATCGCTGGAGTCAAGGCCAGTTTTTAATTCTAGCCTTGCATTTCCGAGAGCAACTCGGTGCGCGCGGCGCACCCTACAGGGTGCTTTGTAGGAGCCTGCTTGCAGGCGAAAAGATCAGTGCTTCGTAGCGGTTCGCCTGCAAGCAGGCTCCTACAGGTGAAGTTTCGTAGGATGGGCAAAGCGCAGCGTGCCCATCAATCATCCGGATTAAAAATCCCTCGCGATAAAACCGACCTTGTCCAACTCGTTCCCGGAACGGCCGTAGGCGCCGACAAAGCCCTTGCCCCCGGGGGCGGTGAAAGTCTCGCAATAGCCTTTGTAGCTGCCGCCGGAAATGCTGTTACCCAGATTGGTCTCCAGCGCCAGATAGAAAATACGCGTATGACCGTTGTATTTTTCCTGGCAAGCAGTGACGGTGTCCAGGTATTCACCCTGCGCCAGCGTCAGTGTTTGCGGGGTGCCGCCAGAGCCGCCATGGCCCAGCTGTTGCCCGTCGGCGTAACTGAATGCCAGCCGGTCCACGCGGCGTCCCGCGCGCAGACCTATAGCGGTGGGCGCCGGGTAGCCGCTGTCGCTGAGGATTGCCAGGTCATTGAAGAAATTCCCGTGGGGACCGCCGAGAGTGCCGGTCAGGTGGAAACCTTCCGCGACCGAATAATTGAAATGGGCGGCCACCGGATCGTGGTCGGAGAGTTCCTCGCCCGCTTCGTCGACAAAGTGTGAGGGCACATGGGCATCGCTGAGGGACAGGGTCACCGCCGGACCGCTGCGGTAGAGAATTTTATCCACCCGCTCACAATTGCCGCTGTTCTTGTCCGCGCAGTCCAGCAGTGCCGGGTCGCCATTCTGCGGATAGATACCGCCGCGGGACTGCTCCACCCACACATCGGTGAAACCGGCGGCGATAAATTCGTGCAGCTTGTCCGGCGCGCGCGTATAGCGGGAGTTGGTGTCGCCGGCGACGATGACCGCGTGGCCCCGGGAACGGGTTTGGACGGCCTCCAGCAGCTGCAACAGGTTGCTGGCGCGGGCGCTGTTGGAGTTGTCGTCGGTGTTGGCATCGGCGTGGAGGTTGTACACGTCCACGATGGCGCCGCCGTTAAGGAACATACGGGAAAAAGAGAATCCCTTGGGGGTGAGGCAGTCGCTGCCACTGTCGAAGACGCCGTAGCAGTCGTTCCATTTTGTGCGGCTGAAGTCGGTGACCCCGGCAAATGCGAAGCGGTTCATGCCGTCGCCGAAGGCAATATCGCCGGAGTGGGGCGATTGGTAAGTGTGTTGCACCTGGCTCACCAGGTCACTGTGGTAGCTGAAGTCCTCCTGCACCAGCACGATATCGTAATCGTTGAGCAGCGGGCTGATTTTTACAGTGTTGGTGGCCGGGCTGCCGGAGCTGAAGGCATCCGGCAGGCCTGCCACATTGTAGGTCAGTACGCTGAGCTGCCCGTCTGCCAGTGCCTGGCTGCTGAGTGCCAGCGCGGCGAATATTCCCCAGGTTCTTTTCACGGTTTTTCTCCTTTGCATGAGCATGTGGTGCCTGCGAATTGCAGGTATACGGAAGAGACTTCAGGTGGCGCCGGGGGGACAGCTGCGCCGATGAATTTATTTTGGCAATTGGGTGACTGAAAAAATTTCTGTTTTCCCATCCCGTAGGAGCGGCCGTTGGCCGCGATCGGCGGTGGTTAATATCACAGGCCGATCGCGGCCAACGGCCGCTCCTACAGGGGGGCTTTTCGCTGCTTATGCGCGTAAATTTCCCCATGGCCCGGTAATCGCCAGCGTCATGCCGGGCCTTTGGATATTCACGAACAGGGTGGAGCCATCCGGCGAGAAGCAGGCGCCGCAGAATTCTCCCTTGTCCGGGTGGGCGTTCATGGCCAGGGTGTAGAGTTTTCCCTGCGGCGTCAGTCCGCGGATATAGTTGACCATGTCCGGGCTGTCGGAATAGCTGTCCTCGCAGATAATCAGGTCGCCCCAGGGCGCTATGGCCAGGTTGTCGCAGGATTCCATCAGCGCCCGATCGCGGGTCTCGTAGACCAGTTCCAGTTCTCCCGGGGTTTCGTTGCCGCTGCCCTCGTGGCTGCCGGGGCGGTAGCGCCATATTTGCCCGATATGCTTGGGGCCGCCGCCGGTGGCGGCGAAGAAAATCTCCCGGCCGCCGTCCGCACGCGTGGCGAAAGCCACGCCCTCGCAGCGACAGAAGCGCGCCGCGCCCTTTGCCGCGCCGCGCAGGCTCAGGTCGCCATCCGGGGAAGTGACATCCTCCAGGTCCATCCACTCGCAGCTGAAACGCTGGCCGATTTCCACTGTGCGGGCGTCGGGGTTGTCCGCGTCCTCGGTCCAGTTGCGGGTGAGCGCCCGCGGCCAGTCGCGGATCACCAGAGCCTGCAATTTGCCGCCCTTTACCAATTCACCCGGCTGGGCGGGGAGAAAGCGATAGAAAAGCGCGTGATCGAAATCCTCGGTGAGGTAGACGATGTCGTTGCTGCTGTCCACCGCGGCCGCCTCGTGCACGAAGCGGCCCATTTCCTTCAGTGGCACCGGCTCCACCAATCCTTCGGCGATTGCGGGCACTTCGAAAATATAGCCGTGTTCGCGGCCGAATCCCTCCCCGGGGCCGGCCAGGCTCTCTTCGCAGCTGAGCCAGGAGCCCCAGGGGGTGGCGCCGCCGGCGCAGTTGCGGGTGGTTCCCAGCAGGCTTAAATGGGAGCGCTCCACGCGGCCGGTTTTGTGGCTGTAGAGCAGGGTACTGGTGCCGCCGTTGACCGGCAGGTCCCCATAAAAATCGTAGGCTTTTTTGCCGGCGGTTTTTGCCCGGGATGAATTGGTTTGAAAAGGGCCGATTTCCTCACCCACGGAGTCCAGTTCGTGGTTGCGCACCAGCAGGCACTGGTCTTTTTTTCCGGGCACCGGGAAGGCGGCCATGCCGTCCGGGGCGCTGGGGGTGGTGAGCCCGTCGGACATCATATCGCCGCTGCGGGAAATAATTTTGTAACTGAACCCCTGCGGCAGATTGAGGATGCCGTCCGGGTCCCGGTAGAGCTGTCCGAAACGGTCCACGCCACGCTTTGGGTCCACCGCGTACACCTGGGCAAGGGCGGAAAAACTGGAGAGGCCGCCGAAGGCCAGTGCGGCGGCGCCCGCGTTGCGCAGGAAGTGCCGGCGGGAAAGAGTCATGGTCGGTTCTCCCAATACAAAAAAGCAGAGACCTGTAGGAGCGGCCCATGGCCGCGATCGGAGGTGGTTTATGTCACAGGCTGATCGCGGCCATGGGCCGCTCCCGGCCGGACCGCTCCTACAACAAGGGCGAAAGACAATTAATCAGTAATTAATCCGCGCGCCCAGTACGAAAGTGCGGCCGTAATCGGTGTAGCTGCGGAACTCGTCGTCGTCCACAAACAGCTGCTGCACTTCGTTGGTGATATTGATGCCTTCCATAAACACGGAAACTGCATCGTTTATATCATAGGAGGCACTGAAGTCCAGTGAGCCGAACTCGGCGTTGTTCTCGGTGGCCAGGCTGTTGGTGCCGATCTGGTTGAGTACGCCGTCGCGCCAACTGTAGCTGAAGCGCAGGGCCAAGCCGTCTCTTTCGTAAAACGCCGTCAGGTTGTAGCTGTTCTTGGCCACATCCTCCAGCTCGCCCTCGATGCGCTCGTCGCCGTCCACGTACACTGCATTGGAGTCGGTGTAGGTGTAGTTGGCCTGCACGCCGAGGCCGTTGAAAGGCGCGGGCAGGTGGTGGAAGACCTGTTGATAGGCCAGTTCCAGGCCGGAGACATCCGCGTTTGAGCCGTTCACCTTGGAGGTGAGTCGATAGACCTCGCCATTGAATTCCAGGTCGGAGACCTGGGTCTGGATAAAGGTGGAGATATCCTTGTAGAAAATCCCGGCGGTTAATGCTGTGCCCTCCCGGGGGTACCACTCCAGGGTGGCGTCGTACTGCCAGGCCTCGAAGGGCTCCAGGTTGGGGTTGCCGCCGCTGGCGGTGAGGATATCGCCGGAGTTGAAGGTCAGGCGCGGCGCCATATCCTGCAGGTCCGGGCGGGTGATCACCTTGGCGGCGGCGACGCGGCTGACCAGGTTGTCGCGGATATCCAGCGCGAAGTTCAACGACGGCAGCACGTCGGTGTAGTCGTTGGAAAAGCGCACCGGAGTGGCCTCGCCGTCGACGTTGGCGTGACCGGAGGAAACCTGCTCCGTTTGCGCCACGCGCACGCCGATATTACCGCGCAGGGGCATTTCGCCCAACTGGCTGTCCATATTCAGCATGGCGTAGGCGGAGCGGATGCTTTCCTCGATTCGGTAGGAATTGCGTCGGTCGCCGGCGGTGAGCTCCGCAGCCAGGTCTTCCGAGCTGGGATAGTCGCTCCAGAAACGGGATTCATCGGGTACCAGCCACTCCTGGGGCAGGTTGCCGGAGGCGTCGCCGAGAAAATCACTCACCGGAAAACCGGTAAAGTAGCTCTCGTCGAAGGTGATCCCCTCGATACCATCGGTGAGCCGCAGGTCGCGGCGGAAATAGTCCCGCGAGCGCTCGCGCAGCTTGACGCCGGTGGCGAATTCGCTGAAGCCGGCGAAATTGATTTCGCGGCTGGCATCCAACTGGATCGACTGCTCCTCGTCCTCCGCGCGTATAGTGCGCCACTCCAGGCGGCGGCCGGGCCATTGGGCGGGATCGTTCAGGTCCACTTCGGTGTAGTTGATGCTGGGCACCGAGTCGCCGTCCACTTTAGGGAACAGGAAATCGAAGCCGATGCCGCTGGTGACCCGGAAGCGGGTGCGGCGGATCGGGTCGGCGTCCTCGCTGTCGGCGGTGGAGTGGAATAGGTCGCTGGAGAGGGTCCACTGGTCCAGTTGCCATTCGGCGTTGAGGCCGATGGCCAGGTTCTCGTCGTGGATACCGGAACTCTCGCGGCCGATCTGCACGGCACCGTCCCGGGTGGTGCCGCCCACCAGGGCACCGTCGCGGATCACCGCGGAGCCGGGCACCAGGTCCTCGTAGTCGTAGTCGGCGCTGTAGGTGAATTCGTCGTACTGCACCTCCTGGTCCACGTAGAGAATATCCAGGTTGATATCCAGGGTGTCGTTGGGACGCCACTGCAGTGCGGTGGACAGGCCCAGTCGCTCGCGGTCCTCCAGTTCCAGGGTCGGGCGGATGCCGCCTGGGGTGATCACGGGGCCGCTGTCACGGGTGCCGTCGCCATTGGTGTCTATACACTCGGGCACTTCGGTCCAGCCGAAATTGATCGCCCGGTCCTGGCGCAGGCTGCGCTCGGCGTAGGCACTGGAGACCAGCAGACCGAAGGTGCCGTCGGCATTGACCCAGTTTGCCAGCCCGGAGAGGCGCGGATCGGTCTCCTCGGCCAGCTCCGCGTGGCTGGCGCGGCCGGAGGCGGTGAACTTGGTCTCCCCCAGGTCCAGCGGGCGAAAGGTTTTCACATTCACCGTGCCGCCGATGGCGCCCTCGTCCAGCGCGGCGGTGGGGCTCTTGATCACCTCCACCGCGGAGACCAGCTCCGCGGGCAGGGTATCGAAGCGGAACTGGCGACCGAACTGACCGGAGGTGCGCACATTTTCATTGACCGCCATAGTGCGGCCATTCAGGGTGGTCACCTGGAAGTTGGAACCCAGGCCGCGCACGCGAACGTAAACCCCCTCGCCGCGATCGCGCACGATGGAGACCCCGGTCACCCGTTGCAGCGCCTCGGCGATATTCTGTGCGGGGAACTGGCCGATATCCTCGGCGATAATGGCGTCGGTAACGCTGGGCGCATTGCGCTTGGTATCGATGGCCGACTGCAGGCTCCGGCTGTAGCTGCCGGTAACCACTATCTCCTCCAGCTCCCCGAGGTTTTCCTGGGCAGTGGCCGGAGAAATGGCGGTGCCGAAAGTAACGGCGCCGATCAGTGCGGGTAGGGTTTTCTTGCGGTACATGGACAGTGTCATCTTTCCCCCGATGGATTCTTCTGGCGGTGATTATTTGCGTCCTTAGACAGCCAGCTAAGAGGGGAATGGAGAGGAAAAGGGGACAAAAATTTATTTATTTTTGGCGGAGCCGGGAATTCTTGAAATTTCAATAATTCTGTAACAGTTGGGCGGGCAAAATCAAAAGTTATCTGGAAGGTGGCTGCTTCCTTTCAGGAAGAGAGGCCGGTGGCGGCCCTGCTGCCGGGGGCTTTTTTGGCGGGACACGCTGAGAATACGTCGCTGTACGCTCTCCACGGCCCTCCTTGGCAGTGACAAAACGGTAGGATTGCTGTTTTGTAAAGATTATCGATGGATTGCTGACAGAAGCTCTGGGTTGATGACGAGGCTTCTTACGCCATGCGCATGATCTTCATTAAAGGTGTTTTCTTTGCACCACTCGCCGATGGTTTCAGCATTGACTTTGGCTATTTTGGGGAGAACGCTCCATGTGACCTGAAAAGGTGAGCCTTTTTCGTTGTAATCAGGGCCCGTAGTTGAGCCGGCGTACTGAACAGGGGCGCCGGTATTGTCCGGAATGTTCAATGCCTGATGTCGACCGTTTTTAACGCCGTGCTTGGCCAATTTACTGAAATCCAGAGCATGGGGTGCGGCGGCCGGTTGTCCGCGTTAGATCAACCCTTCAGCCTTCATGGCTGCCTGAACGGCGGGGCGCTGACTCATTCTCTCAATGAAACTGTTGAGATGGTTGAATTCTGACAGGTCGAGGGGCAGAAAATTGCTCCAAAAGGTGGTCACGAAGAGATACATATCCGCGACACTATAATTTTTTCCCAGTAACCATTCGTCTTCAGAAAATCTCTGGTTCATGGAGCTGTACTGCTGCAACAGACGATCGGCATAAACCCCTTTACTGACCGGGTCCGCTTTGGGGTTAAAGCGTACGCCCCAAGTTTTGTGAATTTCCGTGGCGATAAAGTTCAGGTTTTCGTGCAAACGGCTACGCGCAAAGGTGCCGTTGGCTGGTGCCAGGTTCTTCTGGGGTACCAGATCGGCAATATACTGCATAATGGCAACCCCCTCGGTCAGGCGTTCACCGTTATCCAGTTCGAACATGGGGACAGCGCCTTTACTGTTGATTTGATAGTAGTCGCTGCCGTCATCCAACTGGTGGCTGGCCAGGTCAACACGGATAAGCTCGACGTCCAGCTCTGCCTCACGGAGGGCGATATGGGGCGCAAGGGAGCAGGCTCCAGGTGAAAAATACAGTTTCATATCAGTTTCTCTTCAGGTTGATGATGTTCTGGAAACGGGCGAGCCCAGGGAAACGCGGCTACGCCCGGGTGATTCAGGGGTGGCACTACTGTAGGTCGGGCGCCTCGCCGACCAGTGCGGGGTCCCAGTGTTCGACCGCCTTGCCGTCGACGATCCGCCACATATCGAACCAGGTCGTTGTGTATTCACCCTTAGGATGTTTGGGATCTTTGACCACGCGAGGATAGGTGACGACAACCAGGTCACCCTCGGCGGTAACCGAGGTGATCGGCATGCTCAGCTTTTCCGGGATGGGCTTCGGCTTTACTTTCAGGACTTGGGTGAAATACCCGACGACGGCATCCCGTCCGCTGGCCGCATTCGGGTTGTGCTGGATATATTCCTCCGATAGCAGTTGATCGGCCATATCCCAATGACCGGCTTCGAGCAAATCCTTGATGATGCGATAGGCCACCTGTTTGTTGGCGTGGAGTTTGGGGTCGGGGCTGGTGAACAGCTCGTCCGCGTTACTTGCCGCGGTCACTGGTTCCTGGGCCAAAGCCGGCAGGCCGTTGAGGGCTGCGGCAATCAACGCCGCAAATAACATTCGTTTCATATTGAATCTCCTTACTGATTGGTAATTGATTCGTGGGAGCGGCGGGGGTAGTAATTACCAGCTTTGTTGGGTCAGGCGGGCACCGGCGCATTCTCGGAGGTCAATTTTTCTCTCTGCAGCGCCTCCCAGAATTCCGCCGGAATCCCACTTTCATCGATTGCACGTTGGGACAGCGCCGCGGTGCCCGCCGCCAGTGAAGAAAGTCCCGACGATTCATGATTAATCCTCCGAAATTGAGAGCGGGTGATACGTTTGGCGGGCAGGCGGAATCGTCCAATCCATTTCCCGCCTGCGGTCGGTCAGCGGGTGTGCTCCGGGAGCTGCGCCTGTTCCTGTTGGATCACCTGGATAATCCTCAGGTATTCGTCCGCTGAACGCGCACCCGCAATGGCGGACTGCCCGTTGATGATCATGGTGGGTACCGAGTGAATGCCCATCTGCCGCCAGCGCCGCTGATCGTCCCGTACCTCTGTGGCAAAGGCGTCGCTGGCGAGCAGGGTGCGGGCCTGTTCGACATCCAGGCCGGCGGCGCCGGCGAGATCCAGCAGCAGGTCGTGCGCTCCGGGATTGCGGTCCTGGCCGTGATAGGCGCGCAGCAGCGACAGTTTGAGTTTTCGCTGGCTGCCGGCGGGCCCCTGCGCATCGGCCCAGCTCAACAGCCGATGCGCGTCGAAGGTATTCCACACCCTGGAGCGGTGGCCGAACTCGAAGCCGACAGCTGCGCCGCGTTCGTGCAACATGGCGTTGGCCGCCGCTATCTGCTCCCGGTCCATGCCGAGCTGTCGCTCGAGGTAACTTTCCAAGCCCTCCCCGGCTGGCGGCATATCGGGGTTTAGCTCGAACGGCCTGAAATGCAGCTCCACCGGGATGTCGTCGCCGATGCGTTGCAAGGCGCACTCAAGAGCGCTTGCGCCGATCGCGCACCAGGGGCAGGAAATGTCGGAAATGAAGTCGATGCGCATGGACCTGTCCCCCCCGGTCTCAGGCTGTTGTCTCCAAGGCTGGTACGATCTTAGGGGGGGAACAAATTTTTTGTAAGTACTTACAAGAATGTTAGTGTAGGTGGGATATTGTAATGAGAGTCGGTTTGTAAAAGGGAGGCGTTATGCATATTTCAGAGAAGTTGCGGCGAGGTGACGTTTGCGTTGAGGCATGCCCGTCGCGAGAGCTGCTCCAGCACATCACCAGTCGATGGGGGGTACTGGTACTTATCTCCCTGGAATCCGGGACGCAGCGCTTCAGCGAGTTGAGGCGCAGGATCGGCGGCGTGAGCGAGCGGATGCTGGCCCAGACACTGCAATGCCTGGAGGGGGACGGGTTGGTGGACCGGGTGGCCTATGAGGTGGTGCCACCGCACGTGGAATACAGCCTCACGCCCCTGGGGCGGGAGGCGACGGAGAAGGTGCGCGTCCTCGTCGACTGGATCGAAGACAGTATGCCGCGGATCGTCCAGGTCTGGAGCGAGCGGGAAGCCACACGCTCGAAATCTGCCCGCCCGGTGGAGCCTGAATAGACTGTCGGACCTGTCCGTGGAATTTTTTCTTTGACGTGGTTTATACCCGGCGCTTTGGATAAGGCTGTCGCGCCAGTCGGTGGTAGATGCTCCCAAACAACACGATCAGCACGGCGCCCGCGAGCACCGGCGTCAGCAGAAAGTCCCACCCCTGACCGCCGAGCATTACCACAATCGGATTGGCACCCGCCGGGGGGTGGGTGGTGCCGGTGAGCTGCATCAGGGTGACCGCGATTCCCACCGCCAGGCCGAGAGACCAGGCGTGAACCCCGAACCACTCCGCAGCCACCAAACCGACCAGTGCGGTAAGGCCGTGGCCCAGCACGATATTGCGCGGCTGGGCCAGCGGACTCTCCGGCAGGCAGAACAGAATCACCATGGTTGCGCCGAAGGGCGCCATCAGCCAGATCCCCGGGCTGTCCATCGCGTCCAGGCTGCCGAGTGCGGCAATACAGAGCGTCGCGCCGAGACCGGCGATGAGTGCCGTTATCAGGGCGCGGGATTGAAAACCAAACCTGTTCACAATTGTTCTTCTCCCGAAGTAGACCGACTTGTCTATCAATGTAGACAGGTCGGTCTACTTGTGTCAAGCTGTTCTTTCGCAACATCATCAGATTCGACTGCTATGGACAAACGGGAGCACCTGATTCGCACCGCCTTTACGCTTTTCTATCGGCACGGAATCCACGCGGTGGGAATCAACCGTATCCTGGAGGAATCCGGAATCGCGAAGAAAACCCTCTACCACCATTTCGCCAGCAAGGAGGATCTGGTGGTGGCGGCCCTGGAATATCGGGACCGAATCTATCTGGATTGGTTGAGTGGGCGGCTGGCTGCAGTGCCCGCTGGCCAGCAGGGAATTGCCGAGTTGTTCCGGGCATTGGACGACTGGTTCAATGGCCGGGTACAGGAACTCAAACCCTACCGCGGCTGTTTTTTTATTAACGCCAGCGCCGAGTACGGCGATCGGCAACACCCGGTGCACCGGGTGTGTGCCGGGCACAAAGACAAGGTGGCGGCGTTGATCCGCGAACAGGTGGAGGCGCTGTCCCTGTCGCCAAAGCGGGCGGAGGCGGTCTGTGAGGCGCTGGCGCTGTTGAAGGAGGGCGCCACGGTGCTCGCCCATGTGCAGGGGGACCGGGATGCGGCCCGGCGGGCGGGGCGTTTGGCGGAGTTGCTGGTCAAGCGGGAGAAAGATGAATAGCGGAAGAACACTGTCACCTCTAAAAATGACAGTTCGGTTCTTTGCCGTGGCCCTGGGTGAACTCGTTTAGGTGCCGGCAGCGTTCGGCAGTAGTATCGAATACTTTCTCCAGCGCTTCGGCCGTGCTCGGCTGCTGAGCCAGCAGTTTCCCACTGTGGGCCATGGACGCGGGGCGCGGGGCAGTATCTGTTCCAGCTTGAACCCCTTTATCGGTTTGCCGCGATTCAGCAGGTGCCGCGCGCTGCTGTTGGCACAGAACTATCGCCGTGCGCCGTCCCTGGCCCGCCGCTAGAGGGGCGCTAGAGAGTCGCTTCAGTTCCAGGCGGACATCATCAACATCACCAGTGCCACCTCGGTAAAGTTGCCCAGCCCGTGGGCGATAATCGGCGCGAGCAGGCTGCGGGACTTCTCCATCAGCCACACGTAGACCAGCGCCCAGATAAAGGCGTACAGCTGCTGCGCAATCGCCAGGTGCAAGGGATCCGCCAGGAAGGTCTCGTAGTGGGCCACCGAAAACAGCAGGCCGACAGCTACGGCGGCGAAGGGTACTTCGAAGCTGCGCAGTCGCAGCCGGCCGGGTACCAACACCACCAGCATTCCCACCAAAAGGCCGCGAAAGACGGTCTCCTCGGCGAGGCCGGTAGCGGCCATCATCGCCAGCCAGCCACTGGCACCCACCGGGGTCAGGTCGTAGCCGGCGTCGGGCGCGGTCTGGGTGAGCAGCTGCGGCCAGTAATCGGCCACCAGCATCACCAGGCCCATGGCGACTCCGATGGCGGCGGCCAGTCCGGCATAGCTGCGGCCCGGCGGCCAGCGCAGGTGGCCGTCGGCGGCGGGCAGCAGACGGCGCATGATCAGTATGCCGATCAGGCCGCCCAGGGCCTGCAGCAGCATCGCGATGCCGACAAAAGCCCAGGTCTGCCCGAAAAGCAGGTCGGGGTGATTGTGATACAACCAGCGCGCCACCTGCCGCGCGGGCCACAAAATTCCCTGCATCAACAGCCCGGCGAACAGGATCGGCCAGAGACGAAAGTGCAGTCCGGTGACTTCGAAGAACGGCCGGGGATGCGGCGCAACAACAGAGGTATTCATCATTTTTTACCCGCGTGATGGTTTACGCGGTCAATTTAATGGCCTGCTCGTCCGGAGTATTGAACGAATGTTGCGTCCGCCAGCGGCCGGGCGGCAGGCCGGTGAGCTTGCGGATCGCGCGGCTCATATGGGCCTGGTCTGCGAAGCCGAAATCCGCAGCTATTTCCGCCAGCGGCCGCGTGCCGGTCACAATCTCTTTCCAGGCCAGTTTGGTGCGGGATTCCACCCGGTATTCCGTGGGGCTGGTATCGTAGGCGGCGCGAAACTGGCGGAAGAGGGTTTCGCGCCTGATGCCCGTTTGCCGCGACCAGTCGGAGACAGAGGGGGCATCGGGAGAGGCGAGTTGTGCGGCGAAGCGGTCGACGGGATCGTCGCTGGCGGCGCTTCCCGGCAGCAGTTGCGCGAGCAGCAGTTGGGACGCTTCATGCGGGTCGCGCTCGGCGGTGCGCACGAGCAGGTCGGGGTCCGCGATTCGGCAATGGGTTGCCGCAATACCGATTTCGAGCGGCAGGGGCAGGTTGAGAACCTGTGCCCGGTTTTTTGCGAAGCAGTCGAAGTGGCTGGAAAAGGGGCGGTGGATCAATACGTCCCCCGCCTGTGACCACCACCGCCCGTTGTCGCCGGCTTCGCAGTAACTGCCCTGCAATACAATTGCGGCGTAGGGCTCCGTGTGGGTATGGCGTGGAATGCGGGTTCCACCTGTGAATTGCTGTCGCAGTTCCATTTTTCCTCCGCCCCTGCTAGCCGCTCTTGGGCCAGGGTAGCCACAAACTTATTTGCAGCCCGCCGCCGGGGCGGTTGTGCAGCTGGATATGGCCGTCGTGGGCGTCGATGATTTCACGGCACAGCGCCAGCCCCAGGCCCACCCCCTGCGCTTTGGTGGAGAAGAAGGGCAACAGGGCCTGCTGCAGGACCTTGTCGCTCATGCCCTGGCCGCGATCGCGCACGGCAATCTGCTGTCCGCGGCTGTCCGCATTGATTTCCAGTTCTATTTGCTCCGGCGCACTGCCCGCCTCGCCTGCGTTCTTGAGCAGGTTCAACAGCGCCTGCTCCAGCTGCGCCGAATCGAAATACCCCGGCCGCGCCGGCAGTTCGCCGTGCAGCTGAAACCGCTGCAGCGGGGCCAGGTTGTCGATCAGCTGCCGCCACTGGACCTCCTCGCAGCTGGGCGGCGGCAGCTTGGCAAAGCGCGCGTAACCCTGGGTGAACTCCGTCAGGTGCTGACAACGTTCGGCGATGGTGGCAAACACTTTTTCCAGCGTTTGCGTTTTGCGGTTTTCCTCGTCGGCGGTGCCCGGATGCTGGCGGAGCATCTCTTTGCCGCTGTGGGCCATGGATGAGATGGGGGCAAGGGAATTGTTCAGTTCGTGGCTGATCAGGCGGATTACTTTTTTCCACACCTGTACCTCGGTGCGGGTCAGCTCCCGGGTCATTTCGCGAATGACGATCAATCGGTGCTTCTGCGCATTGAGTACAAAGGTATTGTTGCCGATATGCTGAGTGTGGCTGGTGTCGCCGTCGCTATAGCTGAACAGGCCGTCTTCCTGCTTTTCAATGGCCTCGGCCAGTTCCGGGGGGCACCGGGGCAGTATCTGTTCCAGCTTGAATCCCTGTATGGGTTTGCCGCGGTTCAGCAGCTGCCGCGCGCTGCTGTTGGCGTAGATGATATGTTGTCCCTGGTCCACCAGCAGCAATGCCTGGGGGGAGCTCTGAATTACCGTATCCAACAATAGTTCGCGCTGGTAGATATGCGCGCGCTCGCGGCGCAGTATCTCCCCAACCTCGTTGTACAGCCGGGCCAGGTCGCCCAATTGGTCATTGCGATTGACGGCCAGCGAGATCGAGAAGTCGCCGTCGCGGAAATTCAGCAGGCCACTCTCAAGAGCGTTCAACGCTCGGTTGAGCGGCCCGGTTAACAGGCGCAGCAGAAGCAGTACCGAAACCACCGCCAACAGCAAACCGCCCGCCCAGGCCAGCCTTGTGTCCAGGCCGAACTGTAGCAGCGCAAAGGGAATGGAGGTGGCGATCAGCAGGGCCAACAGTGAAACTGCGGCGATGCGGGCTTCCAGGGACCAACTCATCAGTAGGGAATACCGTGTTTATCCAGCCGGCGGTAGAGCGCCTGCCGGCTGAGGCCTAGTTCCCGCGCAGTCTGGGAGATAACGCCGTTGCAGCTGGCTAGCGTCTGCTCCAGCAGTTCGCGGCTGGGCTCGAAGTTGATGTCGACTTTTTTGCCGGTATTTTCCTGCACCGGCAGGGCCAGGGTATCCTCGTCGATGGTTCCTGACTGGCTGAGCACCGAGGCACGCTGCATGGTGTTTTGCAGTTCGCGCACATTGCCCGGCCAGCGGTAGTGCATCAATGCGTTTTGCGCCTGGGGGGAGAGCCGCTTGTCAGTGCCGAGCTCTACACCTAAAAAGCAGCGCGCCAGCGGCAGTATATCCTCCGGCCTGTCGCACAGGGGCGGCAGCTTGAGTTCGATGACGTTCAGCCGGTAGAAAAGGTCCTGGCGGAATTCGCCGGCGGCGATCTGTTGTGGCAGGTCGCTGTTGGTGGCGCTGACCACGCGCACCTTGACCTTGCGCGTCTGGCTGCTGCCCAGGCGTTGGAACTCGCCGGTCTGCAGCACTCGCAGCAGTTTTACCTGGCCGCTGGCGGACAGCTCGCCGATCTCGTCGAGAAACAGGGTGCCGCCGTCGGCGACCTCGAATCGTCCCTGGCGCGCGCGGTTGCCGGCACCGGTGTAAGCACCCGGCTCTGCGCCGAAGAGTTCCGCTTCCATCAGGTCCTCCGGAAGCGCGCCCACATTGACTTTGATATAGGGGCCGTTGCGCAGCGGGGAGTTGGCCTGCACGATATCGGCGATCTTTTCCTTGCCGGCTCCATTGGGGCCGGTGATCAATACCGGTACGTCGGATCTGGCCACCTGGGTGGCCATTTCCAGCAGTTTTTGCATGGCACCGCTGCGGTAGACGATACCCTGAAGGTCGAACTGCTGGCGCAGCTGCTGGCGCGCCTGCAGCGCCTGTTGCCGGGCCTGGCGCTGCTGTTCCTGCAGCTCATTCAGTTCCAGCAGGTTTTTTACCGTGGCCACCAGCTTGTGGTCATCCCAGGGCTTGCCGATATAGTCCGCGGCACCGGCTTTGACCAGTTCCACCGCCATCTCCAGCTGGGTCCAGGCGGTGAGCAGGATTACCGGCAGGTCCGGCTCAATGTCGCGTATTGCGAAGAAAAGTTCGCGGCCCTCTTCCCCCGAGGTGGTGTCGGCGGTGAAGTTCATATCCTGGATCACCAGGCTGATATCCCGGTGCTCGCGCAGCAACTGCAACCCTGCGGGCGGAGTGAGGGCGCTCAGGGTTTCTATCCGGTGCAGGGACAACAGCAGTTCCAGGGCGGAGATGATGCCCGGGTTGTCGTCGATGATCAGGACCTTGTCCATATCAGTACCGCTACTGGGGAATCGCTGGTTATTCTGGGCAGGCATTATGCACCGAGAAGGCCAAGTGGCGAAACAAGGTGCTGCATTCTTAAAGTGAAAATCCAGACCGACAAGGCAAGTTGCCGGCTAGGCGGGAAGCTATTCGGAATCCTCCGGGGCCGGCTTGTGGTCGTAGCTCAGAACACGGGCCAGTTTCCACTCCCCGGCGACCTTCTGCCAGATATGTGTGAACTTCCCGGTCTCCCGGAGTACCGGCGTTTTGCCTTCCGGGAGCCCATAAAATTTATGCGTGCCGGTCTGTATGGCTCCGAAATTATTTAATGGATAGATTTTTACGCTGTCGGCAACCAGCTCTCTCCTGGCGTCGATATTCTGGCCAGTTTTCCGGCCTTCGCACATATCCTGGACTGAGTTAAGAAATTCCGTGCCGGAATTTGCGATTTTCCCCCATTTGTCGTGGTAAAACTCGAAGTCTTCCGTCACCAGTTCCCGCGATGCAGCCAAGTCGCAGTTATTAAATACGGCATCAAACAATATCTGGTCTGCGTTTGAAATCTCTGCCACCAGCCCCGGGGAGGCTGAGGGGCCGGAGACTACCGGGTGTTCTTCCGCAATGACCGGAAGGTTCGCGAAAAGGATACCCGCTAAGAGCAGGGCTGTAGTTGACATGCGCATAGTTGCTTCCTCAATGAAGGCATTTGATGAGAAAAGGGAGGAATGATCCTCCCCCTTTTCTTTTCCGTAGTTTATATGCTGCGGGTGGCCGTGGCTGGCGAGATATTTGCCGCGCGTAGGGCCGGCAGCAGGGCCGCCGCCAAGCTGACGCAAAGAAGTATCGTCGCGCAGATGAGCATCAATGGAAGCGGCAACGTCGGTTGGGAATAGTTGGAAACTATAAAGTGGTTGGCGATCTGCGACGCGGCCATACCCAGGGCTATGCCGGTGCCTGCGATCATGCCGTTTTCCAGAAGGAAGTAGCGGCCGATGGCGGCGCGGGTGGCGCCCAGGGCGCGGCGTACGCCTATCTGCTTGCGGCGCTGGTTGATCCAGAAGGTGGTGAGTCCGACGATGCCCAGGGCGATGATAAAGGTGAGCAGTGCCATCACCGCGATAAGTACCTTGACCATGGTATTGTCGCGGGAGTACTGGCGGTCCTTTTGCTCTTCCAGGGTTTTCAGCTCGATCACCCGCTGCGGGTCGCGCTGACTCAGTTTTTCTTCCAGCTGTTTGAACACCGCGTCCCGCTGGCCCGGCTCGGTGCGCACCAGGTAGCGCATGAATAAAGTGCCGTCGATAACCAGCATCTGCGGGAAGAAAGCCGCATTGCCGGCCTTGGACCAGTTGACCCAGGAGCCGAGGTTGCGCTCCACTATGCCAATGATTTCTATCGGGTGACTGCTGCGGTTGGTGTAAATGGCGTTGCCCAGCGCATTCCCGTCCGGGTAGAGGGCATCCGCGAACTGCTTGGTGACAATGACCACATTCGCATCGAGACGGTCGTTGAGACCGACCTGCTGCACTTCCGATGGCTCGAAATTACGACCGGCGACCAGCTTCATACCCAGAGCCTGCAGAAACTCGGGGCCTACCTGGAAGTAGTTGGCGCCCTCGCCGCCGGTCTCCTGGTTCGGCTTGTTGTAGTAGCTGCTGGAGGAGCCGCTGCCGGAGAGCGGGATATGATTGCTGTGGGTGACCTCGATCACGCCAGGAATCGAGCGCATCAGATCCCGGTCGGCGACCACCGCCGCAGGTATATCGTAGTTTTGTGACATCGGCTGGAACATAACAGTGATGATATCTTCCACCGGCATGCCGGTGGGGCGCGCGACCTTGTCCTGGCGCTCGCCGACGATGATGCTGGCATTACTGACGATCGCCAGTGTCAATGCCAGTTGCAGCGCGATCAACAGCGCGGCAATCTTGCTCCGCCACAGGGCGGACAAAATGGGTCTGATTTCCAACATGGCATTTTCTCCTTTGACCTTGCGGGCCTTATTGGGTTTTCAGGTAGACGGAGGGGGTGGTGCGGCTGATGCGCCAAGCCGGATAGAGGCCGGCGAGCAGGCTGGCGAGAATGGCCAGGCCGATGGCCGCGAGCATCATCGTCCAGTTCATTGTGGCGACCTGGTCCAGGTAGCCCATCAACAGGATGCGAATTCCGCTCAGCCCCCCGAGGGTCAGCAGAATACCTGCAATACCGCCGAACAGGCCGATACAGCCGCTCTCCATCAGGTGCTGACTGAAGATGGCACTGCGGCTGGCGCCCAGAGCGCGGCGCACGCCGGCCTCCGGCGCCTTGCGCAGGAACTTGGCCAACAGCAGCGCCACCGCGTTGATCACACACACCAGCAGGAATGCCAGAGACAGCCACGCGAGTATCCGGTTGTCGTCGGTCAGGACCTCGTTGACCACCAACCACTCGGATGGGCGGGTCAGGCCGAATTTCAGCGGACGCGGATAGTGGCCCTCGGCCTTCTGGCTTTGTATATAGGTGGTGAGGAAGTTTTCGTAATCCTCTTTCTGTTGAGCACTTTCAAGCTCCACCCAGTACTGGATCCACACGTTGTGGCTGTTGAGGAAGTCTTCATAGCCCGCTATGTTTTCGCTCTTCCAGCCGTTAGTGTTGCCCCAGGATTGAATTTTCAGTTGGCGGTGCAGGCCGAAGGGCACGTACATCTCTTCGGAGTTGTCGAAATGCCCGTTGTTGAGATCGTAGACCTTTGGGGAGGGGTTCCAGTGTTCGATCACGCCGACCACGGTAAAGGGTTCGCCGTTCAGGTTGAGTGAGCGGCCTACGCTGTCCTCACCATTGAACAGTTTTTCATTGGCTTTCTTCGACAGCACTACCAGTTGTTGCGGACTCTCATCCGCCGCATTTTCCCATGCGCCGCCATAAATAAACGGGATATCGAACAGTGCGAAGAAATCCCGTGTTGTTACCCGGATCATCGAGGTGTAGGGGCGCAGCTCCGATCCTTCCAGGCTGACCGGGCCGCCCCAGCGATGCATGGCCACCTGGCGGCTGGGAATATTGGAGCGCAACAGGGCGGTGGCATCGCGGTAGCTGAGGTCCCAGGGCATTTCGCTGTTGTTGTTGACCGCTCTTTCCGGCCCCCAGCTGTCGAGCTGTACCGCGTAGAGTACGTCGTCTTTATGCTCCAGGGCGTTCTGTGACATCATGTAATTCAGGGTAAGTGTGGTCATGGAGGCGCCCACGCCCACGGCGATGGCTGCCACCATCAACGCGCTCATAATGGGCGTACTGCGCAGGCTGCGTATGGCCAGGGAAAAGTAATATCCAAACATGGTTTTTCTCCTCAGGCAGTTGCGGCTTCAGTATTGACCGCGCTGCGGTGCAAGTCGGACACCTGCCCGTCGACAATCTGGATATTGCGATGGGCCCGGCGGGCCAGATCCGGGTCGTGGGTGACCATCACGATGGTGGTGCCCCACTCGTTGATAAATTCCAGCAGTTCCATTACCTGGCGCGCCATCAGTGAGTCCAGGTTGCCGGTGGGTTCGTCCGCGAGCAGGAAGCGCGGTTCGCCGGCCAGGGCGCGGGCGATGGCCACGCGCTGCTGCTGTCCGCCGGACAATTGTGCGGGCAGATGCTTGGCGCGGGCGGAGAGGCCCACCTGCTCGAGGACCTTTTCGATGCGCTTTTTCCGCTCCTTGGCGTTGAAGCCGCGGTAGCGCAGGGGCACATCGATATTGTCGAACAGGTTGAGATCCGGGATCAGGTTGAAGCCCTGGAAGATAAAGCCGATTTTTTCGTTGCGCAGGCGGGAGCGCTCTCGGTCGTTGAGCCCGCTTACGTCCACGCCGTCGAGAAGGTACCGGCCGCCGGTGGTGGTTTCCAACAGGCCGGCAATGTTCAGGAAGGTTGTTTTCCCGGAGCCGCTGGGGCCGGTGACAGAGACAAATTCCCCCTCGGAAACCTCCAGGCTGAAATCGCGCAGGGCGTGGGTTTCGATGGTGTCGGTGCGGTAGCTTTTGCGGATGTTGTGCATTTTTAGCATGGTGGTTTTCCCTAATTCTTCATTTGCTTTTGTAGGATGGGCAAAGCGCAGCGTGCCCATCAGGTGTCGGTTGATGGGCACGCTGCGCTTTGCCCATCCTACGGTTCTGTCTTTGTAGGAGCCTGCTTGCAGGCAAATGTCGAGGCACTCTGTTTCAACCATTCGCCTGCAAGCAGGCTCCTACAGGCGGGCCTGCGGCCCGCGATGCGGAGCTGGAGCCTTCAGTCTCCACAAAACAGCTCCGCGGTCCCGGGGTTTTACTGCTTGAGTGCGATCAGTTGTGCGTTTTCCAGTCGGTCGGCGGCGGAGATTATGATTTGGTCGCCTTCCTTGAGGCCGGAGACGATTTCCACCTGGTTCAAGCCCAGGGCGCCGATCTGGATGGGCACCCGCTCCGCCTGCTCCTCGCCGTTCAGGCGGAAGGCGTAGCGGCCGCCGCTCTGGTCCAGGAAGGCCCCGCGCTTGACCAGCATGACGTCCTCGCGGTTTTCCAGCAGGATGCGGGCGGTCAGACGCAGGTTCTGGCGCAGGTTTTGCGGCTGGCCTTCGGCGAAGCGCACCCGCGTTTCCACCTGTCCGTTGATGACCTCAGGGGAAATTGCGGTGATTTCACCCGGGAGTTTCTTTCCGCCCAGGTTGATTTCCACCGCCATGGCCAGGCCGAGATCGTCGGCGTAGTTTTCCGGCACGGCGGCTTCCAGTTCGAAGCTGGTGAGGTCCACCACGGTGATCAAAGGGGTGTTGGCGGCTACGGCGCTACGCTGGGCCACTGCCAGGCTTCCGATAGTGCCATCCACCGGCGAGAGAATTTTCAGTTTACCAACCCGGCGCTGGAGTTCCTCCACCTGCAGGGTCTGTTGGGAAACCTGCAGTTCCAGGGTCTGGGTTTCGAAGGTCAGTGCTTCTTTTTCCAGTTCGGCATTCTGTTCGGCCTGCCGGTATTCCAGTTCGGCGCGGGCCAGGTCGTCGCTGGCCTTTTCGAAATCGAGCTGGGAGATAATCTGTTTTTCTATGGAGGTTTCCGCGCGCTTCAGTTCGCGACGGGCTGCGGTGAGGTCGACTTTGGCCAGGTCGGCTTTCTGGCGATTTTCCAACTGCTGGCGCTTGGCCTGGATTTTCTGCCGCTGCAGTTCCACGGTGAGTTTGTTGAGCAGGGCTTTTTCCTGGGCCAGTTGGTTTGAGAGCTCGGGGCTGTCCATTTCCGCCAGCAGCTGTCCGCGCTCGACGGCATCGCCGGCCTTGACCGCGAACTTGACAATGCCCTGGGCGGGGCTGAACAGGGTGGGGCTGTTTGCGGCCACTACCTTGCCCTGGACTACCAGGTCGCGGACCAGGTCGCCGCGCTCCACCTGGGCGATATTGACCCGCGACAGCGACAGGGTGCCGTCAACGGAACCGGTGACCCACCAGGATTTGATCCCCCAGGTGAGAAAGACGATTGCCAGCAGCACGGCGGCAGAGGATTTCAGCAGTTTTGGATTTTTCCAGGGGGGAGCGGCGTCTATTCGTATGTCCTGCCCGGAGGTGTCTCTGATCATTGTGGCTTTCCGTTACTCGTTGTTTGTTATCGCTCCGGCGCGCCCGCTGGGTTGTGACGCGCCGGGATCCGAATCTGGATGCAGTGGCGAAGAGGCTATTCGCCGTCCTTTCCGGCCTCCAGAGCAAGGGCTGTGCCAGTTTTGAATTTATTTGTAACTAACTGAAAATAAAGAAGTTTTAGAATTCTATCGGGAGGTGGAAGGAAGCGCGGGTGTCCGCTTTATGTGTCCGCTGTCCGCCAGGACGGCGCCGGACACCAGGTGATTGAGGGCGTGGTATTTCGATCGGGGGAGGGAAGAGTATTTTAAGGGGCCCGGGCGGGCCCCTGCGGGAAGCATTGAAGCCTGTGAAGGGCAACCGCGTTTCTGGCCTCACGTTATTCGCTCGCTACGACTGCAACATCCGGTAGCGTGCCAACACCGATGCGCCCAATGTTTCTTTCAGCGGAGAGAGCCAGGGTTCGAAGTGCCGCCACTGTTCGACAGCGCTGCGGTAGATGGGCTGGCGAACCTGCTCGGAGCTGGGCGTGCGCACGTTGCGCTCGGTCTTGTGAAACTCCAGACAGGCCTGTTCGAACGGCAGCTGGCAGAATTCGAGCATTCGCCGCACCTGGGTTTCCAGGTCGGCCACCACGTCTTCGTGCTGCACCCGCAAAACAAAACCGGGCAATACCGCATCCCAGTGGTCCATTAGCTCGACATAGTCCCGGTAGTACTGACCCAGATCCCTGAGGTCGTAACTGAACTCCTGCCCTTCGGCGAACAGTTGTTTGTAGCCACTGAAACAACAGGCCATGGGATGGCGGCGGGCATCGATGATCTTGGCATTGGGCAGGATCAGTTTGATCAGGCCGATGTGGCGGAAATTGTTCGGCATCTTGTCGATGAAAAACGGAGCGCCCCGACGGTGTATGCGGGTATCGTGAAGGTATTCCTCACCGAGCTGCGCAAGCTCCGCGTCGGACAAGTGTTGCAAAATCTCGGGATAGCCCGGCTCCTGTCCCTCTCGCGACAACCTGCGAAGTCGCTGGGACAGCGACAGGATGTTGGGCAACTCCAGGGTGCCATCCACCTGGGAGTGGGACGACAGGATCTGCTCCAGCAATGTGGAACCGGCGCGGGGCAGGCCCACAATGAAGATCGGGTCCGGCGCGGGGTGACCAGTCGAGGCCCGGCTTTCGAACAACGCCCGTGTGCAGACCCGGTGCTGGGCTTGCATATCCTCGCTCAGCTGTTCGGCACGGTAGCGGCTCTGGGCCTTCTTCAGCTGATTGCCCCGCGTGTAGTGCTCGAATGCAAGCGCATATTCCCGTCTGTCCTCATAAGCCTTGCCCAGCGCAAAACACAGATATACCCGTTGCATGTGCGTCAGGTTGGCTTTTTGCTCCAGCTGGAGCATCTGTTCGACTTCCCTATCGGAAAACGTGTAGACCTTGAGATTGGCGAGGGAAAAATACGCTTCACCATGATGGGGGCGGTTCGCCAATGCGGCCTTGTAACAGCCCACAGCTTCGTCAAAGCGTCCGCAGGTTTTCAAGGCATGCCCTTTGGAGGTGAGCGTGTTGGCATCGCCGGGTACCCGATCCAGGACCTCGTCAAATACACGCAAGGCAGTCTCATAGTCCCCCACCTGCAGGGATTCGATGGCAAACAGCGACTTGAACTGCACGTTGTCGGGCGCCTGATCCAGGAGGTGTTTGGCTTCGTTCAAGGCCTTCTGGAATTTTTGCCGTTTTCGCAAGGCCTGGATGTAGTCCATTCGGACCTGCACATTGTCCGGACTGAATTGGACGGCGCTTTCCAGCAGGAACTCGGCATCTTCCAGAACGCCGAGACGCAAACCGATATCCGCCAGCAACCGCATTGCCTCGATGTGGTGGGGCACTTTCTCCAGGAACTGCCGGCAAAGTTTCTCGGCCTTTTGCAGCTTGCCCTGGGCAATCAGGTCGGTTACGGCCACCAGTACCTTGGGCAGTTTCCGCAGCCGCTCCAGCTGCGCCCGGATCGGGATGGCCTCCGCTTCTCGGCCCTGCTGCTGCAGAATTTCCCACTGCGCACGCCAGCTGGCCTCCAGAACCGGGTTGATCTGGCAGGCCCTGCTGTAAGCCGCGAGCGCCTCGTCCAGTGCGCCCATACGGCGGTACAGGTGCCCTTCCTCCTGGTGAGCCCGACCGTGGTCGGGTGCCAGGGCCTTGACGCGCGCCAGGCATGCCGATGCCGCTTCAAAACTACCCTGATAGCGATGACAAACGGCGCTCATGTAGAGCGCCTCGGTTTCGTCGGGATGCTGCGCCAGGTATTGACTGAGATCGGCCAGGGCCGAGTCAAACTGGCCGGCCTGGATCTTTTGCTGAATCGACGACAGCACCGATTCAGGTTGCTCACTTTGCACAGCTCACCTCTCTATGCCGTACGCGATTTCTGATCGTCTCTCCAATTAGACCTGCTCTCGGTGCCGCTTGGCGCCCGGCAGGGGCGCCTCTGGCAGGGCGCCCCTGCCGGGCGCCCTGCTTTGCGGCTTGTGGTCAGGTTAGAAGTGGTAGGAGCCCCGGAGACCGAAAGTTCTCGGCCGCGACACCGAAACGCGACTGCGATCGAACACGAAGTTCCCGCTCAATTCAGCCCGTTCGTCCGTCAGGTTTTTGCCAAAGAATTCCGCGGACCACTTGTCAGTGGTAATACCCGCGGTCAGTCCCAGCATGGCCCAACTGTCCAGCTCCATCCTGTTGATGCTGATGATATCCGTGTAGGAGGACTCTGAATAGGTGACGTGGGGCATTACGTGGTAGGTCGACCCCGCAAAACCGTCCCACTCGTACCGCGCCTGCAGATTGGCCTGGAATTTGGGTGCGAAGGCCAGCTCATCGCCGACCCGTACGTCGTCGGTCGGGGTGAGCACCTCAGTGATCTCTGTGTCCAGAACCGAGAAGGAACCGCTGAGCAGAAGTCCGGATATCATTTCCGGTGCCCAGGTGAAGTCCCCCTCAACGCCCTTGACTTCCGCGTTGGCCGCGTTGTCCGAGAAGAAGAGGTTGGTAATGCTGGGGTCGAAAATCGTGGTTTGAAGTTTTTCTATATCCACGAAAAACAGGCTGCCGTTGAAACGCAGCTGGCCATCCAGTAAGTCGGTCTTCCAGCCCAGCTCGTAGTTGGTGGTGTCGTCCGTATCCAACGCGAAGGGCACAGTGTAATCCCCGGGGCCGGCCGCCCCGCCGGGCCGGTTCAACAGCCCCGGCCGGAAGCCCTCCGAGGCGGTGGCGTAAAGCAGGTAGTCGTCCGTAGGCATCCACTGCAGTGTGAACTTGAAGATGGTACCGTCTGTGGCGGCCACATCCGGTGCCTGCAGGGCAGCTACCACCGCATCCGGCGTGTTCTCATCGATAGTATCGGCGGTGTAGGTGATGTGCTGGGAAGGATCACAGGAGCCGTGGAAGGTATACTCGCCGTCGCCGTTGTAAAGGTCACTGATATCGGTGCCAAAGGCGTCTACGTCCGGCTGGAAGAGATTACAGAAGGACGAGTTGGCGCTGCCTTCGAAATCCACTTCGATGTCGTAGTAACGCGAGCCGACAATGGCTGAAAACGCCTCACTCAGCTCGAAAGTGACTTCCCCGAAAACGCCCATTTGCTTGTCGGTGCGTTTGACATCGTTGCGGAAAATCACGCCGTCGGGAAAGGGCCCGTCATCTGAGGTGTAGCCGGTTTCAAAGGGATAGTTGGGCGAAAAGCCGGTTTGAACCCCGTAGCCGTCGACCAGTGTGGATCCCGGATAAGTGAAATCGTTGCGCTCGCGCAACTCCATATCGCTATAGAAGGCGCCGAAGGTGGCATGTATGCGCTTGTCATCCGGAGTGGAAAAGCGCAGTTCATGTGTGCTCACTTCAGCTTCGCTGGTGGAGTCGACAAACAGGTTGGGAGCCTGGCAGGTGCCGCTGGGCCCCGCATCCCCCGGGTAACTTACCGAACCGTCGCAGATGTAATAGGGCAGGTACTGGCCCACGAACAGGTAATCGGAGTAATCCACCAGTTGGTCGGAGTCCCGTTTGGTAAAGGCTCCGGTGTACACCATCTCCAGCTCCGCCAGTCTGCCCTCCAGGGTCCAGTTGACGTTCTGATAGGAATCTTCCAGGGAATCCTCCGAGAAACGCTGGATTTCCATATCGTCCAGATCCGGGTCGACGAAGAAGACACCGTCCGAATCGATGGTCTGCTGCGCGTAGCCTACCAGCAGGCTCCAATCCTGGTTGATATCCCAGAGCCCGCTCAGCCGGCCGCCGGTATAGGTGGTGTCATTGAAGTCTTTCTGGACCAGGTCCGCATTGTCCGCTTCCAGAAAGGTCACATCGCTGAGATCCGCATTGGCCTGGAAGCCGGCCCGCCGGGCGCTGACCGCCACGCCGTTGTCGCGCATGGTGCCCTCGGGGCGGAAGCGCGCAGATTCGGCCGCTGAGCGCGTCCCCGCCACATTGTCGATGTAGCCGCCCTGGTGGTCCACATAGACCACACCGCGCAAGGTCAGGGTATTGGTCAGCGGCAGGTTCGCCACCGCTTCGAGGTTCTGGCTCGGCTCGCCGCCGGATGTGAAGGAGGTGCCGACTTTGATATTGCCGCCCGCGTCGGTCGGGTCCGGCTTGTTGGTGATCAGGCGCACGGTGCCGGCCTGGGAACTCGCCCCGAACAGGGTGCCCTGGGGGCCGGCCAGTACTTCCACCCGATTCAAATCGGCTGCGTAGACATCCAGGTTGCGTCCCGGCTGCGACAGCGGCTGCTCGTCGAGATAGAGCGCCACGTTGGGGGCCAGACCCGCCACCCCCGCGGTGGTCAGGTTGGGTGTCGTGGAGGCGACGCCGCGGATGTAAATGGTGTTCTGCCCGGGGCCGCTGCCACCGGCGGTAATGCCCGGCATTTGCACCATATAATCCTGGAAGTTCGATACTCCCATTTGTTCGAGCTTTTCCTCGCCCATTGCCGACACCGCGACGGGAATATCCTGGGTGCTCTCGGCGCGCTTGGTCGCGGTGACCGTCACCTCCTCAATAGTGGCCGCATGCGCGGGATTCGAAGCAATGGCCGCGACTATGGCGCTCGCTAAGGTAGTTTGTTTAAACATGACTCTACTCCCCTCTTTATTTTTTGTATGACTGGACTATTTGATTGTTTACCCCTCGTTCTAGCCCGATTTAGTTAAAGTGTACCATGACTCCCCTCCTGCTTTCTGAAACAGCGGTTGCCTATGAGTTAGTCCGGAAACACAACAGTCCGGTTTCCGTGCAGAAAAACGCGTTTTTCAATGTGATAACGCACCGCTTTGGCCAGTGTCTGGCTTTCAATATCCTGACCACGTGCAACCAGATCTTCCGGGTAGTGGCTGTGGTCCACTGCCTGCACCGCCTGGGTGATAATCGGCCCTTCGTCCAGGTCGTCGTTCACGTAATGGGCGGTCGCGCCCACCAGTTTTACCCCCTTGGCCCAGGCCTGGTGATAGGGTTTGGCGCCTTTGAAGCCGGGCAGTAACGAGTGGTGGATATTGATCGCCTTGCCGTCGAGTTTCTTCGCCAGTTCGGGCGACAAAACCTGCATGTACCGTGCCAGCACCACCAACTCGCATTGGTGGGAAGTAATCAATCGCCACAGCTCCGCTTCTTGTTCCGGCTTGGTCCCGGGGGATATCGGTAGGTGAAAATAGGGAATGCCATGCCAGTCGGCGAGGGGTTGCAGGTCAGGGTGGTTGGAGATTATGAGAGGAATTTCGATGGCGAGTTCGCCGGTGCGATAGCGATATAACAGGTCGTTCAGGCAGTGGTCGTATTTCGAGACCAGGATGGCGACCTTTGTCCTGTGGTCGGGGTCGCTCAGTTGCCATCTCATCTGAAAACCCGCCGCCCGTTCGGCAAATATTTCCCGAAAACGCTGTAGCGACGCAGTACCGGACAGCGGTCGAAACTCAACACGAATACTGAAACTTTCAGTGGCCCGGTCATCGAAGGAGTTCATCGACACGATGTAATTTTCCGTCTCCGCCAGGCTGCGTGTGACCACATCCACTGTGCCCAGAGTGCTCGGGCATTGCGCCGTGAGGATCCAGAGAGGCTCGTGATTAACCATGGCGCTTGATCCTCAGGTTTCGGAAGACACTGGATGGCGACCGGTCGAGGCTTGTCGCTGTGCGGCTGTGGCCGGTGTGTCGGCAATCAGCCCGTATTCGGCTGAGGCGTCGACCAGCCAGCGCCACGCGTAGTCGGCAAAACTGCGTCGCACCACCAGCTCCCACTGGTCGGCGGCGATTTTGCACAAGGTCGCCTGAGTCTTGGCCAGGACGGTGGTAACCACCTTGCCGATGGGAAAATTGCGCTCGTGCAGGTCGTAGGGGCAGCTTTTTTTCAGCACCATGGCGGCGTCGGGCCCCGCCAGGTGGATCAGCGTCTGGCCGCCGCTGACATTGACGACGGCGAAATGCCCGCTCAGGTGGCGCCGCAGCCGAATCTCCAGCGCCGCTGCCTGATCGCCGGGGCAGACC
This sequence comes from Microbulbifer sp. TB1203, assembly GCF_030997045.1. NCBI lineage: Bacteria > Pseudomonadati > Pseudomonadota > Gammaproteobacteria > Cellvibrionales > Microbulbiferaceae > Microbulbifer > Microbulbifer sp. TB1203. The sequence goes on along the minus strand of NZ_CP116899.1, from coordinate 2,629,279 downwards.
AACAGCCATTCGTCCGGGGCGATCCAGCGCAGCGACAGTGGTCCCTGCTGTATGCTGCGCAAACGCTCGGGCAGGGCCATTCCGAGGGCGGCCTCGACGCCGCGTTGGAAGGCCGGGTCTTCGGCGTTGCCCCGCAGCACCAGGTGTCCCTTCAGGGCTTCCTCCCACAGGCGCACGCCGGCCGGCTTCGATGTGGACGCGGGTCCAGTGCTGTCGAGGTGATGCAAGGGGCTTTCCGCGGGTATCTCTCCGCTCGGCAGTTGATCCATGACCGCCACCTGTCCCTCACCAATGGCATCGATATCAATTACATCAGACATTTTGACGCTCTCCTTTCGGGTCCAGGAAGATCGGGCTGCAGATCTCGGCTTCGATCACGCTGCCGTCTGTCTGCGGGTAATAAACGGTATCGCCCATGCGGTTGAAGCCGTTGCGGATCAGGCCCATGGCGATGCTGCGGCTCAGATTGGCGCTGTAGTAGCTGGAGGTGATGTGACCGAGCATGGTCATTGGTTTCGGTTGGTTGGGGTCGTCCACTGCCTGGGCGCCTTCGGGCAGAACCGCTTTCGGATTCCTGGTCTTCAGGCCGACCAGTTGCTTGCGGTCCTCGCGCACACAATCGGCTCGCTTCATGCCGCGCTTACCGATGAAGCTGAAGGGTTTGTCCTCCTTCACCGCCCAGCTCATGCCCAGGTCGTAGGGGTGAACGGAACCATCGGTGTCCTGGCCGGCAATGATGAAACCTTTTTCGGCACGCAGGATGTGCATGGTCTCGGTGCCGTAGGGCGTCAGATTGTATTTGGCGCCGTGCTCGAACAGTTTTTCCCAGACGTACAAGCCGTAGTTGGCCTGGACGTTGATCTCAAAAGACAGCTCGCCGGTGAAGGAGATGCGGAATACCCGTGCCGGCACCCCGGCCACCGTGCCCTGGCGCCAGTCCATAAAGCGGAAGGCATCGCGGTCCAGGTCGATGTCGTCGCACAGTTCCGCCAACAGTTTGCGGCTGTTGGGGCCGGCGATACTCATGGTGGCCCAATGGTCAGTGACAGTATTGAAGTAGACTTCGAGCTCGGGCCACTCGGTCTGGTGGTAAAACTCCAGCCATTCCAATACACGGGCGGCGCCGCCGCTGGTGGTGGTCATCAGAAAGTGCTGCTCGCCCAGGCAGGAGGTCACACCGTCGTCGAACACCATGCCATCCTCGCCGCACATCAGGCCGTAGCGGCACTTGCCGACCGCAAGCTTGGCCCAGGCGTTGGTATAGACACGGCCGAGAAACTCCCGCGCGTCCTTGCCCTGGATGTCGATCTTGCCCAGGGTGGAGGCATCGAGAATGCCGATGCTCTCGCGCGTGGCCCGGCACTCGCGATCCAATGCCTGCTGCATGGTTTCGCCCGCCTTGGGGTAGTACCAGGGACGTTTCCACTGGCCGACGTCCTCGAACTTAGCACCGTGCTCCACATGCCAGGGGTGCATGGCGGTGTAGCGCTTCGGATCGAACAGCTCGTCGCAGTGCCGCCCGGCTATGGCGCCGAAGGTGACCGGGGTGTAATTGGGCCGGAACACCGTGGTGCCGGTCTCGGGAATCGTCTTGTTCATCGATTTGGCGGCGATGGCCATGCCGTTGATGTTGCCCAGCTTGCCCTGATCGGTGCCGAAGCCCATGGCGGTGTAGCGCTTGACGTGCTCGATGGATTCGAAGCCCTCGCGGGTGGCCAGTTCGATGGCGGCGGCGGTGACGTCGGTCTGGAAGTCGACGAACTGCTTGGGGGCGCGGCTGATGCGCTTCAGGTGCGGCACGCAGAACAACGCCATAGCCTCGCCTTCGGACAATTCGTCGACCTCCGGCGCCGTGGCGGGAACGCTCGGGTAACCCGCCTTGGCGGCCGCTTCCGCACCGGCCCGCAGGCCTTCGCGCAGGCAGCCGGCCAGGCTGAAGGTGCCGTCCACGGCGCCGGCAACCAGTTGGCGCTGCACCGTCTCACCCGGCACAAAACCGATGATGTCGTCGCGCCAGACAGGCCGGCTGCCGGTATGGCAGGAAAGATGCACCGCCGGGCTCCAACCACCGGAACTGGCCAGGGTGTCGCAGGCCAACACCCGGGTCGCACCGGTCACCCGCCCGCCGTCGGCATCAATGGGTGCAATGACCGCGCCGGTCACCTGCTGGCCGCCTTTGGCCTCGATCACGGCGCAGCCGCGCATCAGCGTCAGGCCGCGAGCCCGGGCCTCCTCCTGGTAGGGGCCCTCCGGGTTCTGGCGGGTATCCACAACTGCGACGACCTCGTGGCCGCTGTCCTGCCAGTCGAAAGCGGTGCGATAGCCGTAATCGTTGGTGGTCATCAGCACCAGACGCCGGCCGGGCACCACGCCGTACTGGCGGATGTAGGTCGAGACCGCGGAGGCCAGCATGCAGCCGGGCAGATCGTTGTGGCCAAATACCAACGGGCGCTCGTGGGCCCCGGTGGCCAGCACCACCCAGTGGGCGCGCACCCTGTGCATGCGCTGGCGAGCCTGGCCTTCCGGCGCGCGGTCGCTCAGGTGGTCGCTGCGGCGCTCGTGGATGGTCAGGAAATTGTGGTCGTGATAGCCGTTTACCGTGGCGCGTGTCAGCACCTGTACATGCTCGTATCCGGCCAGTTCCGTCAGTGTGTTGTGCAGCCAGCGGTCGGGCGCCTCCCCATCGATGAGATCGCGGCTGTACAGCAGGGAGCCGCCGGGTTCGGCCTGTTCATCGGCCAGTATCACCCGGGCCCCGGTGCGGGCGGCCGCCAGGGCGGCGGACAGGCCGGCGGGGCCGGCGCCCACCACCAGCACGTCGGTATGCTGATTCAGGTGATCGTAGATGTCCGCATCCGGCACACGCGGCGACCGCCCCAATCCGGCTGCCTTGCGAATGTATTTTTCGTAGAGCTCCCAGAAGGACTGCGGGAACATGAAGGTCTTGTAGTAAAAGCCCGGCGGCAACATCCGGCCGAAGAGCTTGCCTGCCGCCCCCATCAGATCGAACCCCAGGCCGGGCCAGCCGCTGGTCGGCTGGCTGACCAGGCCCTCGAAGATTTCCTGCTGGGTGGCGCGCACGTTCGGGACCTGGGTGGCCTCTTCGGCACCGAGCTGAAAGATGGCGTTGGGCTCCTCCGCACCAGCGGCGACAATGCCGCGCGGGCGGCCGTATTTGAAGCTTCGGCCGACCACTTTCACACCGTTGGCCAGCAGCGCCGAAGCCAGGGTGTCGCCCCGGTAACCCTGATAGTGTCGGCCGTTGAAGACAAATCGGATCGGTGTTTCGCGGTCGATGCGACCACCGGAAGGGAGACGGTTGATTTGGGTCATTGCGCCGCCTCCTCTGTTTCAAGGGTATCGGATACGGAAGTCACCTTGGGTTGCTCGCCCATTTTGTAGGTTTCCTTGATTTCATAGGTTTGCGTATCACGGGTGACGTTGAAAAACTTTCGGCAGCCAATCGCGTGCACCCAGATTTCATGATGCAATCCGCGCGGGTTCTTGCGGAAATAGAGGTAGGTGCCCCATTCCTCGTCGCTGCATTGGTCCGGGTCCGCCGGGCGGGCGATGTGAGCCTGGCCTTTGGGGTGAAACTCTTCTTCCTCGCGGTACTCGCAACAATAGGGGCAGTGGATATAAAACATCAGTGATCTCCCAGCTCAGTGCGCCACGCCGGCAGCGCCGTGTTCATCGACCAGGGAACCGTCATAAAAACGGTACATGGAAAACGGTTTGGCCAACTCGTGAGCTTCTCCTCGCGCGAGTGTTGCCGCGAACACATGACCGGAACCGGGTGTCGCCTTGAATCCGCCCGTGCCCCAGCCGCAGTTGAAAAAGAGATTCTCCACGGGTGTTTCCGATATGATCGGGCAGGCGTCCGGGCAGGTGTCGACGATGCCGCCCCACTGGCGATTCATGCGCACCCGGCTGAACATGGGGAACAACTCGACGATTGCCTGCAACGTATGTTCGATGGTGGGGTAGGAGCCGCGCTGGCCGTAGCCGTTGTAGCCATCGATACCGGCGCCGATCACCAGGTCGCCCTTGTCCGATTGGGAGATGTATCCGTGCACATGGTTGGACATGACCACGGTGTCCAGAATCGGACGGATTGGCTCGGATACCAGGGCCTGCAGCGGATGGGATTCGACGGGCAGCTCGAAACCGGCCATCTTCGCCAGCACCCCGGAATTGCCGGCAACCACACAGCCAATGCGATCGCCGAGGATGACTCCGTGCTGACGGGTTTCCACGCCCCGGGCCGCGCCGTCTTCGGCGAGGATGTCGATCACCTCACATTGCTGGATCAGGTCCACACCCATCGCGTCCGCCGCCCGGGCGAAACCCCAGGCCACGGCGTCGTGCCGCGCCACCCCGGCACGCGGTTGCCAGGAAGCACCGAGCACCGGGTAGCGGCGGTTGGCCGAGCAGTCCATGATAGGCACCAGATCCTGCACGCCCTGGGTGTCCAGCGCGAAGCTGTCGATGCCGTTCAAGCGATTGGCGTTGACGCGCCGGTGGATGTCACGCATGTCCTGCAGGGTGTGCCCCAGGTTGAGCACCCCGCGTTGGGAGAACATCAGGTTGTAGTTCAATTCCTGGGAGAGGCCTTCCCAGAGTTTCATGGCATGCTCATACAGCAGCGCGGCCTCATCCCAAAGGTAGTTGGAGCGCACGATGGTGGTGTTGCGCGCCGTGTTGCCACCGCCCAGGTACCCTTTCTCGATCACCGCCACATTGGTAATCCCGTGCTCTTTGGCCAGGTAGTAAGCTGTGGCCAGGCCGTGACCGCCGCCGCCGATGATGATCACGTCGTACTTCTTTTTCGGCTTGGGACTGCGCCAGACCCGCTGCCAGTTTTCGTGATAGGTCAACGCGTGTTTCAGCAGACCGAACCCGGAATATTTCTGCATCGTTAAATCCTCTGAATTGGCAACCGGTATCCAAGCTGACTGGCTTCGGTGTTCGATAAGCTCGACCGCAAGCAAAGGGTTATGACTTGAGCTGCGGGGTTCGCGCCCCATAAACTTGGGGATTGAAACCGATGGTAGGGGGAGCACCCGGGCCCCATGTGCTCGGTCGCGACATTGGGGGGATGATTTGCGACAAAGGGGGAAATCAGCACTGAATGACACTAAGTAAAGGGGCTGGCGGGGGGCTTCGCATCACTGTTATTGCTTAACTTAGTGCCGTTGGAATCAGCACTTAATACCGCTACCTTAAACGTTGTATCGGCCGTAGGATGGGCAAAGGAGCGTAGCGACGTGCTCATCTTCCGGGACCTTGATGGGCACGCTACGCTTTGCCCATCCTACAAATGTGCCGATTTTCGGCTTAAGGCAGCGGTATTGAAATCAGCACTCAATGATATTGACCGCCAGGCCGCCGCGCGAAGTTTCTTTGTACTTGTCCAGCATGTCCTCGCCGGTTTGGCGCATGGTGCGTATGACTTTGTCGAGTGAAACGAAATGCTCGCCGTTGCCTCGCGACGCCATGATCGCAGCGTTGATGGCCTTGACAGCAGCGATGGCGTTGCGTTCGATGCACGGAACCTGGACCAGGCCACCGATGGGGTCGCAGGTCAAACCCAGATGATGTTCCATGCCGATCTCGGCGGCATTCTCGATTTGCTCGGGTGTGCCACCGGTGGCGGCAGTCAATCCAGCCGCCGCCATGGCGCAGGCGGAACCGACTTCGCCCTGGCAGCCGACTTCGGCGCCGGAAATGGATGCATTTTCCTTGAACAGGATTCCGATGGCCGCCGCCGTCAGCAGAAAACGGATGACACCATCATCGTCAGCGCCGGGGCAGAATTCGACATAGTAGTGCAGTACCGCGGGAATAATGCCGGCCGCGCCATTGGTCGGTGCGGTCACCATTCGGCCGCCTGCGGCATTTTCTTCGTTGACCGCCAGAGCATAAAGGTTCACCCAGTCCAACGCGCTCAACGAGGGGGAGATCAGGTCCTGTCGATCGTGTGCTTTGAGCGACTGGTAAAGAGCCGCAGCGCGGCGCTTGACTTTCAGGCCTCCAGGCAGAATACCTTCGTTGCGAATTCCGTTCTGCACGCATTCCCGCATAACCTGCCAGATGTCCAGAATACCTTTTCGAATTTCCTCCGGGGGGCGCCATACCTGTTCGTTGGCGAACATAATCTCAGCGATGGACATGCCGTGTTCGCGGCACAGTCGAAGCAGATCGGCTGCGGTTTTGAATTCATAGGGCAGCGACGTAGAGTCCTCGACGATGCGGTCCGCGCCGGCGGCGTCTTCATTGACCACAAAGCCGCCGCCGACGGAATAGAAGGTTTGTTCCCTTATCACATGGCCGTTTTCGTCAAAGACGGTGAAGCTCATACCATTGGGGTGGTAAGGCAGGCTTTTTCGCTTGTGGTAGATCAGGTCCTGCCTCTCGTGGAAAGGCACTTCATGTTCGCCCAGCAAGGCCAGCCGTTGTGTGTCGAGGATTTCTTTCCTGCGAGGCGCGACTATGGCCGGGTCGATGCGCTCGGGTTTGTGACCTTCCAGCCCCAGCATGACGGCGGGGCCGGTGCCATGTCCCTTTCCCGTTGCTCCCAAGGAGCCAAACAGTTGGACCTCGACACGCGCCACCTGCGACAACAGTTCCGCTGTCTTGAGGCCGGTCGCGAAGCGGTACGCGGCCAGCATCGGCCCTACAGTGTGCGAACTGGAAGGGCCAATGCCAATTTTCAACATGTCAAACAGACTGATCGCCAATTTGGTGCTCTCTTCTTCGTTGCGGCTAACGGTAAGCCGGGAAATCCCGGCAATACTGCCGTACCTTGTCGCGCACTTCGGCGATGACAACTTCCGCATCGCCATTTTGCAGCGCATCGAGCACATCGGCGATCCAGCCCGCCAATGCGGTGCAGTGCTCGTCCGTCATTCCCCGGGTCGTGATCACCGGCGAACCGATGCGCAGGCCCGAAGTGACAAACGGGGATTGAGGGTCGTTGGGCACAGCGTTTTTGTTGACGGTAATGTGAGCCTTGCCGAGGGCAGCGTCGGCCTCTTTGCCGGTGAGGCCCTGCTTCACAAGGCTGAGCAGGAAGAGATGGTTGTCTGTGCCCCCCGAAACGACATCGTAATTGCGCTCCTTCAGGACCTTCGCCATAGCGCGGGCATTGCGTACCACTTGTGCCTGGTAGTCGCGAAAAGCCGGCTCGGCTGCCTCCTTGAAACTAACCGCCTTGGCGGCAATCACGTGCATCAGCGGGCCGCCCTGGCCGCCGGGGAAGACGGAGGAGTTCAGCTTCTTTTCCAGCTCCGGTTGCCCCCGCGACAGAATCAGCCCACCGCGCGGGCCGCGCAGGGTCTTGTGGGTGGTGGTGGTTACCACGTGGGCGTGTGGCAGGGGGTTGGGGTATTGCCCGGCCGCAACCAGCCCGGCCACGTGGGCCATGTCCACGAACAGATACGCTCCCACATCGTCCGCTATGTCCCGGAATCGGGCCCAGTCGACCACACGGGAATAGGCGGAAAAGCCGGCGACAATCATCGCCGGCCGGTGTTCCCGGGCCAGCGCCTCCACCTGGTCGTAATCGATCTCGCCCGTGGTTTCATCCAAACCGTACTGGATGGCGTTGTACAGCTTGCCGGAAAAACTGACGTGGGCGCCGTGGGTCAGGTGACCGCCGTGCGCCAGGCTCATGCCCAATACGGTGTCGCCCGGCTTCAGCAGCGCCATATAAACGGCGGCATTGGCCTGGGAACCGGAGTGCGGCTGCACATTGGCGTAGTCCGCCCCGAACAGCGCTTTGGCCCGGTCGATGGCCAGTTGCTCCACCCGATCCACATGCTCGCAACCACCGTAGTAGCGTTTGAGCGGGTAGCCCTCGGCGTATTTGTTGGTCAGGCAGGAGCCCTGTGCCAACATCACCCGGGGGCTGGTGTAGTTCTCCGAGGCAATCAGTTCCAGATGGTCTTCCTGGCGGGCGGCCTCGTCCTGCATGGCTGCCCAGAGTTCGTCATCGTAATTGGCGATCGTATCGTCTTTACTGAACATGGTGGTGATCTCTGTTTAAAGTTTGTCAAACTTGCAGTTGTTCAGCACGGTCTCGGCGTACCAATCCAAAAAGTTGATCACGCCGAACTCGTAGGTTTGTGAGTAGGGCCCCGGCTCATAACCGAGCGAGTTGATCCCCCGCTGATTTTCCTCCGCCAGATCGCGGTCCTGGCGGTTGGTGGCGTCCCACACCTGGCGCAGGTTCTCCACGTTGTAATCCTCGCCTTCCACGGCGTCCTTGTGCACCAGCCATTTGGTGGTCACCAGGGTTTTCTGGGCCGAAACCGGCAGTACCCGGAAGACGATCAAATGATCGCTCTGCATGTGGTTCCAGGAGTTCGGCAGATGCAGAATGCGCATCGATCCCAGCTCCCGGTTCTGGATGCGACCGAGGGTCTTGCGGCAGGCGGGTTTGCCGTCCATCGTCATCGCCTGGGTACCTTCTTTCAGTGGCATTCGGACAATTCGGTTGCGCAAGCCGTGTTCTACGTGCCGGTGTGGAATGCCTTCCCGGTCCCAGGCTTCCGCCTGGCGTTGATAGTGTTCGAGGAACTCGGGTGTTGCCCGTGGATCATTGGTGTCGTCCCATTCCAGCAGCGTGCGCAGTAGCTCCGGGTGGCTGCCGGAGCAGTGGTAGCACTCCCGATTGTTTTCGATGACCAATTTCCAGTTGGCGTTTTCCTCCAGTGTGGACTCCGCGGCGACCTTGGTATTGTCCATGTCATAGGGCTCCATGTATTGAGCCAGGGAGGTGAGAAAGGGGTCGATCTCCGGCGCCTCGCCTTCGGCAAGACAGACGAAGATGAAGCCACCGGCGGTTTTGCAATGGATTTTTTTCAGGCCGTACTCCGCCCGATCAAAATTCTCACCCATCTCGTTACTGGCGAAGATAAGGTTGCCCTTCAGGTCATAGGTCCACTGGTGGTAGGGGCAGGTCAGGTTGGCGACCTTCCCTTTGGCCTGGGTGCACAGCCGCGAGCCACGATGGCGGCAGACGTTGTGAAATGCCTGGATCTCGCCGTCCCGGTCGCGCACGATCAGCACCGGGTCCTGGCCGATCTCCACGGTCATGTAATCGCCCTTTCCGGGAACTTCACAGGTCATGCCGACGAACAACCACTCCTTCTGAAACACCTCTTCCATGTCGAGGCGGAACAGGAACGGGTCGTTGTACAACGGCCGGGGAAGTGAGTGGGTCCGGGACCGCTCCGCCAACAAGCGGGCCATGTCACGCCTGGCTTCTTCCAGGCCGCCGTATGTCAGGTTCAACAGGTCATACTCGTTCATCTGCATCATCCTCAGGGTGAACTCCTGCCGGGTGGCAAAGGGTCATTCTCGGTAGATAAGGGGCCGGTCGTTTATCCGATAGCGACACAGCGCGATTCCTTTTCGACTCGCTCTCCGTTCGGACCGGCGTTGCACAGAGACTGGAGAAGATAAACAAGACCGTGTCGCAAATGGCTAACTGCCATCGGTGCTTTTCCAACAGAATGGCGGGAACGGCCAAATTGCGGCCAGTGCCGCCCCGATGGAGACACTGCAATGACCAGCGTGACCGAAGCTTCTCAGTCGTCCGCCTACTTCAATCCCCTGAACACCAGTGTCTGGGCCAATGGCCGCCACCTGGTTCGCTGCGTACGGGTTATTCGCGAGACCTGGGATGTCAAGACCTTCTGTTTCAATGCGGAGCAGCCGGTTATGTTCTTTTTCAAACCCGGCCAGTTTGTGACCCTGGAGCTGGAGATCGATGGCGAGCAGGTAATGCGGTCCTATACCATTTCCAGCTCCCCTTCCGTCCCGTACAGCTTTTCCATTACGGTGAAGCGGGTGCCTGGTGGACGCGTCTCCAACTGGTTGCACGACAACCTGAAAGAAAACGATGAATTGGCGGTTCACGGCCCGGTTGGCAACTTCAACTGCATCGATCATCCGGCAGAGAAGGTTCTGCTGCTGTCAGGCGGGGTGGGTGTTACACCGGTGATGTCGATGGCGCGCTGGTATTTCGACACCAATACCGACGTGGACATAGCGTTCATCCACAGTGCGCGTACACCGAACGACATCATCTTCCAGCGCGAGTTGGAGCATATGTGCTCCCGGGTGCCCAACTTCAATCTTTCGGTCATCTGTGAGCGCATCGAGATCGGCCAGGCCTGGAACGGTTACCGGGGATACCTGGATAAAGTGAAGCTGGAGTTGGTGGTGCCGGATTACCTGTCGCGGCGAATTTTCTGCTGCGGCCCTACGCCATACATGAATGCGGTGCGATCCATATTGGTGGACAGTGGCTTCGATATGAATTTGTACCATGAGGAGTCGTTCGGCGCCACACCGACTGCGGCGACCCGGGACGCGCTGGAACAGGCGGAGATTGCGGTTCGCGAGGCGGAAGAGGTCCTGGACTCGGAGCTGTTTACCGTAGAGTTTACGCAGTCGGGAATGAGTGTGCAGGTGGCACCCGGGGAGACGGTGCACGCGGCGGCCAACCGGCTTGGGCTGAATATTCCCAAGGCGTGTGGGGTTGGGATATGCGGGACATGCAAGGTTCGGAAGACCGCCGGGGAAGTGGATATTCAGCACAATGGCGGAATTACCGAAGAGGATTTAAACGAGGGGTACATTCTGTCCTGCTGTAGCAAACCCCTATCCAATGTGACCATCGAGGGATGACCGTTCAGGCCGATGTGTCGCAATGAGACTCAAATAGAATTGATTCTTATTTTTATTCAGAAAATGCAACCTTCTTGTCGCTATTGGACCCGCCAGTAGCCTATCTCCGACGTTTTTGGACAACTCCTTTCGGAAGGTCAGTCGTAGCATTGATCTTCCACTCCCGCCTCCCGGCGTCCAAGGACGCCATTGCAAACATTAAAAATGTATCAACTGGGGGGTTGGAACGGCCTGCCGAAGTGTGTAAAGTGGGCTGATCGGTCAAAGAATAACCAACTGCTTCCGGCAAAGGTTGTGAACTTGGAAAGGCCAGGCCTATCCGTGTGATCCATGTCCAGTGACATGCCGATTCTTGCCGCCATGAGGCGAGAGCAGTGAGACGAAAAGAATAAAAAGTGGGGGAGCACCTCGGCCTGTGGTGGTTGACGCCCCTCCGGAAACAACAAGGCGAGAGCAGTGAGACGAAAAGAATAAGAAACGGGGGGAACGACTCGGCCTGTGTTGGCTGACGTGCCTTCGTAAACAACACAGTCGCCTCCTAGGGCGACTGGGCTTACTTGTCGGGTGGAGGGCAAGTCCATGAATAATAATGCCGTATCTCAAACCACTAGTGCCAACACTCAACCCTACCGGGTCGGCTTTTTGCTGATCCAGAACTTTACCCTGGTCGCTCTGGCCACCTCGATTGAACCGCTGCGCATGGCAAACCAGTTGAGCGGGACAGAACTCTATACTTGGCAGTTACTCTCAGCCGATGGCGAGACGGTAGTGGCGAGCGATGGTATTTCAATCGCGCCCGATGCATCCATTGCCGACAAACAGCCTTTCGATATCATCATTGTGGTCGGCGGGGTGGATATCACCCGCAGTTTCACCAGGAAGGAAACACTCTGGTTGCAGTCGATGGCACAAAAGCATGTGATGCTGGGTGCGGTATGCACGGGAGCTTATGTCCTGGCGAGCGCGGGCCTGCTGGACGGCTATAATTGCAGTGCCCACTGGGAATGCCTGCCGGCGTTGCAGGAGCGCTTTCCCAAGGTAAATTGGACCAACCGGCTTTATACATTGGATCGCGATCGCATGACCTGTACGGGCGGCGGAGTTCCGATGGATATGATGCTCAGCCTGATGACACGGCAGCATGGCCAGGCACTGGTAGGCGCGATTTGCGATATGTTTGTCTGTGACCGGGTGCGGCCGGACAATGAACTGCAGCGGACGCCCCTGCGCCGCTTGCTGTCGTCGGACCAGCCCAAGCTGGCGGAAGTGACCGAGCTGATGGAGGCGAACATTGAAGAGCCCATTGAGTTGGAGGAGCTGGCCTCCTTTGTGGGTATCTCCCGCCGACAGTTGGAGCGGCTGTTCCTGAAGCACCTGAATTGCACACCGTCGCGTTACTACCTGAAACTGCGGTTGAATCGGGCACGGCAATTATTGAAGCAAACGACCAATTCAATCATAGAAGTGGCCGCCATGTGTGGCTTTGTATCCGCCCCCCATTTCAGCCGCTGTTACCGCAAGTACATCGGCATCTCCCCCAAGGAAGAGAGGGCTGCGGTCTGGTCGATGACGCAGTTGGGCCCGGTATCCAATGAGGCTGAGCCCCCGCTCTCCTCTTGCGCGGCACTGCGGGTCGCCCAGGCCGAACCAACCTTTGGTTCAGTCAAATTTGTGGCCGAGCCTGTGGCGTTCGACAAGAGGCACCTTCGCGCCGGTTAGTGTGGTGTAAGGTACTAATTGTGTAGGCTTGGCGGTGGAGAACGGAATTCCATCGCTCCCTCCCCCCATTTTTCGACGACGAACGGCCGCGCAACAGTACTCTTACCGTAGCGTCCTCTTTTCCAGTGGCGGGCATCATCCGCGATGCCGATTTTAGTGCCCCCCCTGTCGCATCCAGTGAACCCGCTCCCTACCCCCGTGAATACACTTCCTACCTGACCACAGAGAAAATCACAGGGTACCTACACATGAACGCCACGGAACTTCATCGGGACGCCATCGTCATCGACGGCCTCATTATCGCCAAATGGAACCGCGAGCTCTTCGAAGATATGCGTAAAGGTGGCCTCACCGCCGCCAACTGTACCGTGTCGGTTTGGGAAAATTTTCAGAGCACTGTCGACAATATCGTCGAGATGAATCGACTTATTGAAGACAACAGCGATCTGTTGCTCAAAGTGCGCCACACCTCGGATATTCGTCGCGCAAAGGAAGCCGGAAAAACCGGCATCATGCTCGGCTTCCAAAATGCCCACGCCTTCGAAGATCAGTTGGGTTACGTGCAGATATTCAAGGATCTCGGCGTCGGGGTGGTGCAAATGTGCTACAACACCCAGAACCTGATTGGCACCGGTTGTTATGAGCGCGATGGCGGTCTGTCCGATTTCGGTCGGGAAGTGGTGGCGGAAATGAACCGGGTCGGAATCATGTGCGATCTGTCTCACGTCGGATCGAAAACCTCGCAGGAGGTGATTCTGGAGTCCAAAAAACCTGTTTGCTATTCCCATTGCCTCCCGTCCGGACTCAAGGAGCACCCGCGCAACAAATCGGACGAGGAGCTCCGCTTTATCGCAGACCACGGCGGTTTCATCGGCGTCACCATGTTCGCGCCGTTTTTGAAAAACGGCATCGACTCCACCATCGACGACTATGTCGAGGCCATCAGTTATGTCATCGACATTGCCGGTGAAGACCAGGTGGGTATAGGTACCGACTTCACCCAAGGCCATGGCAAGGACTTCTTCGAGTGGCTGACCCACGATAAAGGCTACGCCCGGCGCCTGACCAACTTCGGGAAGATCGTCAATCCCGAGGGGATTCGAACTGTCGGCGAATTCCCCAACCTGACCGAAGCGCTGCTGCGTCACGGCTTTTCCGAGCAACTGGTGCGCAAGGTAATGGGCGAAAACTGGTTGCGGATTTTAGGCGAAGTCTGGGGCGAGTAGGGTGCGCCGTGCGCACCACGACAGCCCTGGGGCGTGAACAAAGATCAGGAGAAACCACTATGACCAGCCACGCACCGGAATTGCCGATTCAAGTGGACGATGAAACCGGCGTCTGGACCACCGACGCCCTGCCGATGCTCTACGTGCCCCGGCACTTTTTTATCAACAATCACAAAGCCATCGAGGCCGAAATCGGCCCCGAGCGCTATGCAGAAATCCTCTACCAGGCCGGCTATAAATCCGCCTACCACTGGTGTGAGAAAGAAGGGGAACTGCACGGCCTGAGAGGTAGCGCCGTGTTCGAGCATTACATGAAGCGGTTGTCCCAACGTGGCTGGGGCCTGTTCACCGTCGAACAATTGGACATCGATTCGGGCAAGGCCCGGGTGCGGCTCGATCACTCTGCCTTTGTATACGAATACGGCAAGGTGAACCGCAAGGTCGAATACATGTTTACCGGTTGGTTTGCCGGAGCCCTGGATCAAATTGCCAACAACCTGGGCCTGAGCATAAAAACCAGGGCGGTACAGAGACAGAGTGCCGCGGAAGAAGGGTTTGACCACGGGTTGTTCGAGGTCTTCCCGATTTCTTACACGGGCTAGCCGCCCAGCGATTACGGCGCTGGAGCGAATACACGAAACTTGATGTAGCATTAAAAGGGTACAAAAAATGTCCCAATTCGAAGCACTTTTCCGCCCGTTGCAGATCAATCAACTCACTATCCGCAACCGAATCGTCAGCACCGCCCACGCCGAGGTCTACGCCACCGACGGCGGCATGACCACCGAGCGCTACGTCAAGTACTACGAGGAAAAGGCCAAGGGCGGCTGCGGCCTGTGCATCTGCGGCGGCTCCAGCGTGGTTTCCATCGACAGCCCGCAAAGCTGGTGGCAGTCGGTCAATCTCTCCACCGACCGCATCATCCCCCACTTCCAGAATCTGGCCGACGCCGTACACAAGCACGGCGGCAGGATCATGATCCAGATCACCCACATGGGCCGCCGCTCGCGCTGGGACGGCGAGAACTGGCCCAACCTGATGTCGCCTTCCGGCATCCGCGAGCCGGTGCACCGCGCCACCTGCAAAACCATCGAGGAAGAGGAAATCCAACGCGTGATTGGCGACTTCGCCCAGGCCGCCCGCCGCGCCAAGGAGGGCGGCCTGGACGGGGTGGAACTCTCCGCCGTGCACCAGCACATGATCGACCAGTTCTGGTCGCCGCGGGTGAACAAGCGCACCGACGAGTGGGGCGGCAGCTTCGAAAACCGCATGCGCTTCGGCCTGGAAGTGCTGAAGGCGGTGCGCGAGGAAGTGGGCCGGGACTTCGCCGTGGGCATGCGCATCTGCGGCGACGAGTTTCACCCCGACGGTCTGAGCCACGACGACATGAAACAAATCGCCCGCTACTACAACGACACCGGCCTGCTGGATTTCTTCGGCGTGGTGGGCTCGGGCTGCGACACCCACAACACCCTGGCCAACGTCATCCCCAACATGACTTTTCCGCCGGAGCCCTTCCTGCACCTGGCCGCCGGCATCAAGGAAGTGGTGGACGTGCCGGTAATCCACGCCCAGAACATCAAGGACCCCAACCAGGCCCAGCGCATCCTGGAAGCGGGCTACGTGGACTTCGTGGGCATGACGCGGGCGCACATCGCCGACCCGCACCTGATCGCCAAGATCAAGATGAACCAGGTGGATCAGATCCGCCAGTGCGTTGGGGCCAACTATTGCATCGACCGCCAGTACCAGGGTCTGGACGTGCTCTGCATCCAGAACGCCGCCACCTCGCGCGAATATATGGGCCTGCCCCACATCATCGAAAAAACCGACGGGCCCAGACGCCGGGTAGTGGTGGTGGGCGGCGGCCCGGGCGGAATGGAAGCAGCGCGTATTGCCGCCGAGCGCGGCCACGAAGTGATCCTGCTGGAAAAAGCCGGCGAACTGGGCGGGCAGATTACCCTGGCCGCCCGCGCCCCGCAGCGCGACCAGATCGCCGGCATCACCCGCTGGTACGCCCTGGAGCTTGAGCGCCTGGGTATCGATCTGCGTTTGGGTACCGAGGCGAACGCCGAACTGGTGCGCGAGCTGCGCCCGGACGTCTGCATACTGGCTACCGGCGGCACGCCCTTTATCACCCAGAGCCCGGAATGGGGCGCAGAAGAGGGTCTGGTGGTGTCCTCCTGGGACATTCTCAGCGGCGCCGTGGAGCCGGGCAGGAACGTGCTGGTTTACGACACCATCTGCGAGTTTTCCGGCATGTCCGTGGCCGACTACCTGGCCTCCAAGGGCGCACTCGTGGAACTGGTTACCGACGATATCAAGCCCGGCGTGGGCATCGGCGGCACCACCTTCCCCACCTACTACCGCAGCCTTTACGAAAAGGAAGTGGTCATGACATCGGACCTGATGTTGGAAAAGGTCTACCCGGAAGGGGACAAGAAAGTGGCCGTGCTGGAAAACGAATACACCGGCCAGCGCGAAGAGCGGGTGGTGGACCAGGTGGTGATCGAAAACGGCATACGCCCCGACGAGGCGCTGTACTACGAACTCAAACCCGAGTCCCGCAACCGCGGCCAGATCGACGTGCAGGCGCTGTTCGACTGCAAGGCGCAGCCGGTATTGGCGGAAGAGGGTGACGGCATGATCCTGTGGCGCCTGGGCGACTGCGTCTCCCAGCGCAACACCCACGCCGCCATCTACGATGCCCTGCGCCTGTGCAAAGACCTGTAAGAGCCTGTTCCGGAATTCCAGGTCGCGGTGTGAGGCCGGATGGGGTACCTCTTTCCGGGACACGCTGTGAATACATCCCTGTACGCTCTCCACGGCCATCCATGGCCGTGAAAGGTCCCGGAAAGAGGTACCCCATCCGGCCCGGAGAGCATTGTGGAAGATTCCAAACAGGCTCTAAGCGTACGAAAAACCGAAGTGAGTGGTGATGATGCTGGACTTGTTACTTCCCGCCCTGCTGGCCGCGGCCCTGGGCCTGCTGTTCGCCGGCGCCCTGCGCCGCATCCGCCTCTGGCGCCGGGGCCGCCCCGAGCCCGTGGCGTTTCTGGCCGGCCTGGCGGCCATGCCGCGGCGCTACCTGGTGGACTTGCACCATGTGGTAGAGCGCGATCGCTATATGTCCAACACCCACGTGGCCACGGCGGGCGGTTTTGTCCTTTCCATGCTGCTGATCGTGCCGGTGCACCTGTTCGGGCTGGAAAGCCGATGGCTCAACCTGGCCTTGCTGTTGGCCACCCTGCTTATGTTCTGCGGCGCGGTGTTCGTGTTCCTGCGCCGGCGCAATCCGCCGGCGCGCCTTTCCAGAGGCCCCTGGATGCGGCTGCCAAAGAACCTGCTGGTGTTTTCCGCCTCCTTCTTTGTACTCACCCTGCTCAGCTCCGGCCTGCTGCCCGAAGGTTTTGGGGGCTGGGTCCTTGGCATTTTGTTGGCGGCGGGCGTTGCCTTCGGCCTGGCGGAAATGCTGTTCGGCATGGGCTGGGGCGGGCCCATGAAACACGCCTTTGCCGGCGCCCTGCACCTGGCCTTTCACCGCCGCCCGGAGCGCTTCGGCGGCGGCCGCTCCACCGGCCTCAAACCGGTGGACCTGGGGGCGCCCACCCTGGGCGTGGCCAGGCCGGAAGACTTTACCTGGAATCAATTGCTCGGCTTCGACGCCTGCGTGCAGTGCGGCCGCTGCGAAGCGGTCTGCCCCGCCTTCGCCGCCGGCCAGCCGCTCAACCCCAAAAAACTGATCCAGGATATGGTGGTGGGCCTGGCCGGTGGCAGCGATGCCGGCTACGCGGGCAGCCCCTATCCTGGCGTCGAACCCGGTAACGCCAGCGGCGCGCCCCACCAGCCCATCGTCGACGGCCTGCTCAGCGCCGAGACGCTCTGGTCCTGCACTACCTGCCGCGCCTGCGTGGAAGAGTGCCCGATGATGATCGAACACGTCGATGCCATCGTCGATATGCGCCGCTTCCTGACGCTGGAGAAAGGTGAAACGCCCAACAAGGGCGCCGAGGTGCTGGACAACCTCATCGCCACCGACAACCCCGGCGGCTTCGCCCCCGACAGCCGGATGAACTGGGCGGCGGACCTGAACCTGCCGCTGATGGCCGAAGTCGGCCGTGCCGAAGTGCTGTTCTGGGTCAGCGACGGTTGCTTCGACATGCGCAGCCAGCGAATCCTGCGCGCCTTCGTCGAGATCCTGAAGGCCGCGAAAGTCGATTTCGCGGTACTCGGCAACGAAGAGTGCGACAGCGGCGATCTCGCCCGCCGCCTCGGTGACGACGCCACCTTTCAAAGCCTGGCCCGCCAAAACATTGCCGTCCTGAATCGATACCGCTTCGAGCGCATCGTCACCACCGACCCGCACGCTTTTCACGTCCTCAAGAACGAATACGGCGACTTCGGCGGTCACTACGAAGTGCTGCATCACAGCACCTTTATCAACGGGTTGGTGCGTGACGGCAGGCTGCAACTGAAAGCGCACAAAGGCGGCACCGTCACCTATCACGACCCCTGCTATCTGGGGCGCTACAACGGCGAATACGAAGCGCCGCGCGCACTGCTGAACGCCCTGAACATCGAGCTGAGCGAGATGGAACGATCCGGCTATCGCTCCCGCTGCTGCGGCGGTGGCGGTGGCGCCCCCATCACGGACATACCGGGTGAACGCCGCATCGCCGACATGCGGGTCGAAGATGCCCGCGCTGTTCAGGCGGATCTTATCGCCGTCGCCTGCCAGCAGTGTACTGCCATGCTGGAAGGCGTGGTCGAGCCCCGCCCACAGATCAAAGACCTCGCCGAACTGGTCGCCGATGCTTTGGTTGAAGAGGTCCATGAGCCGCGGAAAGCAGCCATGAGCCCTGGGCCAAAAACAGCCGTGAGCCAAGAGCAGCCGTGAGTCAAGAGCAGCCATGAGCCAACAGGAGCAACACTGATGAGCGATGTGATCCGCCGCGACCCGAGAACCGAGAGGATCCTGCGCAACCGGCTGCATCCCCTGCACGAATCCCTGGCCGGTGGCCCGGTGCGGGGACCGACAGGCTTGTTGCGCAGGAACCCGCACGCCGTGGGGTTTATCGGGCCCAACGGACTAAAACGCATCGATCGCAGTTCCACCGGCCCGGCACCGTCGGGCCGGGACCTGGGCCGGAGCGCCAAAGCGACCCATAGCGAGGAGCAGGCACTGCCTCTGCACCGGGTCGACCATCCGGACTTTTATGTGGCCGCCGTGCTGGACATGGCTGGTGGCCGCCTGACATCCCATGACCGGGATGTCCTCGGCCAGGCACAGCAACTGGCGCACAGCGGCGGTGGCCAGGGCGCGGTGGTCGCCATTGTACTGGGCGAGGCCCGCGAGACCGGATTCGACACCGCCGGCGCCGACCGCCTGATCCAGGTGACCCACTGCGACGGTCAGGCACTGGACGATTATTGCCCCGAGCGGAAACTGGCCGTGCTGCAGGCCGTGGAAGATCAACTGGGGCCCCGCTTCTGGCTGTTCCCGGACAGCGTGCACGGCGGCGCCGATCTGGGGTCGAGGCTGGCCGTGCGCCTGGGCGAACGACCGGCGGTGCACGCCTGGCAGGTCAGCGAGACCGAGACACTGTGTCGCGGCGGCAGCGGCCGCATCGATATCCGTCGCCACACTCCCCGGGTGCTGCTGCTGGCCGAGGAATGCGCCCTGCCGGTCGACGACAGCCGTCACCAGGCATTGCCGATTCAGCTCGACGAGTACCCGGACGTCCGGGTATGCATTCGCGATCAGGGTCTGGTGCCGGTGGACCCGAGCCAGATCCCGCTGGCGGAGGCGGAATTTATTCTCTCTGCCGGAAACGGCGTACGCGACTGGGACCAGTTCCACGAAGTGGCCACCGCACTGGGCGCGACCGAAGGGGCCAGTCGCGTCGCCGTGGACGACGGTTTCATGCCCCGGTTCCGGCAAATCGGTGCCACCGGCACCTGGGTAACGGCGCGGGTCTATGTCGCCGTGGGCATCTCCGGCGCGGTGCAGCATTTGCAGGGCATCGGCCGCTGCGAAAAAGTGGTTGCCATCAACCTCGACGACGGCTGCGACATGGTCAGGCGCGCCGATCTGAGCGCCATCGGCGACAGCTCGGAAATCCTGGCGGAGCTGTTGGCGCTGGTGCGGGAACATCGGGGTGGGAAAGATACGGACGCAACCGTGCCGGAGACACTGGAAGTGGCCTAGCCCCAAAGGCTTTAGCCCTGTGGGAGCCAGCCCTGCTGGCGAATGGGGCGTGGCGGATAGCACCGATTGAATCGCCTGCAGGGCAGGCTCCCACAGAATGGGGTCTAACAAAACAGTGTTGGGCGTAGCCCTCAAAAGACATTCATCGAGGAAGCACACCATGCCCGTTGAAACATCGCTGAACATCGCCGCCCTGGTTTCGGTCGGCCAGCACCCGGTCTCCGGCCGCGCGCGCCGCGCCGATCAGGACGCCCGTGCCGTGGAACTGGGCCTGACGCTCGCGGGCCGGTCGCTGTCCCTGGTTCACGTCGGCGACGCCGGCGAGCCGGCGCTGCGCCAATACCTGGGCATGGGGCTGCACACAATGACCGTGCTGCAGGAAGCCCCGGAAGCGGATGCCGTACAGCCCCTGTTGCAATACTTCGCCACCCATCCAGCGGATATCGTCCTGGCCGGGGTACAGGCCGAACGCGGCGAGGCCTCAGGCCTGCTGCCCTACCTGTTGGCGGAGCGGCTGGGTTGGCCGCTGGTGCCGCGCATCGCCCAGATCCGCGCCATTGAAAACGGCCGCGCCGAGGTGCTGCAGGCCCTGCCTCGCGGCCAGCGTCGGGCCCTCACCGTGCCGCTGCCTTTCATCGCCACCGTCGACAGCGCCGCGCCCGGCGCCCGGCAAACCGCCTTCGGTCCCGGCCAGCGTGGCCTCTTCGACATTCAGCGCGGTGTGGCACAACCCGACGTGGCACGCGCCGAGTGGATGGAAACCCAAGCCCGTCCCAGACCCAAACGACTGAATGTGGTCAAGGCCAAATCAGCCGCGGAGCGGTTCAAGGCCGCCACCGCCAAACCCCAGGGGCAGGGTGGGCAGGTCATGAAGCAGGAATCCAGCCGGGAGAAAGCGCAGGCAATTTTCGATTTGCTGGTCGCCGAAGGTGTGATTCGCCAATGACGTTAACAGGTACAAAACACAGCCCCGATGTCGTTTGCAGAATCATTGCCGACGCACAAAGCGCTAGTATGAAACGCAGATGAAACGCAAGTATCGGAGTTCGGTCCCGGCAGTCGAAAAACAAGAACCTCAAGGGCTGAGCGGGGAAACCCGAAATTAGCACCGGCATCAATCCAAGTATTCGATAAGCCGAGTGAGCTGGAGAAAAAAATAATGAATGACACTCCTCCACTGACAGCCTGTGCCGACCAAGCTTACGAAGACGTGGACCATGAAATCGGGGAGCAAAATATCCAGGTCGCTGGATTCGACATGCACACCCCCGTCTTTGGCATCAGTGCCCTGCTGATTCTGGTATTCGTCGTCGTCACCCTGATGTTCCCCGAGGCGGCCAACGCCCGGCTCGTCGGCGTCCGGGACTGGGCCATCGATCATTTCGACTGGCTGTTCATGGCCGGCGCCAATCTCTTTGTCCTGTTCTGCTTCGCCCTTATCCTGCTGCCCGTCGGCCGTATCCGCATCGGCGGCCCGGATGCCAA
Source organism: Microbulbifer sp. TB1203 (assembly GCF_030997045.1). Taxonomy (NCBI): domain Bacteria; kingdom Pseudomonadati; phylum Pseudomonadota; class Gammaproteobacteria; order Cellvibrionales; family Microbulbiferaceae; genus Microbulbifer; species Microbulbifer sp. TB1203. The sequence continues at coordinate 2,607,943 of NZ_CP116899.1, read as the reverse complement.
GCCCGACTTCTCGCGCCCGTCCTGGTTCGCCATGCTGTTCGCCGCCGGTATGGGCATCGGCCTGATGTTCTGGAGCGTTGCGGAACCGGTGGCCTATTTCACGGGCTGGTCCGGCACCCCGCTGAACGTCGCCATCCACACGCCAGAAGGGAAATCCCTGGCACTGGGCGCCACTATGTTGCACTGGGGGCTGCACCCCTGGGCCATGTATGGTGTGGTGGGTTTGGCACTGGCCTTTTTTGCCTACAACAAAGGCCTGCCTCTCACCATTCGCGCCGTCTTTTATCCCTTGCTTGGCAATCGCATCTGGGGGCCCATCGGCCACGTGATCGACATCCTCGCCACGCTCGCGACCATCTTCGGCCTGGCCACCTCGCTAGGCCTGGGCGCGCAGCAGGCGGCCAGTGGTTTGAGCTACCTGAACGGAATCGAAAATAACACCACCACCCAAATGGTTCTTATCGCCCTGATCACCGGCGTGGCCATCTTATCCGTGGTGCGCGGGCTCGACGGCGGCGTGAAGGTGCTGAGCAACCTCAACATGGTGCTCGCCCTGGCATTGCTGGTGTTCGTCACGTTGGTGGGCTCCACCTCCGGATTCTTCGCCAACCTCTTCGACCTGTTCGACTCCTACGCACGGAACATCCTGCCGCTCAGCAGCTGGACCCACCGCGAGGACGAAACCTGGTTCCATGGGTGGACCATTTTTTATTGGGCCTGGTGGATTTCCTGGTCGCCCTTTGTCGGCATGTTCATTGCCCGCGTATCGCGCGGCCGCACTGTGCGCGAATTCCTGACCGCAGTGTTGATCATCCCCACGGTAGTCTGCGGCATCTGGGTGGCCGCCTTCGGCGGCACTGCGCTGGACCAGGTTCAGGCCAATGTCGGCGAACTCGCCAACGGCGTCAGCGACGTCTCGCTCAGCATGTTCCAGATGCTCGCCAACCTGCCGATGGCGCCACTGCTCTCCGCCGGCGCCATCTGCCTGGTGCTGCTGTTTTTCGTGACGTCCTCGGATTCCGGCTCGCTGGTGATCGCCGGCATCACCGCCGGGGGTAAGGAAGATACCCCCGTTGCCCAACGGGTTTTCTGGGCCTCATTGGAGGGACTGATCGCCGCCGCACTGCTGTACGGTGGCGGCAAACAGGCCTTGAGCGCCCTGCAGGCCGGAGCCGTTACCGCCGGGCTGCCGTTCACCATTGTTCTCATTCTGATGTGCCTCAGCCTCTACAAAGGCCTGAGTCTCGATTCCCGTGCGCTCCATTCCCACCGCACTGCCCACTAGCAAGGAGATCCCGACTATGAACATTCAGCAATCCAATCGCGGTGTCGTCTACCAGGGACCCGGCAAGGTCTCGGTGGAATCCATCGCCTTCCCCGAACTCGCCCTGGGCAAACGCCGCTGCGACCACGGCGTGATTCTGAAAGTGCTCACCACCAACATTTGCGGCTCTGACCAACACATGGTCCGAGGTCGTACCACTGCGCCCCAGGGGCTGGTGTTGGGTCATGAGATCACCGGCCAGATCATCGAATGTGGCCGCGATGTGGAGTTTCTCAAGGCCGGGGATATTGTTTCCGTGCCCTTCAACATCGCCTGCGGCCGCTGCCGCAACTGCAAAGAGGGCAACACCGGCATCTGCCTCAACGTCAACCCCGCCCGGCCCGGCGCCGCCTACGGCTACGTGGACATGGGCGGATGGGTCGGCGGCCAGGCGGAATACGTTATGGTGCCCTACGCCGACTTCAACCTGTTGAAATTCCCGGACTCCGACCAGGCGAAGGAAAAAATTCGCGACCTGACGTTGCTCTCCGATATTTTCCCAACAGGTTTTCACGGTTGCGTGACGGCAGGGGTGGGGCCGGGCTCAACCGTCTACATCGCCGGCGCCGGCCCCGTCGGCCTGGCGGCGGCCGCGTCTGCGCAATTGCTGGGCGCGGCCTGCGTCATCGTCGGCGACATGATTCCGGAGCGCCTGCAACAGGCGCGCAGTTTCGGTTGCGAAACGCTGGACCTGCGCGAGGACGGCGAGCTGGCCGAGCGGATCGAGCAGATTCTCGGCGAACCCGAGGTGGATGCCTTTGTCGACTGTGTGGGCTTCGAGGCGCGTTGCCACGGTTGCAACCACCACGAGGAACAGCCGGCAGTGGTGTTGAATTCGGCCATGCAACTGACCCGCGCCGGCGGGCGGATCGGCATTCCCGGCCTGTATGTCACCGAAGATCCCGGCGCGCAGGAAGATGCGGCCAAAGTCGGTTCGCTGAATATGCGATTTGGCCTCGGCTGGGCGAAGTCCCACGCCTTCTTTACCGGGCAGTGTCCGGTGATGAAATACCACCGCCAACTGATGCAGGCGATCCTGTTCGAAAAGGTGCAAATTGCCCAGGCGGTGAATGTGCAGATGATCAGCCTGGATCAGGCGCCGGAAGGCTATTTGGATTTCGACGGTGGGGCGGCGAAGAAGTTTGTGATCGACCCGCATGGATCGGTTGCGGCCTGATAGCTGAACGTCGATAACGTCAATAACTCAGGAACCGAATGGCACTAAGATAAGCCGGCTCACCTTGTAGGATGGGCAAAGGAGCGCAGCGACGTGCCCATCTTCCGCGGCCTTGATGGGCACGAGCCCGCCACGGATGGCGGGCATGCAGAAAACGCATGGAGCAGTTTTCTGCCTTCGCTTTGCCTATCCTACAAAAGTTGCTGCACCGGCTCTTAACTTAGTGCCATTAGCGCCGAATCATGGCGCAACCTTACCCTGGCTCGCCAGCAGTTCCTGCAGCGTAACGATCTCCCCACACCGGTCCGGCGCATAGCCTGGCTGGTCGTGGATGGCCTTGATGAAATCGGGCGCGCGCATCAGTCCCAGCAACTGGTTGATGGTGTTCTGGTGCAGCCGGTCCCGATGGCAGATCAGCAGGTAGTGCTCGCTGGCCTGCTCAATAAAATCCAGATCGAACTGGCGCGCGGCCGCTTCGACGCCGAAGCCGAGGTCGGCCATGCCGGCGGCGACGTAGGCGGCGACTGCCGTATGGGTGTACTCCTCCTGCTCCGCGGTGCGAATGTCTGCCGGGTCCAGCCCGGCCTCGCGCAGCAGCATGGTGAGCAGCAAATGGGTGCCGGAATCCCGGTTCCGGTTGATGAACAGCAACTCTTGCTTAGCGTGGGGCCGGGCGAGGTCCTTCAGGCCCTCGATGCCTTTGGGGTTGCCGCGCGGGATGATCAACCCCTGCTTGCGGGTGACGAAGCGGATCACCCTCAGGTCGCCTGCCTGCAGGTCGTCGTGGTAGTAGCGCAGCGTCTGCTCGGCGAGGGCGGGTGAGGTGGGCAGGTGGAAGCTGGCCAGATCGCAGTCGCCGCGGTTCAGGGCGGCCAGTGCCTCGCGGGTGTTGCAGTACTGGAGTTTCAGTTCCAGCCGGTCCGGATAGCGGGGCAGCAAGGCGACGGCGTAGCCATGGCTTGCGTGCAGCCGCAGCACCGGATGGGCGCCTTCCAACAGTTGCTGCAATTGGATATTCAGTTCCGACGCCATACTGTCTATTTGCGGCCCGAGCCGGGCCTTGATGCGTTGTTCGGACCACAATAAGACCTCGCCCAGGGGCGTCAGCTCCGTGCCCTGGCCCTTGTGCTTGCGCACCAGCGGCAGGCCGAAAAAGTCGCTGCCGCGGTTGATCAGGTTCCAGGCGTGGCGATAGGAAATACCGGCCTCGCGCGCGGCCAGGGTGAGCCGGCCGGTGTCGCGGATACCCTTGAGCAGGTTGAACAGGACGGGTTCGAACAGCGCATCCGTTTCCGTCCGGAACCCCCAACTGGGGGTGATGCTGAGCTTCTTCTTATGCATGGCGTTTCATATTTGTAGTCGCGCTGTGGCGTGATACTTTCGGATTCAAGTGTAAAAACCTTCGTGCCAGATAAGAACAATTATGCATATATCAGCGCAAGATTCATCCGCCGGGGCGGATCTTCCCCTGGACTGGATTCAAGCCGAGGTCGCGGCGCTCAAGGTCAAGCCGGGCCCGCTGCTGCCTATCCTGCACAGCATCCGCGACCGTCTGGGGTACATCCCCGAGGAAGCGGTGCCGATCATCGCCGAGGGGCTGCAAGTCACCCGCGCCGAAGTCCATGGCGTAATCAGCTTCTATCACGACTTCAACACCGCGCCCATCGGCCGGCACCGGCTGCAGATCTGCCGCGCCGAGGCCTGCCAGGCGCGCGGCTGCCGCTCGCTGGAGACGCACGTCAAGGCAAAACTCGGTATCGACTACCATCAGACCACGGCGGATGGCGAGTTCACGCTGGAGCCGGTTTATTGCCTGGGCAATTGCGCCACCGGCCCCTCGGTGCGACTGGATAACGACATCCATGGCCGGGTGACGGCCAAACGGCTGGACGCACTGCTCGGCCAGGCCGCCACCGTTCCGCTGACCCTTCAACCGCTGGCGGAGGAGCCCGAATCGTGACCCGAATTTACGTTCCCCGCGACACCACCGCTTTATCGCTCGGCGCAGACGCAGTGGCCGCCAAGCTTGAACAGGGCTGCGCCGAGCGCAACCTCGGCGTCGAGCTCGTCCGCAATGGTTCCCGCGGCCTCTTCTGGCTCGAACCACTGCTCGAAGTCGAGACAGATCAGGGCCGCATCGCCTACGGCCCGGTCGCACCCGAAGATATCCCGTCCCTGCTCGACGAAGGCCTGCTCAATGGCCGACCCGGCCACCCGCTGTATCGGGGCCCGACCGAAGAGATTCCCTACCTCAGGAAACAGCAGCGCCTCACCTTTGCGCGCGCCGGCATCACCGACCCGGTCTCGCTCGACGACTATATCCACCACTGCGGCTACGTCGGTCTGCGCAAGGCGCTCGCCAAAATCCCCCAGGAAATCGTCGACGAAGTGAAAACCTCCGGCCTGCGCGGCCGGGGCGGGGCGGCTTTTCCGGCCGGTATCAAATGGCAGACGGTGCTCGATGCCGACGCCCGCACGCCGAATAGCCCCTATTGCAAACGCAAATTCATCGTTTGCAACGCCGACGAAGGCGACTCCGGCACCTTTGCCGACCGCCTGGTGATGGAAGCCGACCCCTTTATGCTGATCGAAGGCATGACCATCGCCGGCCTCGCCGTCGGCGCCGACACCGGCTTTATCTACCTGCGCTCCGAATACCCGGTCGCCCACCAAATCCTGAACGAGGCCATCGCCAAGGCCGAGGCCGAAGGCTACCTGGGCGACAATGTCTTGAGCTCCGGCAAGGCCTTCCATCTGGAAGTTCGCCTCGGCGCCGGCGCCTACATCTGCGGCGAGGAGACCTCCCTGCTCGACAGCCTGGAGGGCAAACGCGGCCAAGTGCGCGTCAAACCGCCGCTGCCCGCCCTGAAAGGCGCCTTCGGCCAACCGACCGTGGTCAACAACGTACTCACGCTCGCCGCCGTGCCCTTTATCCTCGCCGAAGGCGGCCAGGCTTACGCGGACTACGGTATGGGTCGTTCACGCGGCACCCTGCCGTTCCAGTTGACCGGCAACATTGAACGCGGTGGCGTGGTGGAACTGGCGTTCGGTATCACCCTGCGCGAACTGCTGGAGGACTTCGGCGGCGGCACCGCCTCCGGCCGGCCCATGCGCGCGGTCCAGGTCGGCGGCCCGCTCGGCGCCTATATGCCGGAAAGCCAGTGGGATACCCCGCTCGATTACGAAGCCTTCAGCGAGGTGGGCGCCGTGGTCGGCCACGGCGGTATCGTCGTGTTCGACGACACCGTCGACATGCTCGACCAGGCCCGCTTCGCCATGGAATTCTGCGCGGTCGAATCCTGCGGTAAATGCACCCCTTGCCGCATAGGCTCCACGCGCGGCGTGGAAGTGATCGACCGCATTCGCGCGAATGAACACCGCGACGATAACCTGATTCTGCTGCAAGACCTCTGCGACACCCTGGAAGACGGCTCTCTTTGCGCGATGGGCGGCATGACGCCGAACCCGGTGCGCAGCGCCCTGCAATACTTCCCGGACGACTTTCATCGAGACCCCACCACCGCGTCCAATGCGACGAGGGAGGAGGCCTGATCATGCTGCATATTTTTGACCCCAAGACACAGACCGACCGGGACCTGGGCACGCCGCCCCCGATTGAGAGCGGCCACACCGTGACCCTGACCATCGACGGCCAAACCGTCGAAGTGCCCGAGGGAACATCCGTTCTCCGCGCCGCCGCCATCGCCGGCATCCAGATTCCCAAGCTGTGCGCGACCGACAACCTGGACGCTTTCGGCTCCTGCCGCCTGTGCGCGGTCGAGATCGAAGGCCGGCGCGGCCTGCCGGCCTCCTGCACCACGCCGGTTGCCGAGGGCATGAGCGTCATTACCCAGAACGAGCGCGTCGCCAGGCTGCGCCGCAACGTCATGGAGCTGTACATCTCCGACCACCCGCTGGACTGCCTGACCTGTTCCGCCAACGGCGACTGCGAACTGCAGGACATGGCCGGCGCCGTCGGCTTGCGCGAAGTGCGCTACGGCTACGAGGGCAAAAACCATCTGGATGCCGGGAAAGACACCAGCAACCCCTATTTCACTTTCGACGCCAGCAAGTGCATCGTCTGTTCGCGCTGCGTGCGCGCCTGCGAGGAAGTGCAGGGCACCTTCGCGCTGACCATCGACGGACGCGGCTTCGACTCCAAAGTCGCCGCCGGACAAAACGACGACTTCATGGATTCCGAATGCGTCTCCTGCGGCGCCTGTGTCCAGGCCTGCCCGACCGCCACGCTGATGGAAAACTCCGTGATCGAACAGGGCCAGCCGGAACACTCGGTGGTGACCACCTGCGCCTACTGCGGCGTCGGCTGTTCGTTCAAGGCCGAGATGAAAGGCAACACCGTGGTGCGCATGGTCCCGTTCAAGGACGGCCACGCCAACCACGGCCACTCCTGCGTGAAGGGCCGCTTCGCCTTCGGCTACGCCACCCATCCGGACCGCCTGACCGCGCCGATGATCCGCAACCACATCGACGAGCCCTGGCGCGAAGTGAGCTGGGAAGAAGCGATTCAGTTCGCGGCCGAGCGCATCAAAGCGATTCAGGCCAAATACGGCAAAGACAGCGTCGGCGGCATCACCTCCTCTCGCTGCACCAACGAAGAAGCCTACCTGGTGCAAAAACTGGTGCGCACCGCCTTCGGCAACAACAACACCGACACCTGCGCCCGCGTCTGCCACTCGCCGACCGGCTACGGCCTGAAACAGACCCTGGGCGAGAGCGCCGGCACCCAGACTTTTGATTCCGTGATGAAGGCGGACTGTATCGTCGTGATCGGCGCCAACCCCACCGATGCTCATCCAGTGTTCGGCTCGCAACTGCGACGCCGCCTGCGCCAGGGCGCCAAACTTATCGTCGCCGACCCGCGCTATATTGACCTGATGAAAACCCCGCACGGCGGCGAGGCGCTGCACCTGCCGCTGCGCCCGGGCACCAACGTCGCTCTGATCAACGCCCTGGCGCACGTAATCATCACCGAGGGACTGGAAGACCGCATGTTCATCGTCACGCGATGCGATAGCGGCGAATACGCCGCTTGGAACGCTTTCATCCGCGAGGAACGCCACTCCCCGGAAGCGACGGAAGCCATCACCGGCGTACCGGCCGACAAAGTGCGCGAAGCGGCCCGGATGTATGCCGGGGCCGGCAACGGCGCCATCTACTACGGCCTGGGCGTGACCGAGCACAGCCAGGGTTCCACCATGGTGATGGGCATCGCCAACCTCGCGCTCGCCACCGGCAACATCGGCCGCGAAGGGGTGGGCGTGAACCCGCTGCGCGGCCAGAACAACGTCCAGGGTTCGTGCGACATGGGCAGCTTCCCGCACGAACTGCCGGGCTACCAGCACGTCTCCCAGGACGGCCCGCGCAAAGCCTTCGAAGACGCCTGGGGCGTCAAGATCGACAATGAACCCGGCCTGCGCATCCCCAACATGTTCGACGCCGCCATCGACGGCAGCTTCAAGGGCCTGTACGTTCAGGGCGAAGACATCGCCCAGTCGGACCCCAACACCCAGCACGTGGAACAGGCGCTCGGCTCGCTGGAATGCCTGATCGTGCAGGACCTCTTCCTGAACGAGACCGCCAAGTTCGCCCACGTGCTGCTGCCCGGCTCCTCCTTCCTGGAGAAAGACGGCACCTTCACCAACGCCGAACGCCGCATCAACCGCGTGCGCAAAGTAATGCCGCCGCTCGCGGGCAAGGAAGACTGGCAGATCACTCAGGACCTCGCCAACGCCCTGGGCTACCGGATGGACTACAACCACCCGGAAGCCATCATGAACGAGATCGCCCAGCTCACACCCAGCTTCAAGAATGTGACCTACCAAAAGCTGGACGAACTCGGCAGCATCCAATGGCCGTGCAACGACGAGCACCCAAACGGCACCCCGATCATGCACGAGGAAGACTTCCCGATCGGGAAGGGTAAGTTCGTGCTCACCGACTACGTGCCCACCACGGAGCGAACCAACCGCCGCTTCCCGCTGTTGCTCACCACCGGCCGCATCCTCAGCCAATACAACGTCGGCGCCCAGACCAGACGCACCGACAACCAAAGCTGGCATGACCAGGACTGGCTGGAACTGCACCCGCACGACGCCGAAGAACGCGGCATCAACGATGGCGATTGGGTCGGCCTAACCAGCCGCGCTGGCAACACCGTGCTGCAAGCCAAAATCAGCACCCGCATGCAACCGGGCGTGGTCTACACCACCTTCCACCACCCGGTCAGCGGCGCCAACGTCATCACCACCGACAACTCCGACTGGGCCACCAACTGCCCGGAATACAAGGTCACGGCAGTGCAATGCGAGAAGGTCGCCCGGCCTTCGGCCTGGCAGGAGCGCCATCGGAAACAGCACCGGAAACAATGGAGCCTGCTGCCCTCCAACGCCTCGGCTGAACCGGTGGCGTGAGGCGACCATGGCCACTGTCAAAGCCGAGACGAAACTGATCGACCAGGCCGGCTGCCGGACCGCAAAGGTGCGGGTGCGTCAGCGCCGCGGACCAAACGCCTGGTCGGAATGCATTCAGGACGACTGCCTGGCCGATGAGACCGCCATCGCCCTGGTCTACAACGGCATTGCCCACGCCGTGATGATGGCCAGCCCGACCGACCTGGAAGACTTCGCCCTCGGTTTCAGCCTGAGCGAGGGCATCCTCACCCGCGCTGGGGAACTTTACGATCTGGAGATCACCGACCACGGCGACCGCGGCATTGAATTGAAGCTGCAAATCCACGGCGGCTGTATGGATGCATTGAAACGCCAGCACCGCACCCTGGCCGGCCCCAGCGGTTGCGGACTGTGCGGCCAGACGTCGCTGGCACAGGCGTTGCGGCCCCTGCCGGAGATTGCGCGCAGGTCTCCACCGGCGGCGGAAGCCGTCCAGCGGGCGCTGCAGCAGCTCGGCGACCACCAACCCCTGCAACGTTGTACCGGCGCCATTCATGCGGCCGCCTGGTGCACCCCCGAAGGTCAGGTGCAAATGCTGCGCGAAGATGTGGGAAGGCACAACGCGCTGGATAAACTGATCGGCGCCCTGCACCGTCGGCAAGTGCACAGGGACAACGGCTTCGTCCTTGTTTCCAGCCGGGCCAGTTACGAACTCGTCGCAAAAATGGCCCGCTGCAACCTGGGCAGCCTCGTCGCCGTCAGCGGCGCCACGGCCGTAGCCGTCGACCGCGCCAATCACAGCGGGCTGAACCTGATCGGCTTCGCCCGGGACGGCCGCCAGGTGGTCTACCACTCAACCGATCACGAGCCATTCCAACGATACCCGGACTCCATCCCATGAGCAGCAAGCACTCCGAACAACTGGTGAAAATGATCAACCAGATAGCCGCCAACACCCCGGTGCAGGGCGGTCCGGACGCGGCGGCGGAAGCTGTGGCGGCGCATGTGCGCAGGTTCTGGGCCAAGCCGATGAGAGCGGATATCAGAGCGTATATGCAAGATGACGGGGCGGGATTGACTGAGTTGGCGGTTGAGGCGATCAAGCGGCTTTGATCAAGCAGCTTTGATCAAGCAGCTTTAAAGCACCGCCCGTTCCGCCTGCCGTTCGCTGTTCAGCCGAACGCGTAGCGGCCGCCCAAAGTGTCCGTTCCGGAGGCTGCGAACAGCGGCGGTTTGTGATAGAGCCCGCGGCCTTTTTTGATCGATGTCATCCTGCCTGGTAGTGCCCTTCTTATGCTGTTCTCTTCCACAAATGTCAACTGGCAGGTGTACGCCACGACCGCCGCCGGTCTGGGCATCATCTGCCTGTTCCCCTCCGGGGGTGGCGATTCAACTGGTGATGCTGGCCGCGGTGATTGTGGTAGTGTGAACCCGGTCTACGCCCTGGACAAGGCGGTGGTGACGTTCCGCCGCGAGGGACCATCGTCGACCGCTTCGGCGTACACGATAAGCCAGAAGAAATCGAACGTGTTCTGGGAGGACACTGATGAGCGAGTTGAACAACAACAATAATAACCACCACGAGCAACCGCTGGTGCTGTCGTGTATCGATGGCTCCCACTACACCGGAGCCGTTTGCGACTACGCCGCCTGGATCTCGGTGAACACCGGCGCACCGCTGAAATTGCTGCACAATATCGAGCGCGGCAATGTGCCGGCGGTGGCGGATCTCACCGGCAGTATTGGTCTCGGCAGCCAGGAAGAGCTTCTGGAGGAGCTGACCACCCTGGAGCAGCAGCGCTCGCGCCTGATGGTGCAGCAGGGCAAGCTTGTGCTGCAGGCCGCGCGGGAGCGGGCGGAGCAGGCGGGTGTGCGGGAGGTGATCACCTGCCAGCGCCACGACAGCCTGGGCGAGACCCTGGTGGAGCTGGAGGATTGCATCCGCGTACTGGTGATCGGCATTCGCGGCGAGGAACACGGCGAATCCCAACGGGGTCTGGGCGCGCACCTGGAGACCGTGGTGCGCGCACTGCACAAGCCCATCCTCGTGGTCAACCAGGAGTTCCGGGCACCGCGCAGGATCTTGCTGGCCTACGACGGCAGCGCGGCGGCGCGCAAGGCGCTGGCCATGGTGGCGGAGAGCCCGCTGTTTCGCGATATCTCCTGTCACCTGGTGTATGTGGGGCCGGCGGAAACTGCGGAGAGCCTGCTGGCGGAAGCCAGTGCCCAACTGGACGGCGCCGGCCTGGCGGTGACCGCGAACCGCCTGGAGGGCAGGACCGTGGAAGCGCTCACCGCCTACCAGAAGGAGCACGAAACCGATCTCACGGTGATGGGCGCCTTCAGTCACAACCGCCTGCGCGATCTGTTGCTGGGCAGTATTACCGCACAAATGCTTTTGAATACCCGTCAGCCGCTGTTGTTGTTGCGTTAGATATTGGCGGTTGCACAATTCTGTAGGATGGGCAAAGCGCAGCGTGCCCATCACGGGCGAGATGATGGGCACGCTGCGCTTTGCCCATCCTACGAAACTACGTCAAATCCTTTGTAGGAGCGGCCCATGGCCGCGATCGTATTGTGCTACGAGGTGAGTCTGATCGCGGCCATGGGCCGCTCCTACAAAGTACCCTGAGACACCGAGGTGGTTTGCGCGAGTAATTCACGCAATGGCCGCGGCGGATGCCACCGGCGTTGCATCAGGTGAATAAAACGCAAGGTGCGGAAGGCGTCGAACCAATGGTGAAAGGCGTTCTCCCTGGCGGCGCCCAGTAATTTTTGCTGCCGGCAGTGATTGGTAAATTGTTGCCAGCCCAGCTCTTCCAGCGCCTCCCGCCAGCGGGGGTTTTGACAGACCTGCCCGCCATCCTCCAGGGCTTCGTTTAGGAAATCGCGCAATTCGTCGAATACCTGCGGCGCATACCAGGTGGGTTCTTCGCCCGACTCCAGTTGCCCGGCAATTTTCGCCGTGGCTGGGCCGGTGCCGAAGGGCACCCGGTCGGAGAGCCGCGCGGCAATGCGCACAGGTGCGCGGTCGGTGAGTTCCACCACCGGTGCCAGCTTGCCCAGTTTATTCAGCAGGTAGAAATCCTCCCCGGCGGCTTTTTTCGGGAATCCCCGCGCGGCGCAGTAGTGATGGACGCTGATCGCCAGGATGCTGCCGATGGTATGAAAGGCCCAGGGGGAGCCGGCCCGGCGCAGGTTTTCCACATAGTAGTGCAGCGCCTGTTCGTAGAGTTGCAGCGCCTGATGCACCGGACTGTGGCCGCTGTCGTGAGCGAAGGGGTAGAGGGCGGCGCTGGTGATTTGCGCATCCGGGAGTCCCTCGAAATAGTCTTCGGGCAGCCACGTGTCCGCATCCGTGGAGTGTATCCAGGGGCTGGAGAGAAAACCCAGTTGATGCAATTGCGCCGCGATATCGCAGCCGATCCTGCGCGCCAGGCCCACGCCCTGTTTGCGCGGAATGCGCAGCGTCTCCCGCCAGCGCTCCACCAGCAGAAGGCCGCCGTTTTCTCCCCAGGGGCGGAGGCTCAGGTGCCGGTTCTGCCAGGCGGGCGGTGAGAGCTTTTCTATCGCCTGCAGCAGTTCCCGGTTGCTGTTTGCGTTGTCGTCACCGTCCGGCTGGTTGACCACCAGTATCAGCAGCAGTTTTTTTGTCGGGAACTTTTCGAGCAACCGCTGCAGAAAATCCGGCGATTCCCGGTAGCTGGGAATAACCAGTGTGTGTCGGTAGCGGCTGTCGGGCCAGGTGTCCAGCAGGCGGATTTCCGGCTCCGCGTATTTTTGCAGATACTTTCCCGCGGACATCAATGCAGCGCGGCGCGATGGGGCAGGGCGGCGGCGATGGCCGCTTCCGCATCCAGCAACTGGTGGAGACGGGCTTCCACCGTTTCCCGCGGGAAATATTCCAGGGCCAGCTCCACAAACAACTCGTGGTGGCGGGCCTCGCTTTCGGTGATCACCTGGTAGAAGGTTTTGAGCGTGCCCTGCGGCAGCGCTTCGGCCACCAGTCCGAAGCGCTCACAGCCGCGGGCCTCGATAATGCCGGCGGTGAGCAGGCGGTCGAGCAGGTACGCTTCGCTGCCGCGGCGGATCAGTTTGCGGATGGCGTTGATGTAGGGATCTTTCTCGTCCGGCGCTTGGAAAACGCCGCGCTCGTGCATCAGTTTGATCACCTGGCGGAAGTGGTTCATCTCCTCCAGCGCCAGGTTCACCATGGCCTCCACCAGCACCGGTTTATCCGGGTAGTGGGAGAACATGGAAACCGCCATGCCGGAGGCCTTTTTCTCCGCGGCGGCGTGATCCTGCAGGAAGCGGTCGAAGTCGGCCAGTACTGGCTCCGTCCAGGATTTTGGGGTGGTGAATCTCAGGTCGAACATGGGGGCGGTATCAATCGCAAATGCGCGATTATACCGCCGGTTTGGCCCCTCTCCCTATTTTGCCCCCTCTCCCCAACCCTCTCCCCAGTGGGGAGAGGGGGCCGAATGCTCCCCTCTCCCGCTTGCGGGAGAGGGGCTGGGGGAGAGGGGCTGGGGGAGAGGGCCAGGGGAGCATAGGGGTTCCCTAACTGGCCAGACGCTGCTCCCTCCGCTCTTTCTCCTCCTGCTCCCGCCGGGAGGCCTCCCGGGCCTCCTCCAGGGTCATACCCGCCTTCTTGTGGGGAGTGGGTTTGCCCTCCGCGTCCAGAGCGACAAACACGATGCGCTCCACTTGTATGATCAGCTCGCGGGTCTGCTTGTTGCGCACCTCACAGTGCACGGTCAGTGAGGTGCGGCCTATATCCACCACCTCGAATCCGAATTCCACCACGTCGCCGCAAAACGCCGAACTGACGAAGTCGATCTCCGACATCAACTTGGTGACCACCATGGGGGTGCCCATCTGGCAGCCGGCGAAAATGGCCGCCTCCTCGTCTATCCACGCCAGAAGCTGACCGCCGAACAGCCGTTGCGCCGGGTTGAGATCTCCGGGTTTCACAAAGTGACGTGAGTAGTATTTCATGCCTACCTCTCTGCCTTGCTATGGGTTAAGAATAGGCCGCGGTCCGCTACGGCCCCAGTATCGAAGCTGCACTAAGTGTGCCAAATACAAGTTGTGGAGAGCTGCCTCGTCATACAAATGGCGCTACAGCAAACCACCGGGACTATCGGGGCGCTTTAGCCGGGGAGGGGGATATTCTGGACAGCGATTTGCGCGCCCTGTGACGCCGGCTATGGGACTGGCCGGTTTATGCCTATAGAATGCCCAGCCAATGACTGTAGGTTCCCAAAATCGAGGGGGAGAATTCCAGGCATGATTATCCAGCCGAAAGTACGCGGTTTTATCTGCACCAACGCCCACCCGCAGGGCTGCGCCGCCAACGTGCGCGAGCAAATCGACTACATCAAGTCCCAGCCGGCCATCGAGAACGGCCCCAAGAAGGTATTGGTGGTGGGCGCCTCCACCGGCTACGGCCTGGCCTCGCGCATCACCGCCGCCTTCGGCTGCGGCGCCGACACCTTGGGGGTCTTCTTCGAGAAGCCGCCCACGGACAAGCGCACCGCCTCCGCCGGTTACTACAACGCCGCGGCCTTCGAGGAGGAAGCGCACAAGGCGGGCCTCTATGCCAAGAGCATCAACGGTGACGCCTTCTCCGATGAGATCAAGGCCAAGGCCATCGAGATGATCAAGGCGGATATGGGCAAGGTGGACCTGGTGGTCTACAGCCTGGCCTCGCCGCGACGCACGGACCCGGAGACCGGCGAACTCTATAGCTCGGTGTTGAAGCCGATCGACAAGGCTTATACAACCAAGAGCCTCAATACCGATAAGCTGGAGATATCCGAGGTCACCGTCGAACCGGCCACGGAAGAGGAAATCGCCGCGACCGTGAAAGTCATGGGCGGTGAAGACTGGGAGCGCTGGATGGACGCCCTCAGCGACGCCGGCGTGCTGGCGGATGGCTGCAAGACCGTTGCCTACACCTATATCGGCGAGAAGCTCACTTGGCCCATCTACGGTCGCGCCACCATCGGCAAGGCCAAGGAAGATCTGGATCGCGCCGCCAAGGCCATCACCGACAGCGACAAGGCGGAAGCCCATGTGGCGGTACTCAAGGCGATAGTCACCCAGTCCAGCGCGGCCATCCCGGTGATGCCGCTGTATATCTCCCTGGTCTACAAGGTGATGAAGGAGGAGGGCACCCATGAGGGCTGCATCGAGCAGCTGTACCGCCTCTACACCGAAGGCCTCTACACCGACAGCCCGCGCCTGGACGACGCCAACCGCTACCGCATGGACGACAAGGAGTTACGCCCGGAGACTCAGGCTAAGATCGAGGCTTTGTGGCCGCAGGTGACCGACGAGAACTTGTTTGAGCTGACCGACTACAAGGGGCATCACGAGGATTTCCTCAAGCTGTTCGGTTTCGGCATCGAGGGCATCGATTACGACGCTGATGTCAGCCCGATGGTAGAGGCGGATTTCGAGTAGCCCTGCCGTCTCCTGTAGGAGAGCCCTGGGAACGCCGAGCTCCAGCTCGGCAAAGCGGGCCGCAGGCCCGCCTTGATCCTCCACCGCCCTATGACGCGGCCTCCGGCCGCGATGCCGAGCTGGAGCTCGGCGTTCCCAGGACAGCCGCTCCTACAGCTCCTTTAGCTCCTTTCTCAAATCTCAGCATAATCTCCCTATCGATCGCAGGAGTTTCCCCATGGAATACCGCCAACTGGGCACCACCGACCTCAAAGTCAGCCAGATCTGCCTGGGCACCATGACCTGGGGCGAGCAGAACAGCGAAGCCGAGGCCTTCGAGCAGTTGGACTACGCCCTCGACCGGGGTGTGAATTTTATCGACTGCGCAGAGATGTACCCGGTACCGCCGCGACCGGAGACCTATGGGCGCACCGAGGAGATTACCGGTAACTGGCTGGCGGCGCGGGGCAATCGGGACCAGGTGGTCCTGGCCACCAAAGTCACCGGTCGCGGCGACGCCAACTCCGGTGTGGCGCATATCCGTGGCGGTCCGCGCCTGGAGCGGGCGCAGATTCTCAAGGCCTGCGACGATTCCCTGCGGCGCCTGCGCACCGACACTATCGATCTCTACCAGGTGCACTGGCCCGAGCGGCACGCGAATTTCTTCGGTCGCCTGGACTACAAGCACGACGGCGACGACGGGATATCCATTGCCGAGACCCTGAGTGCGCTGGAGGAACTGGTGCGCGCCGGCAAGGTGCGTCATATCGGTGTCTCCAACGAGACTCCCTGGGGAATGCATCGATATCTGCGTCTGGCCGCGCACGGCAACAGGCCGCGCATCGCCTCCATCCAGAACCCCTACAGCCTGCTCAACCGCAGCTTCGAAGTGGGCTGCGCGGAAATGGCGATTCGCGAGCAGTGCGGCCTGCTGGCCTACTCGCCGCTGGCCTTCGGTGCCCTGTCCGGCAAATACCTGGGCGGACGCAAACCCGTCGGCGCGCGTCTGACCCTGTTCGAGCGCTTCCAGCGCTACACGGGCCCGCGGGCGGTGTCGGCCACCGAAGCCTACGTCGGCCTGGCGCGGGAGTTCGGCCTGGACCCGGCGCAGATGGCCCTGGCCTTCGTCAACCGGCAGCCGTTCGTCACTTCGAACATTATCGGCGCGACGACGATGGAGCAGCTGCGGGCGAATATCGACAGCGTGGGGGTGGCAATCAGCGAAGAGCTGCTGGAGGAGATAGAGGCGGTGCACAGCGATAGTCCCAACCCAGCGCCGTAAACCTTTCCCTTCCGCCGGGGGATAGCCGCCCCCGGCGCTTTCCTATACTGTTGCAAGGTATTGCGACCGCGGGGAGCGACCATGGAAACCACCGGCCACCACACCGTCAACGACCTCTTCGCCCAACTGGGCCTTCCGTCCGATGATGACGCCGTCGAAGGTTTTCTCGAGCGCCACCACCTGAGCGGTGAAGAGCACCTGTCCGAGGCGCCCTTCTGGTCTGACGGGCAGCGGGAGTTCCTGGAGCAGGCGATCCTGGACGATTCCGACTGGTGCGAGGCGGTGGACGAACTGGATACCCTGCTGCGGCATTGAACCACCAGTAGGTGCGCCGTGCGCACCAGTAGGCCCGGACAGTGCGCACGGCGCACTCTACCCCTCGCCACCTCCCTCCCGCCATCGCTATAATGCGCCGCTTTCGACCGCCACAGCGGCAGACAAAGACACCCGATGGAAAAACCCCACTTTCGCGCAGCGCTACTGCATCCGCGCTACTGGCCGACCTGGCTGCTCTTCGCTTTCTGGTACCTGGTCGCGCAGCTGCCTTACCGCTGGCAACTGGCCCTGGGCCGAGTCCTGGGCCGGCTGATGCTGCGCCTTGCCAGCCGCCGCCGCACAATTGCCGAGCGCAACCTGGCGCTGTGCTTCCCCGAGCTTTCTGAGGAAGAGCGCGCTGAACTGCTGCGGCGCAACTTCGACTCCAACGGTATCGCGCTGATGGAAACCGGCATGGCCTGGTTCCGTTCCAGCCAATGGCTGCGCAAGCGTTTCACCATCGAGGGCCTGGAACACCTGCGGCAACCCCAGGAACGGGGACAGGGGGCGGTGCTGATGGCGATGCACTTCACCACCCTGGAGATAGGTGCCGCCTTTATGGCCATGTGCCACAAAGTCGACGGCATGTACCGCCCGCACAAGAATCCCGTGTACGACTATATGCAGCGCAAGGGACGCGAGCGCCACGGGGAGGATTCCGAGGTCTACCAGCGCAAGGATGTGCGCGGCATGCTGCGCGCGCTGAAGAGGGGGCGCTCGGTATGGTATGCGCCGGACCAGGACTACGGCATCAGCCACGGAGTCTTCGCCCCCCTGTTCGGCCAGCCCGCGGCCACAGTCACTGCCACTTCGCGTTTTGCCCGCCTGGGACGGGCACAGGTGGTACCCTACATGGTGACCCGGCTGGAGGGCGGTGCAGGTTACCGTGTGGTGGTCTATCCCCCGATAGAGGAAATTCCCTCCGGCGACGAACTGCGGGATGCGGTGGTGGTCAATCAGTTTATCGAGGCCCGCCTTCGGGAGAATCCATCCCAGTACATGTGGGTGCACCGCCGCTTCAAGACACGCCCGGAAGGTGCTCCGGACGTCTACGGCGAGGCCCGCAAGCGCAAGCGGCGGCGCAAGAAGCGCAGATAGCCTGCAACTGGTCTGGCATCCGCCCTGCGCGCTCAGTAACATACCGGTTTCGTTTTTCGGCGGCTCAACCGGTGAAAGGTAAGGAGTTAGGATGTTTTCCGGCAGTATGGTGGCCCTGGCTACCCCCATGTACGCAGACGGCAGCCTGGACTGGGACAGTCTGCACAATCTGGTGGAGTGGCATATAGAGCAGGGCACCCGCGCCCTGGTCGCGGTGGGCACCACCGGTGAATCCGCCACTCTCGACGTCAACGAGCACCTGGAGGTGATCCGCCGCGTGGTGGATCAGGTGGCCGGGCGCGTACCGGTGATTGCCGGCACCGGCGCCAACTCCACCCAGGAGGCCATCGAACTCACCGAGACCGCCTCCAAATGCGGCGCCGACGCCTGCCTGCTGGTCACTCCTTACTACAACAAGCCCACCCAGGAGGGCCTGTACCAGCACTACAAGGCCATCGCCAAGGCCGTGGCCATTCCCCAGATACTCTACAATGTGCCCGGGCGCACCGCGGTGGATATGCTGCCGGAAACGGTGCGGCGCCTGGCGGCGATCGGCAATATCGTCGGCATCAAGGAGGCCACCGGTAACCTGGAGCGCGCGCGCGAACTGCTGGAGATCCTGCCCGGGGATTTTGCCGTCTATTCCGGTGACGACGCCACGGCCCTGGAACTGATGCTCGCCGGCGGCCACGGCAATATCAGCGTGACCGCCAATGTGGCACCGGCGGCGGTGGCGCAGATGTGCGAGGCGGCACTCGGTGGCGATGCCGGCACAGCGCGCGCCATCGACGAACGCATCCGCATACTGCACAAAGTGCTGTTTGTGGAGTCCAACCCGATACCGGTGAAGTGGGCGCTGCGGGAGATGGGGCGCGTGGATGGTGGTATCCGCCTGCCACTGACCTCTCTTTCCCCCGAGCATCACGCCACAGTGCGCGAGGCGTTGCGTAGCGCCGGAATATTGTAAAAAACGCGCCGCCCAAGATTCGAAAGTAAAGGTATCGATAATGACAAGATTCACTGCTGGAACCGCACTCGGGATCGCCAGCCTCGCGCTGGTGGGTTGCGGAATGTTTGGCGGCGACGACGGCTATTTCCGCGACCGCGGCGATGACTACCAGATGGCCAACAGCCTGCCGCCGCTGCAGCTGCCACCCGGAGTCACCGCCAAGCACCAGGAAGAGCTGTACGAGATTCCCCAGATCGGCGGCGGTGAACTGGAGCACGGCGAGTTCGAAGTGCCGCGCCCACAGCCTCTTTCCACCAATGTGGGCATGGACCGGGTGAAGATCCAGAAGCTGGGCAATCGCCGCTGGGTGCTGGTGTCCCAGCCGCCGGATGAAGTATGGCCACAGCTTCATTACTTCCTGCGCAGTTCCGGGCTGCAGTTGGCCATGTCCGACGCCAGTTCCGGGCTTATGGAAACCGTCTGGCTGACTTTTGGCGAAAGTCCCGACACCAAAGACAAGTACCAGTTACGGGTGGAGTCCGGCGTACAGCCGGATACCACGGAGGTTCATGTGCGCCACCTGTCGGTACCTATCGACACGCCGGTGGGCGGCCAGGTCAATTGGCCGGAGCGGTCCACCAGTCCGGAGCGCGAGGGCTGGATGATCGACGAGATGTCCACTTCACTGGCCGCTGAGTCCACCGGCGCGACGGCATCGCTGGTGGCGCAGGCGATCGGCGGCGGCTCGGTCAAGGTGCAACTGGTGGAGCCGGCGGGCAAAGAACCCTATATCACCATGGACCTGGCCATGGACCGCGCCCGGGCCACCGTGGCCCATGCGATCAATGTCGGTGCCTATCGGCTGCACCAGGAAGATGCGGACAACGGCCTCTTCTATGTCACTTACGACGAAGACCGCGAGCTCTCCGAAGAGGATGACGACAGTTGGTTTTCCTGGAGATTGGGCAAGGACGAGGACAAGCAGGCAAAGGTCGCGGATAAAGTGACCTTGCAACAGCTGTTGGCCAATATCGATCCCTCTGCCGACCCGGCGCTGTTCAGCGGTATCGAGGGCCTGGGCGGTGCTCCGGACCAGAAGATTCCCGGCTACCTGGTGCTGGTGCGCGGCACTGGGGAGGCGGTCCAGGTCCGCGTTCGCGACACCCGCGGGAAGCCGCTGCCCCGCAACCGGGCGTCGCAACTGTTGATGGCTGTTCGTCAGAATCTCATTTAATGTTGCGCTTTGCCTCGCTGGGAAGCGGCAGCAAGGGCAACGGCACCCTGGTGGCCAGTGGCGGCCACTGCCTGTTGGTGGACTGTGGCTTTACCATCAGGGAGACCGAGCGGCGCATGGCGCGGCTCGGCGTGTCGCCGGCGGACCTGTCCGCGATACTGGTGACCCACGAGCACAGTGACCACCTCTCCGGTGTGGCGCCGTTGGCGCGCAAGTACGGGCTGCCCGTCTATCTGACTCCCGGAACCCTTCGCGCGCGCGATATCGGCAAGCTGCCGCGGGTCCACTTGATCGAGGGCCACCGGCCGTTTGCGGTGGCGGATATCGATGTGACGCCGGTGGCTGTTCCCCACGATGCGCGGGAGGCGGCGCAGTTCGTATTCCGCAGCCGCGGCAGCAGCCTCGGCCTGCTCACCGACCTGGGTACTGTGACTCCCCATGTGGAGGCACATTTTGGCGATTGCGATGCCCTGGTACTTGAAGCCAATCACGATCCACAAATGCTCGCCCAGGGCCCTTATCCTCCGTCACTGAAGCGGCGCGTGGGGGGTGCCTACGGCCACCTCAGCAACCAACAGGCTGCCGGTTTCCTGCAGCGGGTCGGCTGCGAGCGGTTGCAGCATTTGGTGGTGGCGCATATCAGTGAAAAGAACAATACCGTCGAGTTGGCCCGGAGCGCCTTGGGCGATGTCGCAGAGCAGGTCAGCAACTGTATTTTTGCCTGCCAGCAGCAGGGATTCGACTGGCTTCATATCGACAAGGCTTGAAACAATTTTGTGGGAGCCTGCCTGCAGGCGACTGCGACGATGCTATTGCCCCTGTTTCGCCAGCAGGGCTGGCTCCCACGAAAAAGCGTGTTGTAGGGGAGGGGGATGGAAACACTGCTGATCTATCTGGTGCTCGGTGCTGCCGCCGGCACCATTGCCGGGCTTTTCGGCGTTGGCGGCGGCCTGATTATTGTACCGGCGCTGGTACTGGTATTCACCGCCCGGGGCTTGGCACCGGAAATTCTCACCCATATGGCGGTGGCTACTTCTCTGGCCACCATCGTTATTACTTCCCTTAGCTCCATCCGTACGCACCACCTGAAAGGCGCTGTGGACTGGTCAATTTTTCTCGCCATGACGCCGGGTATCCTGCTCGGCTCCTGGCTCGGCGGAGTGACCGCCCACCTGCTCCCGGGTGCCTGGTTGCAGCTGTTGATCGGCGTTTTCGCCCTGGCGATCGCCGTCAAGATGTGGCTCGATGGCCTGCGCCATGCGCAACTGCCCACTGACGGCAGCCGCCTGCCCGGAGCCGCGGCGCTGTCTGCCGGTGGGGGTGTTATCGGCTGGGCCTCGGCGATTTTCGGAATCGGCGGGGGCTCGCTCACCGTGCCCTTCCTGTCCCACTGCCGGGTGCAGATGCAGCGCGCCGTGGCCACCTCCGCCGCCTGCGGCCTGCCCATTGCGGTGGCCGGGGCGATCAGCTTTGCGGTACAGGGATGGGGCGAGGCGCAACTGCCGCCCTGGACCAGCGGCTATATCTACTGGCCGGCGTTTCTCGGCATAGTGCTCGCCAGCACGCCCTTCGCCCGGCTCGGCGCCAACCTGGCCCACCGGCTCTCGCCGCAGATGCTCAAGAACTGCTTTGCCTGCCTGCTGTGCGTGATCGGGTTGCGGTTTATCTGGCTGAATGCCGGGTTGGCACTCGGATAATTGGTTGGGGCTCGGGAAGAACAGCTCCCCTCTCCCGCTTTGAGAGGGAGGTTGGGCTACTGCCGCAAACAAAAAAGGACCGCTGCTCACGCAGCGGCCCGCTAATGCGTACTTCAGGCACTGCCCTTACCTCAGACAGTGTTGGCTTCCGCCTCAGTCCCCGCTGGGGATTTTCCCGACTGCCCCTGCCCTTCCCAATACTTGGACTTCAGTCCAACCAGGATAAGGATGATGCCGATGCCGATGCTGAACAGGCTGATCTGCAGGTACAGATTCGGCAGCTCTTCAACGTTGTTCGGATCGAAGTTTCCTGCCAGCAGGCCGGCGATGATGTTGCCGATGGAGTAGGTCAGCACGAACACGCCCATCATCTGCCCAGCAAAGCGACGGGGGGCCAACTTGCTTACCGCGCTCAGGGCAACCGGACTCAGGCACAGCTCACCCACTGTGTGAAGGAAGTAAGTGGCGGCCAGCCAAGTGGGCGCCACCTTCAGGCCTTGGGCGGCGTACTGGGAGGCAAAGAACATCACGATAAAGCCGCTTGCCATGATAATCAGACCGATGGCGCACTTCAGGCTGTAGGAGGGCATGATCATGCGCTTGCCCAGATTGATCCACAGTGCGGCGAAGAAGGGCGAAAGGATAATGATGAAAGCGGCGTTGAAGCTCTGGAACCAGGAGGCGGGAATTTCAAAGCTGCCGATCAGGCGATCGGTGTAGTCGCGGCCGAACAGGTTCAGGGATGAACCCGCCTGCTCAAAACCAGCCCAGAAGCAGGCGGAGGCCAGACATACCAGGAACAGCGCCCACATCCTTTTCTTTTCCACTTCGTTTAGATCGCCGGCGAAGTAGACGAAGGCGTAGTAGGCGAAGAAGATGAGGGTAAATGCCACGGCCACATACCCAGCCAGCACCACGGGGTTGATGCTGATAGCACCGGTCAGAGCCAGGCCGGTAATCACTGCCGCGGCCACAACGATGGCACCGATGATGCTCCAGGCCCTTTTCGCGCCCGCGGGGGATAAGGGATTTATCGGTTTCAGGCTGGCGTCGCCGAGGTTGCCGATGGTCCCACGGTACTGGAGCAGACCCACGCCCATGCCCACCGCGGCGGCGCCGAAGCCCCAGTGCCAGCCGACATTCTCGCCGAAGTAGCCGCAGATGAAGTAGCCGAGCAACGAGCCCATATTGATGCCCATGTAATAGAGGGCGTAACCGCTGTCGCGGCGCACGTCCTCCTGGGTGTACAGCTGGCCGACCAGGGCGCTGATATTGGGTTTCAGCAATCCGGTGCCGGTGACGACCAGGATCAGGCCGATAAAGAAGGTGCTCTCGTTGGGGATGGCCAGGACAATGTGGCCGCACATGATGATGATGCCGCCGTACCACACCGTCCTCTGTCCCCCCAGCAGGCGATCAGCGATCCAGCCGCCGGGTAGGCCCATAAAGTAAACGGCACCGGTGTATAGACCGTAGATGGCCGCCGCGGTAGCGACGGTGAAGGTGAGCCCCCCTTCCTGCAGGCTCGCAGTCATAAACAGTACGAGCAGGGCCCGCATGCCGTAATAACTCATGCGTTCCCACATTTCAGTGAAGAACAGGGTTGAGAGCCCTTTGGGATGGCCGAAAAAGCCATCACTGTTCTGATGTGTATTCGACGACATAATCTGAATTTCCAGTTGTTATAGCTTTAGTTGAGGCTGGATACGGCAATAGTAAAAGCCGTAGTGGTGTCCGCGACATAAGAAGACATAGAAGTGCCTCTGCCTGTAAATAGTTAGGGAAATCTCTGGCGTACAGAGCTTCCGGTATAAACCTGCAAAGTGTAACAGTTGGTTGTTATTCAGGCTAATGGTTACAAATGAAACGAGTATGAGAGGTTTACAGACAGCCCGGTTGATGTTAAAGCTCACAAGAGCTGCTGCCAGGGAACTATAACGATGAAAATCTCGCCGCTAGTGACTGGGATACTATTTTTGGTCATATTTTTGGGTGCTTGTACCACTGTCCCACCAACAGCCACGGAGGTGAACACCGATCACCTGCTCAGTGGCGAGCCGCTGCTGGGCTACCGGGTGACGCCACAGCAACTGCCGGAGGTCGATATCCTCGGCCTCAGCGACGAGATGCGTGAACTCCTCGACAGCATCGCCCCGGATGCCGGTTCTTCGCAGAGGCTGGCGGCCCTGCTGAAGGCCTTCGGTGAGCAGTTTCATGTGGAATACGACGCGGACAGCACCCTCACCGCCGCGGAGACCTTCCACGAGCAGCGCGGCAACTGCATGGCATTTACGGTGATGATGGTGGCCATGACGCGGGCCCTGGGGGCCGAGGCCTATTTCAACGAAGTGGAAGTGCCTCAGACCTGGGATTATGCGGACGCGGACACCTTCGTCGTTTACCGCCATATCAACATGGTCTCCAAAACCCGGCGCGGTCGCCGCGTCGTGGATTTCGATCTCGAAGCCTACGACCCGGTGTACGAGCAGTTCCGCCTGTCCGATTCCGCCGCTTTCGGCCAGTTCTACAGCAACCGCGCGGTGGAGCTATTGAAGGATGGGGACACCCGCGCCGCCTTCCTGCACATGCGCAAGGCTCTGGAACTGCAGCCGCAGGGCAGCGAGCTCTGGGCAAACCTCGGGGTGATCTACGCGCGCGCGGGATTTGCCACCGAGGCGGAGCAGAGCTACCTGCAGGCCATCCGCTTGAAACCGGGCAACCTGACCGCCATCAGCAACCTGGAACGCCTCTACCGCAACAGCGGCAGGGAGGCCCTGGCGGCTCACTACGAACGCCAGGCCCGCTACTACCGCGAGCGCAATCCCTACTACCTCTATTTCCAGGCCCGCAATGCCTACGAACACGGCGAATTCGAACTGGCACACAAGCGGCTCCGCCGCGCCCTGTGGAAATACAGCGACGATCACCGTTTTCACTTTTTGATGGGGCTGACCAATTACCGCCTGGGGGATATGAAAGAATCGCGGGAGCATTTTACCGAGGCGTTTTCCCTGGCGGAAAACCTGGGTACCAAGAACGCCTATATGCGCAAGTTGGAATATCTGCAGCAGGGGGCCCGGTAGGGATTCAGAGATTTGTCTGCTCGTAGGTGAATAGGACTAAAAAAAAGAGGCGCCGAATCGGCGCCCCTCTTTTTTGCTTGCCAGGTCCTTTTTAGAACTGGTAGCTGACTCCGGCCCAGGCGTAGCGGCCTTTGTAGTCCAGGGTGCTGTTCCAATCTCCGGACCCCGAGCCGTCGGTGGGCTCGCGGTCGGCCAGGTTGTCAACACCGGCGGTCAGTCGCAGTGCGTCGCTTACGTCCCAGCCCGCGTGAAGGTCCAGGTAGGTGTGCGAGGGCACTTCGCGATAGGAGGTCTCGCCGTCGCTCAGATGGCGAACATCCAGGCCCAGGCTCCAGCTGTCCGCGAACCAGGTGGCACCGGCGAGGCCGCGCCATTTCACGTACATCTCGCTGGATGTACCCACATAGCCCAGCTTGTCCCAAGTCTGGTCAGTCTGCTCGTTGTATTCCTCGTACTCCAGCAGGCGGGAAGCCTGCAGGCGCAGGGCCAGCTGTCCGGCGTTGAAGTGCAGGTTGTTGACGATATCGAGGTCCACACCGCGGGTGCTGATTTCACCGATATTCATCTTAGCGCCCTCCAGGTTGGTGACCTGGCCTCCGGCACCGCGGGTGATCGAGACGCAAGCGCTCTCGATGCCATCGCGGTAGCAGTCGTCCAGCATGCGCTGCAGGTCCGGAGAGGTGATGGCGTTCTCCACCTGAATATCGAAGTAGTCCAGGGTGATGGACAGGTCTTCGACAAAAGCCGGGGTCCAGACGATGCCGAAGGTGTAGGACTCGGCCTCTTCCGCGTCCAGGTTCGGGTTGCCGCCGATATTGGTGGGAACCTGGCTGCCGCTCTGGGTAAAGGCCGGACCTACCATGCCGCAGTTTGCGCCCTGGCCACGCTCGTTGCTCTCGCTGGTGTCACAAGGGTCGATCAGGTACTCATAGCTCTGAGCGGTGCCGCTGTAAAGCTCGTAAATACCCGGAGCCCGGAAGGAGGTGGAAGCACTGGCACGGAAGCGCAGGTCTTCGATCGGAGCGTAGACAAAGCCCACTTTACCGGTGGTTTCACCGCCGAAGGTGTCGAAGTCGGAATAGCGAACCGCAAGGTCAGCGGACAACTCTTCCGCATACTTGGCGCCGGACAGAATGGGCAGGTTGAATTCGGCAAACACCTCGGTTACCGAGTAGTCCCCTTCGGTGGCTTCCTGCTGGTTGCCGAAGGTGTCGCCGCTTTGGGTTTCCACGCTGGGATTGAACTCACCGGACTCCTTGCGGTACTCCACACCAGCGGCAAAACCCAGAGCGCCGCCCTGGAATTGGACAGCATCTATGTCTCCGGTAAGAGAGACGCCGTAGTTTTCCAGCTCGTATTCGTTGTCTTCCCTGTCGGCGTAACGCATATAGTCGATCACCTCGGGGCTCATGCCGCCGGCAAATACCGGCTCGATGCCAGCGGTGCCGTTCAGGATCTCCTGCAGCTTGCTCTTGCTGTAGGAGTTGGCGATCACGTTTTCGCCTTCGTTTTTTCCGTAGCTGGCGAATGCGTCCCAGCTCCAGCCGTTGGCCAGGTCGCCGCGAAGACCGGCGAGGAAGCGGTAGGTATCGGTTTCCTGCTCATAGTCGCGGGTGCCGCCGGCCACCGGGCGAATGCGCATGTCATCAAAGCCCGCCTGCCAGCTTTCGCCGGGGAAGGGGAATTCTTCGTCTTCCGGATCGCTGCCATTGGCGACCCAGGCGTCGTGGGCTTCCTGCCAGGCACTCTGCAGTTGTGCCTGAATTTCGGCCGGCAGATGTTGTTCCGGATCTATTGCAAAACCGTTGGCGGAATACATCGGCTGTGCAGCCAACTGTTGGTTGGTGGTTTTGTTGGTATAGCTGGCCTCTCCGTAGAGCTCTACGCTGTTGCTCAGCGAGTAGTTGCCGGACAGTGTGACACCGGTGCGCTCCATGCTGCCCGCAAGCCACATATGTTGGCCGATATCGTAGGAGGTAGTGCCATCGGTCAGGGTTTGGCCGCCTTCGCCAACGGTAAAGTTGCCATAGGCAGTGTAAAGGTTACCGTTGGGGGTCAGTGAGCTGTTCAGTCCTGCCCAGTCGCGATCGTTGTAGGTAATTTCAGCGCGCTGGCTGTGGGAGATATTGCCCACGAAACTGCCGCGCTCCCCTTCGTTGCCGAAGGTGAAGGACAGCTCACCATTTTCGCCGCCGCCATCTTCAGTGGCGCCGCCGCGGGCACTGATCTTCACGCCGTCAAAGGAGTCTTTCATTACCACGTTGATAACACCGGCAACGGCATCGGAACCGTATACCGCCGAGGCACCATCGGTCAGCACCTCAATGCGGTCGATCATATCGACGGGGATATTGTTCATATCCACCGCGGAACTCACCCCGGAGCTGGAAGATACGAAACGGCGACCGTTTACCAGAACCAGGGTGCGGGAGGAGCCCAGATTGCGCAGGTCTACAAAAGCCAGACCGCCGCCCCCGTTGTTATCGTTGGCGTTGATGCCCGCGGTGCCCATAGACGGCAGTTCGCGCAGCAGTTCGTCGATGGTGCCCACGCCGGAGCGCTCGATGGCTTCTGAGTCAACCAGGGTGATGGGGCCGGTAGTTGACAGCGGGTCACGGGCAATACGCGAACCGGTAACGATCACCTCTTCAACTTCTGGGCCGGGTATTGAGTCTTGAGCCACTACACCAGTAGCAGCGAGAGTGCCCAAAGTCGCGATAGCAACGCTCAATTTGGTCTTGATCATAGATAGTGCATCCTTTTATGTACTTATGGTACTTACAATGCGGTTGTTAGCTTGTAGCATTTAGTGCGCGGGCTGACTTTAATGTATTAAATATAAATATGGAACTATCGTGACTAAGTGAAGTATTCTTAAAATCAGCATTGAGCCGTACAAAAGGCGACCAAAAAGGTTGTTATTTGATCGATAAATGGCAGAACTATTCGCGTAGATAAGATTTCATAGCAATAATTTTTCTTATCGGAAATAAATGTGAGCAGGTCTGCTTTAAGTGTAAAGACGACAGAAAGGCATAAAAATTGATCGATTCAGCCTTGACTGATGGGTCAGTGAGAGGTGCTATCCAATAAATGGTCGCTTTTCTTTGTTGCTGAGAAAGCCGGCTGTGAAAAGAAAGGAGTATTGAGCCTGGGGGTGGTCGGGGGAAGTCAGCTCTGCTGGCGAAGCGAGGTTGAGAAGGTAGATTACAGCAAAGCGGGCGGTAGAGCCCCGTAGCGCTCTTCCGCCCGAGTTTGGCCGCTAGAGCTGGATCTTGTCTCGATTCTTCTCCAGCGTAGCTGCGCCCACCCCCTTGATTTCCAGCAACTGCTCCACCGAAGTGAAGGGCCCCTGCTCCTCGCGGAATTTGATAATCAGCTCCGCGCGAGCTTCCCCCACACCATCCAGTGCCGACGCGAGTTCCTCGGCGGAGGCGGTATTGATATTAACCGCGATCAATTCCGCATCCGCTTCTTCGGCGATGGTGGAAACAGAAGCGCACACCAGAAACAGTGCGGCAAATACAGCAGATAACCACTTTTGTACTTCTTTCATAAAAAGTTCTCCCTGTGGGCTTATCGTATTTGCGCTGGAACTGTCCAATTTCTCCAGCCTGATTACTTTACCAACTTATTTATCGTTTGTGTGCGGGACTTCATTACACGCCATTACAGGTTTGGTTGTTTTCTGATCAAATATGGACGGAAGTCCTATGCCTAAAGCTCTGCTGAATACTTTGGCATATGTTTTAGAACCGCAAGGACTGCTGAATGGAGATAAGGTTTTGAGCGAAGTCCTCTTGGCGCAATGAAGGCTTATTCCAAAACCTCTCCGTCATTACGAAGTGGACAGCCAAAATCGGAATGAAGCATAGAGAAGGCTAATGGTAGTGGGGATATACACTGAAAGAGAAGATTTCTTTGGACTTCATTAGTCAACAACGGTGAGGGGGATTATCAAGAATCAAAGACTTAGCCTGGGACCTGACCTTATTGCTTCAATAAAAAACCCCGCACCTCTGAAGAGATACGGGGTTTTCTGAGGTGCGCAGATCCTACAGGATCGTTACAACTCTAATCTACTCTTTCTTAGAAAGTGTAACCTACGTTGAGGTATGCGGTTCTTCCGTAAGCGTCAGAGTAGCGAGGATCAAAACCAAGCTGGTGACCAGCACCGCTTACACGTAGAGTTTGCGGCGGCTTCTTATCCAGCAGGTTGTTGACGCCGAGTTTCAGAGACAGCTGATCTGCCATTAACATCCACTGGCTCTGGAAGTCGACAGTAACATAAGACGGGATGTCCAGCTGAATTTGCTCGGTTGCAAGTGCGTCTTCGATTTCTCCCTCCGAGTTGACCACCTGCTCAACTATGAAGTCGCCATTTTCATCAAGCGTAAACACCTCGTTGGCTTGGTCCAAATAACCACTACGGTAATTTACAGCGAGATTATGGGTAAAGTCACCATGAACCAGGGTGGCGTTGGCGCGGATGATGTTTCGGAAGGTTACATCATCGTCTGCGCCGAATTTGCCCATGCTGGTACCGTAGAGTGAATTTTCATTTTCAATCATATAGGTACCACCAAATCCGAGAGTCAACTCACCAAATGACAGTTCATTAATTTTCTCGAAACGGTAGTCGATACCGCTCACTTCGGATTCACCAATGTTGACTACAGCTTGAATAATGCCCAATTCATCACGGCCAGAACCGGCGTTACGTACCGGAACAAACAGTTCGCGATATTGCTGCCAGTTGTCGAAAATCTGCTGTTCAGTCAAGCTGTCGACCTGGTCTTCCATTTGGATATTCCAATAGTCCACCGTAGCGGTGAAATTATCGGCAGTATCAAATACGAAGCCCACACTGAATTGCTTTGAAGTTTCAGGTGTCAGCTCCGAGTTGCCGCCAGCCAGTACTTGTGCCTGGAAACCTGCAGGCGCAACACAGAGACTGCGCAGGGGGTCGTTGGCAGGGAACGGGCAGTCAAAGGTTCCGGATGTAACCCCGAAGTTCACCAGCGGGCGAGCCAGGTCGACCATCGAAGCAGCCTTGAATCCGGTGCCGTAAGAAGCCCGCAGCGACAAGCTGTCAGTAACTGTCCAGCGGCTGCTTACTTTATAGGTTACGTCAGACTCGTCATCGTTTACCGTGCCCAGATTTACACCGTCTACTACGGAGTCAACACCGCCAATGGAGTCGTAACGCAAGGAAGCGGTCAGGTCGAGATTTTCCATTACAGGAAAGTAGGCTTCCGTATAAACACCGTATGAGTCTCGTTCCAGATCGTAAGTATTTCCTGGCTGAACGAAAAGAATCCGTCCACTTGCGTTAGCATCCGAAGCTCCCTGAACGTAGCTAGTGCGCCGATAGTCAACGCCGCCAGCAATTTGAGCGTCTCCGCCATTCATGGCAAACATTGGCATGGATACAGAGGCGTCGAAACCAGTAGTGGTCGTTTCTGTCGTGCTGTTGTTACCAAGGTAAATAGTCGGGGCCAGCAGTTCGGAAGTGTTTTCCGGCAAGTTGTCCGGGGTCTCAAAAATATTGAGATTGCCAGATTCCACTAGATCGTAGAACTCGTCCCCCAACAGCCATCCATCAACAAAGTTTTCTTCCTGATCGGTGGTAGAGTTAAAGGCAGCGACTTCATAGCTGATATCGCCAACTGAGCCCTCAATACCAGCCACAAAATGAAGTGCTTCAGATGCATACTCAGTAGTACGGTTACCTGCTGCAAGAGCGCGCCAGGTGCCGGTAACTTGCTCAATATCAGCAACGGCTGCTGCGTCTACATACGGAAGTACGTAGTCCTGAACCAGCTGGGAGTCGATTGGCAGCTCAACTTGCCCAGTCGGGTAAGGTGCGATCGCGGAGGTCATGCTGGTGTCAGTGTAGACCAATTCACTAAAACCAGTCATATTGTCGGAAATTTTGAATTTCCCGGACAGAACGACGGAGGTTGCTTCTCTCTCAGGGAGAATTTGCAGCGTGCTAGTGTAGTCGAAGGCGCAAAGATCGTCAGAAGGAGCGTTGTCCGGTGCGCAGGATCCGTTCGCTTCTCTGTAAGGGTTGAAATTAATAGTGCTACGACCTGACGCTTCGGTAAAGTACACGTAAGCGTTGCCGGGGATGGAATTGGTTGATCCGTTAAAAAACAGAACAGGGTTTCCGGTAGCCGGATTATTCCGTGTAATGATACCGGTGCTGCCAAAATCCCGATCTTTGGCGGCCAGAGAGTTCTGCTCAACATGGCTCAGGGTGGCCATCACGTTAAAGCCATCGGAGTCCAGGTCACCAAAGCCAGTGGTGATGTCGAACTTGCTGGTCTCACCGTCACCGTCTTCCATAGGCTGGTCAAAGCGCGCAGAGATGCTGGTGGTGTTTACATCCTCTTTGAGAATGAAGTTTACGACACCGGCAATTGCGTCAGAGCCGTATAGGGCGCTGGCACCGTCTGTCAGAATTTCTACACGTTCAATCGCGGCGATTGGAATGTGGCGGAGGTCAACAATACTGCCGGAGGTGGAAGCCGCCAAGCGACGACCGTTCAGCAGAACCAGTGTGTAACTGTCACCCAGGTCCCGGAGGTTAGCGGTTTGCAAGCCACCGCCGCTGCCGCCAACAGAATCGCCAGGAGTGGTAAAGCCCTGCATGGAGGAGACTTTGGTCATCAGGTCTGCAGCTGAGGTAACACCGGTAGCTGCAATTTGTTCTGAATCCATTATTTGGATGGGAAGTGCGCTTTCAAGATCGGCCCGCTGGATGCGAGAACCGGTAACGATGACTTCCTCCACCAAAGTCGCATCTTCCTGCGCAAAGGCGGGCATTGCCGGAACCATAATCGCAGCTGCGGTCAGGCCCAGGGCCCCTTTAACAGCTGCAGACAGGAGGTTCTTTTTCATTGTAAATCCTCTCTTGATCGTTGGATTTATAGTGTTTTGCCACAAATGGCGATGTTTAGAAGCGGCTACCCCCAAGTAGCCACTTCCCTCCCAACACTGCTATTGACGGCTGGGACGATGGTCCCCTCAAAAAAATCGCATTTTTTTTCTTTAACTTCGCAATGTCAGGTTTGGGAGGTTTGTTTTGTGTGTTTTTTAATCAATTTGAGGGTGCGAGGAGAGATAAGGACGCCCCGTTCGGGGTGGGAAGGACCGGAGGGGGCTAGAACCGGAGAGTCACGATGCCGTAGAAGAAACGGCCTATGGCGTCGTAGTTCAAGAGCCCGCCTTGCAGACGATTGAATCAGTGCTATCTGCCCTCTATTCGCCAGCAAGGCTGGCTCCCACAGGGGAGGGAAGTTTTGACTCGATGTATTGGACTTAGGCCGGACTTAGGGAGTTGCCGGTTCCGGGCGTCGGATGCCTCCGGAGGTCTCCATCTTCTCCTGGCAGACATGGCTGATGCTCAGATTCACCTCGGCGGTCTCGAGGGAGGGGTCACGCCACTTGGCGAGGGGCCACTTCCCTGGCGATTTGATCCGCTCGCTCGATCTGTGCGACCCGCAGGTCGTATTCAGCTTGCAGAGTCATCCAGAGCTGTGGGGTGGTATCGAAGTAGCGGGCCAGACGCATGGCCGTATCCGCGGTTATGCCGCGCCTCTCCCTAACTATGTCGTTGATGCGCGGCGCCGGCACATGCAGCGCCTTTGCCAGTGCATTGGCGCTTATGCCCAGCGGGACCAGGTAGTCCTCGCGCAGGATTTCGCCCGGGTGGATGGGGCGTATGCCGCTGTTGAACATATTTACCTCCTCAGTGGTAATCCTCGATGGCCACATCTGCTGGGCCATCCGGAGTATATCGAATAACGTTAAGCGTCAAACTGGTGGCCACAAGCCTTGTTTGTGTTTCATCCAGGGTGGAACCATAATGGTTCCATTGTGTATGGAGGTGTGGCTATGGCTACTGTAACGCTTAAGAATATTCCAGACGATCTATATCGGCGCTTGAAGGAATCTGCGCAAGCGCATCACCGCTCCATCAACAGCGAGTTGATCAGTTGTTTGGAACTGGTGCTTGTCCCCAGGAAGGTAACTCCAGAGGAACGTTTGGTCAGATTGCGGAGTAAACGCCCGCGATTCGACTCCGATGCCGTTTCAGTCGAGGAAATCCGGGAGGCCATTGAAAGGGGGAGGCCGTGATTGTTGCCGACACCAATGTCATCACCTATTTGGCTTTGCCTTCACCTTATACGCCCCAGGCTGAACAGTTGTTGCTGAGGGAGTCGGAATGGGTTGCACCTGCGCTTTGGCGCAGCGAGTTTCGCAATGTCCTGGCGCTCTATATACGCAAGTCTCTGGTCAGTTTCGAGGAGGCCCTCGCTGTGCAGGCGGAGATGGAGGATCTTCTGAGCGGGAAGGAATATGAGGTCACATCTCTGGATGTACTGTCTCTTGTAAACAAAAGCAGTTGCTCGGCCTACGATTGCGAGTTTGTGGCGTTGGCAGCGAGCCTGAGGGCTCCCATGGTGACCATGGACAAGAGACTGGCCAGTGCTTTCCCGGAAACGGTCGTGTTGCTGACTGATTATGTAGATAGCTCCGACCGCTGAGTTCAGCGAGAGAGAAAGCCCCAGCCGAGCGGGCGGGATTAGGAGGATAGGGTTGCGCTACCGTTGCAGGGCCAGCCTGCGCGCTTACAAAGCGCTGCTTTGTGCGGGTTGGCGACCCGCCGGGGATGGCTGGGTCGGGGCCGGATCGAACTTTCGATAATGCAGCGCCTTGACAGCGGCATCCATGTCGAATGTAGGTTTGGTCATGAGTCATCTCTTTTTTGCGTATGGTAAAGAAATGACACAGAATTCTGAACACTACCGCGCTATGAATTGTGCCGCCCCCAGTCATTTGGCATAGCCATTCATTCAGAGTGGGTTTGCCGCAGTCAAAGGCATCTAATTGATGATTATTAGATAGGGGTTCCGGTGCACATAGGGTCATCGGACTTCCCAGGGCGATCGATGTGAAAAGAGGTCTCTTAACCCCGGATTTTCCTGCGCAGGCTGTTCGAGCAGATCCAGCAAGGCTTGATACTGACCCCCCGAAACCATGAATAGGCGCTGGTCAAGCAAGGTCTGCTCTGCTGCCCGGCAGGCGCTGTCCAGGATGAAATCCGTAAGTGACTTATGGGCCACTTCTGCGGCTCTGCGCAGCACGGTTTCCTGCTCCGCAGTGGCACGAAGGCCTAGCCTGGCCGTACGAGCGGCAGTCACTTTAGCTGCAGCCATAGTTACACCATTGGATGTGTGCTCATTGGTTGTCATGTTTGGTACAAGAGGCAACCGTGTCTACCTGACGAGATATGGGAGGCGGCCGCCCGATAGATCCCCGGCGCTTCGCTCACCAGCCAGCGGATTCGCCGCGCCAGTTCCCTGCCGAGGTTTTCCACTGCGTCCAGCTCGCTTTCCTCAGCGTTCAGTATCGCGGTTATGCTGCCGAAGCGGGCGAGCAGAGCCCTGGCCCGGTGTGGGCCTATGCCCGGGATGGACTGCAGCAGCCGGAGCTGCACCAGATGCTTGTCCCCGGTCCGGGGGCCCAGCGTTTCATTGGGGCAGGAAAGCGCGGGCAGCGGCGCCTGCAATTTGCCGTGCCCGTGCTGGCGGGCTGCGTAGAGCATCACCCTGGCGCTCTCCTCAGGCAGCAGTGTACGCAACAGTGGAATGTCCCAGAGGAGGGCGATCTTCACCAATGCACCCTGCAGGATACGCCTTTCCCGTTGGCCAACGCCCGGCGGTTGCACGCGCCCTTCGACGATCAGCGCGACGCGGCGGTCCGGCTGCTGCGCGCGCCAGTGGTAGAGACGGCGCGCCTGATCGAACAGACGGCCGTCCGCAAGGGACAGCCGCAGGTCGGCGACGGTTTTGCGTTCGAACAGCAACTGGTCGCCCACGCGGTAGTCGCCCAGGGGCAGCGGTGCGCGCTCTATGTAGATGTTCTGTCTGCGCAGTTCGTCCAACAGGGCCGGTGACTGCTCGCGGTGGTCGACGGTGATTAGCATGGCGGGGTGTCACCTCTCGGACATTTGGCCGGGGGAAAAGGGATTGCGGACTCGCAACTGCTTTTCCACCAGTAGACTGTGGTGCATGTCTTCTGAGTAGAGCGTGTCGCATCCGGCGGCCAGGGCCGCAGAGACGATCATGGCGTCGTATACGCTCAGATTGTACCGTTCGGCAATCGACCTGCCGCGGTCGTGCACTTCCGGGGTGAGAGATTTGGTGGGGCACAGTGAGCGAATCAGCGCCACAAACTCATTGACCTCAGGCCAGGGCATGGCGAGCTTGCGGCGCATGACATTGGTGATTTCGTTCAGCACCTGGACGTTGATTACTGCACCTCTGCGCAGGATGGCCTCGGCCCGGCCTGCCTTGTCCGTATCGGCGGAGAGTAGGTAGATCAGCACATTGGAGTCGATGAACGGGTCAGCGGGCATTGGCCTCCTCCCGGTCGAAGATGAAATCCGGCGGCAACTTGCCACGGAACTTGTGTAGCCGTGCCAGGAGTTCCCGGCGGTTCGGTTTCTTCCTGATCTCGAAAACCCGTTTTTCGGCAATGACGACTTCTATATCGTCGCCTTCGTGCAATTCCAATGCTTCCACTACCGAAGCTGGCAGACGAATCGCCAAGCTGTTGCCCCACTTGGATACCTGCATGAGTTACCTTCTGGATATACCTTTCCCCAAAAGTATATCTTCAGGGCGCTGGTCCTCAAAGCGATTAGTTTGGGAGTTCGCGGAATCCACTCCAATGCTATTGAGCCTCGAAACTGCACCCTGTGGGAGCCTGCCCTGCAGGCTAAAAGGTGGTAGCAAATGGCAACGCCGCTATTCGCCTGCAGGGCAGGCTCCCACAGCCGGCACTCAGCAGTACCAGGGCGGGGCGGTGCCTCGATCCGAACTCTGAAACTTGAGGTAGAAAAACCTCGCCCGGCTGGGCGGGGCCGAAAGGGTTAGAACCTCAGGGTCACGCTGCCAAAGAAGAAGCGGCCCACGGTGTCGTAGTTCAGCGGCAGGGTGTTCATGTCGTCGTAGTTGGTGACGTAGGGGGGCTGCTGGTTCCAGACGTTGCGGATACCGCCGGAGATTTCCACGTTCTCCCAGCAGAAGTAGCTGGCGCGCAGGTCCTGGTACCAGATGCTGTCCACATGGGTGGACAGGTCTGCGGGATCGGGATTGATATCGTCCACTTCCCCTTCCATGCGCACGGTGGTGCCTAGGCTCCAGTACTCTGCTTCGTAGTCCGCGCTCAGGTAGAGCTTCCATTCCGGGAAGGCGGCGATTCGGGTGGTGACCGGGTCTGCGCCGAACTTGCCGGCCAGGTCGATTTTCGGGTCGAATTCGCTGGCCTGGAATTCCCACTCGTGGAGCCAGGTGGCAATGCCCTCGAATGTCACGGTGCCGCCGGCAAAGTCCATGCTGTAGAAGGCGCCCAGGTCGGCGCCATCGGTCTCGAAGGTGGAGATGTTCTGCGTAATGAGTGCCTGCCCGGCGATGGTGCCGTTGGCGGCACGCCGCGGGCCGTCGGTACCCGGGAACTGACCCACTGCCTCCGGGCCGAGGATCAGGTCGCAGGTCTCGCTGGAGAAGCCGGGGCTGTTGTAGCAGGTATCCACTATCTGGTTGGTGGTAAAAGTGCCGATGGCATCGTCCACTTCGATTTTGAAGTAGTC
Organism: Microbulbifer sp. TB1203; assembly: GCF_030997045.1. Taxonomy (NCBI): domain Bacteria; kingdom Pseudomonadati; phylum Pseudomonadota; class Gammaproteobacteria; order Cellvibrionales; family Microbulbiferaceae; genus Microbulbifer; species Microbulbifer sp. TB1203. The sequence continues at coordinate 2,571,262 of NZ_CP116899.1, read as the reverse complement.
CAGGGTAAAACTGAGGTCTTCCACAAAGGTGGGAGTCCAGACTACGCCCAGGGTCCAGCTATCGGATGTTTCCTTGTCCAGGTCGGGGTTGCCGGCGAAAAAACCGGTGGCCTGGGGGGATGCCAGGTTCTCGTTGTCCGGATCGACGCCGTCCGCCAGACAGTTCGCCCGGACGACCGGGCTTACGCCCGGCGCGTTAAACTCGAAGCAGGGGTCGGTGTAGACCTCCGCTGACAGTACCGGGGGGCTGAAGAGATCGTCGAGACCGGGCGCGCGGAAGCCCTGGTTGTAGCTGCCGCGGAAGCGCAGTTGTTCGAACGGTGCATATTCCAGCACGACGCCAGCGGTAGTGTCGCTGCCGATGGTGTTGTAGTCGGAGTAGCGGACGGAGAGTTCCGCGGCCAGCAGGTCTACCCAGGGCTGGCCCTCCATCAGTGGGGCGCGCAGCTCGGCGTAGACTTCGTCCACGTCGTAGCTGGCACTCCAAGAGGTGCCCTGCACGAAGTAGATTTGCCCCAACTCGGCGGCGCCATCTGCGGTGACTTCGACCGATTCGGAGCGGTGCTCATAGCCCGCCGCCCACTGCCAGGGCTCGCTGGTGAGGGCGAAGTCACCGAAGTCGCCGATGAGGTTGGCCTGGAAGCTGCGCAGGGTTTCCTTTTCCACCGGCGAGTTGGTGACCAGGGCGTAGTCTTGCATTTCCTGGGTCAGGGTGCCGGATTCAAAGGGGTTCCAGAGTCCGGGACACGCGGTGTCGCCACCGAGCGTTCCAGTTGGGTCACATACGGGAGCAACCAGTTCCCCAGTTTCTGGATTGATGGAGCCGAGCAAGGTATCGAAACGCGGCTGGTTGGCGCGGCCGCGGTCTATCTGTGGATCGACCCAGCGCGCATAGGTATAGGAGATATCCCAGAGCCATTCATTGCACCACTCGCCGTCGAACCCGACCACGCCGCGCCAGGTGCTGAGGTCCTGGGTAAAGGAGCGGCCGCCGGTCTCCGCCAGGCGGCGCGCCACGAATACACCTTCACCTCCGACCGGGGGGTAGTCGGGATGGCTTGCGGGGACAAACGGAATCCAGAAGGTGCCCTCGGCGGCCAGCAGCTGGTCCGACTGGCGGTTGGCGTAGAGCAATTCAGTGAAGGCGTTGATTGTGGTGACGTCCTTGATATCCCACAGTTCATGGGTGCCGTAGCCGTAGATGCTGAAAACTTCCTGGGGGGTGACCAGATAGCTGAACTGGGCGTAATTGAACGCATCGGTAGCGGCGCTGTAATCCCGCACGATTCCGGTAACGGGGTCCAGGATCAGGCTTTGGCCATCGGTTGTGAACATATGCCCCGGTGTGGTGGTACCACTGCCGGCGCAGAAGAGGGTGCCGCCGGATTCGGCCAGCGGGCAGTCGGAAAAACTTCGCTCGCCCTGGAATATATCGTCCCGCTTGCTGTACTCCACGTTCAACATCACATGCCCCTTCTCCGTGTCGGCGCCGAAAGTCATGGCTGCCAGCCACTGCTCGCCGTCGCTCTCGTCAGTGATGCCGTAGTCGGCGCGAAGCTGCGCTCCCTCGAAATCCTTCTTGGTGATGATGTTGACCACACCGGCAATGGCGTCGGAACCGTAAATGGAGGAGGCGCCGCTTTTCAGGATCTCGATCCGCTCGATGATGGATATGGGAATGGTGTTCAGATCCACGGTGCCGGTGTCGGTACCCGCCGATACCAGCCGGCGGCCGTTCAGCAGCACCAGGGTGCGCTGGGAGCCCAGACCGCGCAAGGATACCGTGGCCAAACCGGGGTTGCCGTTGTTCACCGATTGACCCAACTGGCCGCCGGTCATGGACGGAAGCTCTTGGAGGAAGTCCTCCAGGGTGGTCTCTCCGGAGTTTTCCAGCGTCGAGGCGTCGAAAACACTGATTGGAGTGGCGCTGGTGGCATCGGTGGCGCGCTGTATGCGTGTGCCGGTGACCACGACTTCCTCCAATTCCTGGGCAAAGGATAAAGTGGCAAAGCTGGTGGAGACGGTCGTGGCCGCTATTGCACCCTTCATTGCCCGGGATAGGTGGGATCTGTCCATGATCACCTCTCCTGATGCCGGCTCCCAGCTCTTGCCGGGGTTAGCTTTTTATACCGAGTGCGGCAGGTGCCCTCCAATGACAACCGCAAACTTCTATCAGCAGAGGTTTGCCTAAACCCTAGAACATTTTTTTAGCAGGAGAAGGTTTACGCGAATGAAAGAACGCCGAATTCAGAGGGCGGGTAGGCAGATGCCAGGGCTGGGGCGCCGCGGAAGGCTGTGATTGTGGGAACGCCTATCAAAAGCTATAGGCGAGGGTGGTGTACCAGTAACGACCGCTGAGGTCGTAGGTGCGGCCGTCGTAGTTGTCGTTGAAGGCGGTGGCGGCAAAAGGGGGTGCCTGGTCGAGCAGGTTGTCGATACCCGCTGCGAGACGAAGCCCGACGGGCAGGGAGTAGGCCAGCTGCAGGTCGTGGCTGGACCAGCTGTCGATACGGCGGGTGACCCGCTGCTCGTCGATAGTGAAGGACTCCTCCAGGGCACCCACATGGTGAATGGTATAGCCGCCCTCCCAGCGCCCCTTGCTCCAGTAAACGCCGGTGTTGGCCTTCCACTCCGGCAGGGAGCCGGCGCCGCCGCTGGCGGGGTCGACGAAGGTGCCGGCCAGATCCTCGATGGGGCTGCCGGGCGCCGGCTGGTCCAGGTAGCGCTGTATATGGCTGGCGTTGAGCGACCAGCGGAACTGGCCGATATCCTCGGAGAGGTATTCATAGCGCATCGCCAGGTCCAGGCCGCGCACTTCGCGGGCGCCGATATTCAGCCGCCTCGCCACCACCTTGATGATGTCGCCTCGCTCGTCCCGCAGTACCCGATCGGCGAACAGCGCCTCCCTGGCGTTCTGGTCGATCAGGTACTGGGGGCTGGTATCGATCACGTCGTTCTGGCGGATATCGAACATGTCCAGGGTTGCGCTGAAGCCTTTGAGCTGAGTCGGGGTCCACACGAGTCCCAGGGAGCGATTGTCGGAGGTTTCCGGCTGCAGTTCCGCATTGCCGCCGAACTCGGTGAGGTACTGGATGCGCGCGCCGTCCGCCTGGCCGCGACAGCCGGGCAGGGTGTCGGCGTCGTTGCCGGTGCAGGGATCGAAGAGGAATTCCTGGCTCTGGTAGCCGGTCTGGTTCATGTCGATCAGGGTGGGCGCCTTGAAGCCGGTGGCGTAGCTGGCGCGGACCAGCAGCGATGGCCAGGGACGCCAGCGCAGGGCGAGCTTGGGGTTGGCGGTGCTGCCGAAATCGCTGTAGTCGGAATAGCGTACGGCGCCGTCGAGCCACAGTTTGTCCGCCGCCAGCGGCAGGGAGATTTCCGCGAACACCTCGCCGATTATGCGCTCCCCCTCCGCAGCTCCGGAGACGTTGCTGCCGATAAAGGACAGGCCCCTGGCGTCGGTGGACTGGAAGTCGATCGCCTCGCGGCGAATCTCCATGCCGGCTGCGGCGAGGATCTCCCCGGCTCCGGAACTGCCTACGATCCCGTCCGCCACATAGGTCAGCGAGACCATGCGGCTGGCGCCATCCACCTCGCTCTCGGCGCGGATAAAGTCCAGTTGCGCATCGTCTATGCTGCCGCTCGGGCCCAGCAGGTTCACCGGCACGCAACCGCTGTCCGCGTTGCACTGGCCGGGGCCCTTCAGCCCCATGGAGAGCATGGTGGGGTCGATAAGGCCGTTCAGGGTCTCGGAGGCGCGCGTGTAGTGCGTGGCCGCGGTCAGTTCCCACTGCCAGCTGTCCCAGTTGCCCTTGAGGCCGGAGTTGAAGCGCCAGGTTTCGGTGCGGTTTTTCTGGGTGCGCGGGCCCAGCTCCAGTACCCGCTTGCGCACGTCGACAATTTCCTCCCCGAAGGGGTTGTGGGGATTGTCCGCGGCGATGGTCAGATCGCCGTTGTCGAAGCGGGTGAATACCGGCGTGGGGGCCATGGTGGTTTCCGCACGGGTGCGGATGCCCATGGCCTCCACGAAGAGTTCCACTTGGTCGTCCAGGTCCAGGTTGCCTGCCAGGTAGGCGGAGTCGCGCCTGGAGGGGACCACCGCCGAAGTGTATCCGCGATAGTCGTAGCGGTCCTCTTGGGTCCAGGCGCGGTAACCGCCGGAGGCGTTGGTGACTACTTCGCCGCTACCGAGGGCGATATAGCCCGCCGGGGACGCCGCCGAGCGTAGGTCGGTGCCGCCACGGGCGCGATTATCTGCCGATTCCGAGAGCTCGCGGTCGCGGCTCATCAGCACTCCCTGGCGGTAGCGCGAGAGGCTCAGCATCAGGTGGCCGCGATCGCCGGTCTTGCCCCAGGTCATAGAGTGGGAGCCGGTCTGCTGGTCGCCGCGCTCGGCCTCGCCGTAGTAACTGTTCACCGACAGGCCGTCGAAGTTGCGCCGCAGAATAATGTTGACCACACCGGCAATGGCATCGGAGCCGTAGACCGCCGAGGCGCCGTCCTTGAGGATCTCTATGCGATCTACCGCGGAGAGTGGGATGGTGTTCAGGTCGGCCGCTTCGCCGCCGAAACCGTTGTTGACGATGCGCCGGCCGTTGATCAGCACCAGGGTGTTGCTGGCGGGCAGGCCGCGCAGGGTGACAGTGGCCGTACCGTTGCCGCCGTTGCTCACCGACGTGCTGGTGGAGTTGCCGGAGACCGCCGGCAGGAATTTGAGCAGTTGGGCCACTGTCTGTGCCCCGGTGATTTCCAGTTCCGGCTGGGCCAGCACGTCGATAGGCGCATAGCTGTCCAACTGCAGATGGCGCAGGTGGCTGCCGGTGAGGCTGCTGCCGGTGACGGTGATCTCCTCGGTCTGGGCGGGCAGGTCGCCGACCCCGGTCTCTTCCGGAGCGATATCCCGCGGCACCACGGCAACGGCCGCGGGCCCGTGGCGGCGGTAGGTAAACGGAGAATCCCGCAGCAGTGCCTGCAGTGCCGGCTCGAAATCGCCGGCGGCGGTTTCCAGGGTCTGTTCCGGGAGCCTGAAACTGGTTGCCGAGGAAGCCTGCACCAGCACCGAGATCCGGCATTCGCGGCCCAGTGCGATCAGTACCCGCTCAAGGCTGCCCGCTGGCAGGTGGACGCCGGACTTAGGGCAGCCGGCAAATGCCCCATGGGAAAGCCCCATAACGGTCGCCAGCGACAGTGTGGCCCAGTGCCGGATCTTCAAGTAGATGCCTATATCATTTGCGGTTGCCCACCCCTGGGGGAGGGCATTTATTCTTCGTCTGTGTTGTGGTGATGCGGGGGTGTATAAGAAATGACCGCCCAAGCGGGTTTATAACTCAGTTGCGCTTGGGTGACAAGAGAGTCAGGTTAGGATCACTGCGATCCTGCTGCAGATCCAGTGCGGCGGCGATGGCCGTGAGGGTGCTGTCCGGATCGGACAGTTCGAAAGTGCCAGAGAGTGGGCGCTCCTGCACGCTGGCATCGGCGACGGCGGGAACCGTCAGATAGCGGTTGAGTTCCTCCAGCGCCTCTGCCAGCGGGGTGCGGTCGAACACCAGGACACCGTGGGTCCAGTCCAGCGCCTCGTCGGCGGACGTCTTGCCGACCTGACCGATTCCGGTGGCGGAAACGCTGACTTTCTGGTTCCTTTTCAGCTTGACCGACTCCGGCCGCAGGCCGCTGGCGGCCTGCGCCTCGCTGACCGCCACGGTGCCGCCGGTGACGGAAACCCGGGTATTGCCGGGGTTGCGCTCTACGTTGAACTTGGTGCCAAGCACACGAATATTGGCCCTGCCCGCGGCGACGCTGAAGGGGCGCGCGGTCTGCCGCGCTACCTCAAAGTAGGCCTCGCCCCGCAGCAACTGGGCGCGGCGCTCTTCGCGGCTGAAGGAGACGCGCAGTTCGGTGTTGGTATTGAGCTGGACCTGGGAGCCATCGGCGAGGGCCACGGTGCGGGTCTCGCCCACGGCTGTGGCGTAGGTCTGCTGGCGGAAACTATCGCCACCCAGCCACTGGTTGCCCACCCACAGGGCGACCGCCAGGCAAGCGGCCGCGAGGCCGCCGCCCATCAGCCACTGGGGAAGATTCCAGGCCGGCACCCTGTCGGCGGCAGCACTGTTGTCGCTGTGGCCTGCGCGGGGGCGGGGAACGCTCTCGGGAAAGAGTTCATCGACAGGCAGGTGGGCGAGAGCGCCCAGGTCCCCCCACAGCTCGGACATCTCGTCAAAGGCGCGGCGGTTGTCGGGGGACTGCGCCATCCAGGCGGCAAACTCGCGCCTGTCGGTGGAGCTCAGGGTATCCGAGCGCAGGCGGGCGATCCAGGCACATGCCTGATCCAGCCTGTCTTCATTTGGCACCCCTTCATTTGGCACCTTTTGTACGCCCGTTGAGTCCACCGCTCTTACCTTATATTCAAACTAGTTGTTGATTGTTCAAAGCCCTAAGGCTGCGCCCCAATCTGGGGCATTCTGGCAAAGTGGTTTATTTGGCGCGATTCTTTTCGTGCGGTGCCACTCGTGCGCAATAATTGTTGACTATACGCCAAAATTTGATTTTTTATCTTTTTTTCAGTTCTGTTTTTGTACTTGGATGCCCGGTCTCTGAGATGAGACGGCCAACCGGCCTTTCCCCTCAAGTAAATTCGCGAAAAATCAGCACCGGCGTGCACAAAGCCTGTGCGCTTCTTTCTGTTCCTGCAAATCTTTTGCGGTGAGAGGGAGAAAAGCTGCGTCGGTGACAATGGGCAGCCACCTTTTGTGTACAAGGATTGAACAGATTCATCGAGTCAGTGCCCCCTCTCCACGCGTCGGCGACAGACCTTGAGTGCCTGCAGGATATATTTTTCCACGCTGCTCACCGAAGTGTTCATTTCCTGGGCAATCTCGCTGTAGGAGAGGCCGCGGGTACGGTGTAGCAGGAAAGCTTGGCGGCACTTGAGGGGCAGACTGTCCATGGCGTCGTAGATGGACTGCAACTGTTGCCTGGCGGCCAGTACCCGCTCCGGGGATTGGTGGTCGGCGTGGTCGTCGCCGACGGTCTCGCCCTCCGCGGGCAGCTGTTGGCTGACGTACTCCATATGCAGCTTGCCGCGGCGCAGCTGGTCGACGGCGAGATTGTTGGCGATCTGGTAGAGATAGGCGCGGGGGTTGTCCAGCTCTTTTTCGTCGCTGAGCTTCTGCAGGCGGAGATAGGCGTGCTGGGCAATGTCCTCGGCATCTTCGGTGCTGCGGACGATGCGTGCCACAAAGCGCACCAGCGCCTGGCCGTGTTCGGCGAACAGCCTTTCCAGAAGCGTTTTCCGCGCTTTATTCATCGATCAATGGAACCCCGTACTGCGCTCGCTGTGTTTGTTATGTTGCGGGCTGGCGCACAGTTATAACACAGGCCCCGGTTTGCCGACGAGAGCGAGCTATCCCCCCTCCCGCTCGGAAAGCTCAGGGCGAGGCTCCAAACAGGCTCTTTCTTACTATAGATAGACTCGCGCTATGCCTCGACGGCGATGCCGTTATAATGTGGCTCGCCTTTCAACGATGGGACTTGGCGCCGGCGGGGCGCTGGAGATTGGATGAGTTATCAAGTACTGGCGCGCAAGTGGCGGCCGCGATTATTCCGGGAGATGGTTGGGCAGGAGCATGTGCTCCGGGCGCTGATCAATGCCCTGGACAACGGCCGCCTGCACCACGCCTACCTCTTCGCCGGTACCCGCGGTGTGGGCAAGACCACCATCGCCCGTATCCTGGCCAAGTGCCTCAACTGCGAGAGCGGTGTCAGCTCAGAGCCCTGCGGCCAGTGCGGCGCGTGCAGGGAAATCGCCGAGGGTCGCTTCGTCGACCTGATCGAGGTGGACGCGGCTTCGCGCACCAAGGTGGAGGATACCCGAGAACTGCTGGAGAATGTCCAGTACGCGCCTACAAGGGGCCGCTACAAGGTTTACCTGATCGACGAAGTGCACATGCTCTCCAACAGCTCCTTCAACGCGCTGCTGAAGACCCTGGAGGAGCCACCGCCCCACGTCAAATTCCTGCTCGCCACCACCGACCCGCAGAAGCTGCCGGTAACCGTGCTGTCCCGCTGCCTGCAATTCAACCTCAAGAACATGAGCCCGGAGCGGGTGGTGGAACACCTGCGCTTCGTGCTGGAACAGGAGATGGTGCCCTTCGAGGAGGGCGCTCTATGGCACCTGGGGCGCGCCGCCGACGGCAGTATGCGTGACGCCATGAGTCTCGCCGACCAGGCCATCGCCTTCGGCGGCGGCGTGATCGCCGAGGCGGAGGTGCGCGCCATGCTCGGCAGCATCGACACCGGACTGGTGTGGAAACTGCTGGAGGCGCTGACGGAGGAGAGTGCCCCGGCGCTGTTCGCTGCGGTGGAGGAACTGGCCCAGCAGGCGCCGGACTACAGCGCCGCGCTGGCGGAACTGGCCAATAGCCTGCACCGCATCGCCGTGGCCCAGGTGCTGCCGGAATCCGTGGACAATGCGCTGGGCGACGGCGAGCGGTTGCGCCGCCACGCCGCCGGCATGGCGCCGGAGAATGTGCAGCTCTACTACCAGATGGCACTGCTCGCCCGCCGCGATCTGCCTCTGGCACCGGACCCCAGGAGCGGCTTTGAGATGGCGCTGTTGCGGATGTTGGCATTTCGGCCGCAGGGGGTGGCGGATGTGCCCAAGGCCAGGATTGGGACCCGGGAGGAGGCCGCGTCGGCTGAGATTGGGGAGCGAGAGGTTACTGCCGAAGCACAGCGGCCGGAAGCGGCCGTCGTGGAAGCGCCTGCACCTGAGGAGAAAATCGGGACCCGGGAGGAGCCGGTGCCGCCTGAAACCGGGAAGCGGGAGGCTGGTGTCGAAGGACAACGGCCGGAGGCGGCAGTCGCGCCTGAACCTAGTCCTGAGCCTGTGCAACAGGGCGGGGAGGATCGGTGTACTTTACCCGAACAACCGGGCCGGCAGGTGGAAACTGCGGAGGCAGCCCCTGAGCCGTCCTTGCCGAGTCCCGAAAATCGAGCCCCGAGCCCCGATCCCGACCCCAAAGCCACCCTGCGAGAACAACTGCGTCGGCAGGTGGAGGAGGTGGAGACCGCTCCCGCACCGCCTACCCCGGGCCCCCGGTCCCGGGTTCCGGGTCCCGAAAGCCGAGCGCCGAACTCAGACAAACCGCCAGCCCGCCTCGATGCCCTCACTCCCGGCAGCTGGCCGGCCCTTTACAGCCAACTGGGCGTCAGCGGCATCCTCCACTCCATCGCCTTTCACCTGGAACTGGTGGGGCGGCAGGACAACAACTTGTCTTTCACCCTGGACCAGGCCTACAGCAGCCTGTATGACGAAAATCACCAGCGCCGTCTGGCGGACCTGCTGGGGGATTTCTTCGGGCAACCGGTGTCGGTGCAGATCCAGGTGGGCGAAGTGCAGGGCGGCACGCCCGCACGCTTGGCGGCCGCCACCCGCGAGGCCCGCGACGCCGCGGCGCGCGACGCGCTGGCCCGCGATCCGCTGGTGGGGGAACTGCAGGCCGAACTGGGTGCCGAACTGGTGCCGGATTCGGTGGAATATCTCGACGAACTCGAAAGTGAGCAAAGCCAATGAAAGGTTTGGGCGATTTGATGCAGCAGGCCCAGAAGATGCAGGCCGAAATGCAGGAAAAGATGCAGAAGGTGCAGCAGCAGCTCGAGGAGCTGCGGGTCTGCGGCGAGGCCGGTGCCGGCATGGTCAAGGTCACCATGAACGGCCGCCACGATGTCACCGGGGTGGAAATCGACCCCAGCCTGCTCGGCGAAGACAAGGAAATGCTGGAGGATCTCCTCGCCGCTGCGGTCAACGACGCGGTGCGCCGTGTCGAGGAGGAAACCCGGCAGCTGCAAAAAGAGCAGTTGGGGGGGCTGGCCTCCGGCATCAATCTGCCGGAAGGCTTCAAGTTCCCTTTTTGATTGTTGCACCGATATGTTTAGCCCCCTGATCGAAGACCTGATACGCGCGCTGCGTTGCCTGCCCGGTGTGGGCCCCAAGTCGGCGCAGCGCATGGCGATGTACCTGCTGGAGAAAGACCGCGATGCCGCCGGGCTGCTGGCCGCTACCCTGGAGCTGGCGGTGCAGAAAATCGGCCGCTGCGGCCTGTGCCGGACCCTGACCGAAGAGGAGGTCTGCAGCCTCTGCAACAACAGCCGGCGCGACGAGAAATCCCTGTGTGTGGTGGAAACACCGGCGGACGTGCTCGCCATCGAACAGGCGGGCAACTACCACGGACGCTATTTTGTGCTGCACGGCCACCTGTCGCCTATCGATGGTGTGGGCCCCGCGGATCTCGGCATCGACCTTCTGGAGCGGCGCCTGGCGGACGAACCTGTCGGGGAACTGATTATCGCCACCAATCCCACGGTTGAGGGAGAGGCCACCGCCCAGTTTATCGCCGAGCGCGCCCGCGCTTGCGGTGTGGCAGTGAGCCGTATCGCCCACGGTGTGCCTATCGGCGGTGAACTGGAATACATCGACGGCGGCACCCTGGCCCACGCTTTCAATAGCCGCACTGCTTTTTATACGGGCGGCTGAGGACTTTGATGGAAATCGATACGACCCCCGTCTGGATCGACAGCAGCGAGCGGCTGGCGGAGCTCTGTGTCCGCTGGCGCGGCCAGAATGCCGTGGCCCTGGACACCGAATTTATGCGCAGCCGCACCTTCTATCCGCAGCCGGCGCTGGTGCAGGTGGGTGACGGCGAGCACTGTTACCTGATCGACAACCTCGCCATCGACGATCTTCAGCCGCTGCGCGAACTGTTGCTGGATACCTCGGTAACCAAGATCATGCACTCCTGCAGCGAGGACCTGGAAACCCTTGAACGGCTTCTGGGCGCGGTGCCGGAGCCGATCTTCGATACCCAGATCGCCGCCGCTCTCACCGGCATGAAGGCCGGGCTCGGTTACGCGGCAACGGTGAGCCAGCTGCTCAACATCGAACTGCCCAAAAGCGAGACCCGCTCCGACTGGCTGCAGCGCCCGCTCAGCGAGGCCCAGAAAACCTACGCCGCCCTGGACGTGGCCTGGCTGCCGCTGGTATACGGCGTGCTGGTCAAACGCCTCCGGGAGCAGGGGCGTATGGATTGGCTGCAGGAGGATTGCGCTGCCCTGGTGACCGCCGCGCGCAACCCACCGCCGCCGGAACTCTATTATCAAAAGGTCAAGGGCGCTTGGCGCCTGCGCGGCTCGCAGCTGGCCGCACTGCAGGATATCTGTGCTTGGCGCGAGCGCGAGGCGCGCCTGCAGGACCTGCCGCGCAATCATCTGTTGAAGGAGCACGTCTGCCTGAACCTGGCACAGAGGCTGCCGGGCAACACCATCGGCCTGACCCAGGCCGGGCTGGAAGGGCGCGCCCTGCGCCAGTTGGGCGACACACTGTTACAGATAATCGACCGCGCTACCGGGCGCGAAGATCCGCCGCCCGCGCTGCCGCAGCCTCTCAGCCGCAGCGAGGGCGAGCAACTGAAACTACTGCGCCAGCGGGTGAGCGAAATCGCCGAAAAGAAATCGCTGCCGGTGGAAATACTGGTGCGCAAGAAAGAGCTGGAACAGTTGGTACAGTCGCCGCAACCGGAATTGCAGGGTCGCCTGCGCGGCTGGCGGGGGCAGGTGGTCGGCCGGGCTCTGCTCGACACCCTGCACGCCGCGCGAGAGGAAGCTGTGAAATGAAAACCCTGTGCGATATCTACCGCAGCCCGCGCGAAGAGGAAATGTATCTCTACGTGGACAAGCGCGAGGGAACCCGGCGGGTGCCGGAAAAACTGCTGGGGCTCTTTGGCGAGCCCAAGCACCTGGTGACCCTGATTCTCACCCCGGAGAGAAAGCTGGCCCGTGCCGAGGCCGCCAGGGTGCTCAGTGAAATCCGCGAGCGGGGCTATTATTTGCAGATGCCACCGGCCGCTGAGAGTGAAATGAGCGCTATCGCCGCGCAGAACAGCAAGTTGCAACGTTGAAAACTTTAAGTTGCAGCGTTGAGGACTCCATGAACGAGTTACCTTTCTGGCAGCGCAAAGCCCTTGCGCAGATGAGCGAAGCGGAGTGGGAATCCCTCTGCGACCGCTGTGGGCGCTGCTGCCTGCACCGCCTGGAAGACGAGGATACCGGCGAAATCCACACCACCAGCATCGCCTGCCGGCTGTTGGACACGGATTCCTGCCGCTGTAGCGATTACTCGCGACGAAAGCGCCGGGTGCCAGACTGCATTCAGCTGCGCGCCAGGGATGTGACCGACTTCCACTGGCTGCCCGCCACCTGCGCCTATCGCACCCTGGCCGAGGGGCGGCCGCTGGCGGACTGGCACCCGCTGGTTTCCGGGCGTTCGGAGTCGGTGCACGAGGCGGGCATTTCTGTGCGCGGCCGCGTCATCAGCGAAGAGCTGGTACACCCGGACGATTTCGAAGAGCATATCGTCACCTGGACAGGCGACACCGATTAACCACTGGATAAGAAAACAAGAGAATGGCGGAAGAGTATCGAATTGCCTGGATGATCTATGGCGGGGGGACCCTGGTGCTGCTGGCGGCCGGCTGGTGGTTTATGCGCAACTGGAGTTGGGCCTGGTTGCGCTACTCGCTGCTGCTGCTGGGTGCGACGGTATTGCTGGTGCCAGCGCGAACCGGCGAGCTGGAGGCCCCATCGATGCCGGTGTTGCCGTTGTTTGTCTACCAGACCCTGTTCGAAGCGGAGGGCGCCACACCGGAGGTGACGGCAACCCTGGTCTTCGCCGGCGGCGGCGCCCTCGCCCTGCTGGCGATCTGGGGGCTGACAGCCCTTTATTTGGGCCACCGCCGCGAGCAGCGGCGACAGTTTGAAGACGACCCTTTTTTCAATGAACAGTGAGATGCTGCCCAAGGTGAGTGACTATCGGTCCATGACCATTCACTGACAACTGGGCACTGATCGCTGGGCCAAAGGCGCTCTTTCCCCCTTCCGCCCGTACTTGATTCCCCGCCAACTGCTATATCTATAGAGCTGGCCCCGGCACCAGTCCGGGGCCAATCGCATTAGAAAAAGTGCCAGCAGATGCGTTGGCAGTGCATGGCAGAGGAACACGGATGCTCGACCATCTGCTTATTTTGACCGCGGTCATGCTGGTTTCCGGGATTCTCGGCGGCCTGGTGAACTATTACCAGATGCTGTTTACCGAAGAGGATCCGGCCGGGCTTGCGCGCTGCCTGATCATGGGGCTGTGCGGCGCATTGATGGTGCCTATCTTTCTCAAGTTCACCCAGAGCGACCTGCTGATCGAGATCCAGGGCGATCCCTCGCGACTGCTGATCTTTACCGGCTACTGTCTGCTGGCGGCCATCGCCTCCCGCATGTTCGTGTTCAACGCGGCGCGCCGCCAGCTGCGCGATGCCAGTATCGCCCGCGCGCGGGTGGAGAACCTGGAGCAGGAACTGCGCACCATGCAGTTGGAGATGATGCCGCTGCTGGAGCACGAGATAGAGGGCGATCCGGAGCAGGGACCCACCCTGGACTTCAACCAGATCCGCAAACTGGACGACAACGCCCTGCAGGTGCTGGCCCTGCTCAACGGCGGTGGCTGCGTATTCCGCTCCCTGGCGGGTATGGTGCAGGACAGCGGTATGCAGACCAACTCGGTCGCGCGGGCGCTCAACAGCCTGGTGGTGCTGGAAATGGTGGGCAAGATCCACAGCCACCTGGGCATCCGCTGGTATATCACCGACAAGGGTCGCCAGGTGGTGCACCGGCGCAGCACGGCGGCGGCCTGACGCCCCGGTTTTCAGCCTCCGGGGACGCGGAGCTCCAGCTCCGCCTGCGGGCTGCAGGCCCGTTCCAGCATTTCACCAGTGTCACTCAGTCTGACCGATTCCGCCTTTGGCTCCTCTCCCTCCATCCCTTAGTATTTGCCCCAAGGCAAATACTGGGGATCGACGATGAAATTTACCGGCACCGACAGCTATGTGGCCACCGAAGACCTGCAGATGGCGGTGAACGCGGCGGTGGCGCTGCAGCGGCCGCTGCTGATCAAGGGCGAGCCGGGCACCGGCAAGACGCTGCTGGCACAGGAGGTGGCGCAGAGCCTGGGGCTCCAGCTGATCCAGTGGCATATCAAATCCACTACCAAGGCCCAGCAGGGGCTCTACGAGTACGACGCGGTATCGCGCCTGCGGGATTCCCAACTGGGGGTGGACAAGGTCCACGATATCCGCAATTACATCAAGCGCGGCAAGTTGTGGGATGCCTTTGCCGCGGAGGAGCGCGTAGTGCTGCTGATCGACGAGATCGACAAGGCGGATATCGAGTTCCCCAACGACCTGCTGGTGGAACTGGATCGCATGGAGTTCTTCGTCTACGAGACCGGCGAAACGGTAAAGGCCAAACACCGCCCTGTGGTGATCATCACCTCCAACAACGAGAAGGAACTGCCGGACGCCTTCCTGCGCCGCTGCTTCTTCCACTACATCAGCTTCCCGGACCGCGACACCATGCACAAGATCGTGGACGTGCACTACCCGGGCATCAAGCGACAGCTGGTGGCGGAGGCGATGGATATCTTCTTCCAGTTGCGCGAAGTGCCGGGCCTGAAGAAAAAACCCTCCACCTCCGAACTGATCGACTGGTTGAAACTGCTGCTCGCCGATGATATTCCCGAGGAAGTACTGAAAAACCGCGACAGCAGCAGCGCGATTCCGCCGCTCTACGGCGCCCTGCTCAAGAACGAGCAGGACGTGCATATGCTCGAGCGCCTGGCCTTTATGGCCCGCAGAGAGGGTCGGTAGAACTCCGATTCCCTGTAGGAGCCTGCTTGCAGGCGAAAGGCTACAGGGCTCTGAACTTTTCGCCTGCAAGCAGGCTCCTACAGGGCACCAGTATTTAACCGGCTATATCGAAAATCACTATGCTGATTGGCTTTTTCCTGAACCTGCGCCGCTACAAACTCCCGGCCTCCACCACCGAACTGCTGGCCCTGCTGGAAGCGCTGCAGCAGCGGCTGGCATTCGCGGACCTCGAGGAATTCTACTTTCTCTCCCGCACCTGCCTGGTCAAGGACGAAAAGCACTTCGATAAATTCGACCGCGCCTTCGACGCCTACTTCAAGGACCTGGAAACCCTCGACGACCTTCTCGAGCAGATGATTCCCGAGGAGTGGGTTCGCGCGGAGTTTCTCAAGCAGTTGAGCGAGGAGGAAAAGGCCCAAATCGAAAGCCTGGGCGGCCTGGAAAAGCTGCTGGAGGAATTCCGCAAACGCCTGGAAGAACAGAAAAAACGCCACAGTGGCGGCAACCGCTGGATCGGCACCGGCGGCACCAGCCCCTTCGGCAACAGCGGCTATCATCCCGAGGGAATTCGCGTGGGCGGCGACAGCCGCAATCGGTCAGCGGCGAAGGTGTGGCAAAAGCGCCAGTTCCGCAACCTGGATGACAGCATTTCCCTGGGCACGCGCAATATCCAGGTGGCGTTGCGCAAACTGCGCAAGTTCGCGCGCACCGGCGCGGCGGAGGAGCTGGACCTGGATGACACCATTTCCTCGACCGCGCGCAACGCCGGCCTGCTGGATATCAGGATGGTTCCGGAGCGGCACAACGCGGTGAAGGTGTTGATTTTCTTCGACGTGGGCGGTTCCATGGACCCCTATGTGCGGGTGTGCGAGGAACTCTTCTCCGCCTGCCGCTCCGAGTTCAAACACTTGGAGTATTTTTACTTCCACAATTTCATCTACGAGCATGTGTGGAAAGACAACCAGCGCCGCTATAGCGAGACCACCCCGCTGCTGGAAGTACTGCGCACCTACGGTAAGGATTACCGGGTGATTTTTGTCGGCGACGCCTCCATGGCGCCCTACGAGATCACCAGTCCCTACGGTAGCGTGGAGCATATGAACGAGGAACCGGGTGCGGCCTGGATGGAAAGGGTGGCGGATACCTACGGCAAACTGGTATGGCTCAACCCGGTGGGCGAGGAGTATTGGCAATATACACCCACCATCGGGCTCACCCGGCAGCTGGTGGGCGGGCAGATGTATCCGATGACCCTGGAGGGGCTGGATAGGGCCATCGCCTATCTGGTGAAGGGGAGGTGATTTTTTAATGCGGAATGATGAATGCGGAATGCGGAATACGCGATTTAACTCCACGCATGCGGCCGGGAATCTGGTCCGCGCCCGAACTTCCCCAAATTAAGGTTTGACAGTAAAGTGCGAGCGGCAGCGCCCTGTTCCGCATTCCGCATTCCGCATTCCGCATTCATCATTCAGAGAAGTGCCTCGGCGGTGCTCCCTCGTGATCCGCAATAATACCCACTTCCTCCTTCGTGGAATCACCCACCTTCAGGTGCGCCGACTCCACACCGTGCATCCAGTCCACCAATCTGTCGCGCAGGAAGTACAGCAGAATCCCTGCACCTATGGCCGCAATGGCCACGCCGCCGAAAGTGGCCAGGGGACCGGTTTCCCCCACCAGCTTGCCGATTTCCGCCGCGCCTTTGTTGGCGATACCGATAAATGCGAACCACAACCCCATCATCAGCGACAGGTAGCGCAGTGGCGACAGTTTGGTGACCATGGATAGACCGATGGGCGACAGGCACAGCTCGCCCACGGTGTGGAAGATATAGGCAAACACCAGCCACCAGATACTGGCTTTGACGGTCAGCGAGTCGCCGATCTGCAGTGCGGCGCCCACCATGGAGATGAAGCCCAGCCCTAGGAAGACCAGTCCCAGGCTGAACTTGACCGGCGAGCTGGGCTCCCGGTCCCCCAGGCCCACCCAGATGCTGGCGATCACCGGGGCGAGAATAATGATAAACAGTGGGTTGACCATCTGCAGCCAACTGGCGGGCATCTCCCAGCCGCCAATCATAAGGTCGGTATTGTGTTTTGCGAACAGGTTCATGGAGCCGGCGGCCTGCTCGAAACCGGCCCAGAAAACCACGGTGAACAGCCCCAGGATCAGGATCACCCTGATGCGGTCGCGCTCCTCCAGGGATAGCGGCTTGTGTCTGTCGGCAGCGTCTTTTTTCAGTCCCAGTTTGGCGGAGGGCTGCCGGCCCACTTCCCCCAGGTATTTGTCGGCCCGGGAAATCTGCAGCAGCAGGCCCAGCAGCATACCGATACCGGCAATGAAAAATGCCAGTTGGTAATTGATCTTCTCGCCGATCCAGCCGATCACCAGGTAGCCCAGGATCGAGCCCAGGTTGATGCCCATATAGAAAATGGTAAAGGCGGTGTCGCGGCGCCTGTCGCCCTCGTAGTAGAGGTCACCCACCATGGTGGAGATGTTGGGCTTGAAAAAGCCGTTGCCGAGAATCATCAGCCCCAATCCCAGCCACAGGAAATAAATCTCACTGCCGTCGGGCAGCCAGGCGTGGGGAAATCCCAGGGTGAACTGGCCCAGCATCATCAGCGTGCCGCCGAACAGGATGCAGCGGCGCTGGCCCCAGAGGTTGTCCGCCATCCAGCCGCCGAGGATCGGGGTCAGGTACACCAGCATCATGTACCAGCCGAGATAGCTTAGGGCTCTGGATTGCAGCTCGATATCGGACAGTTGGCCCCAGCCGAAGGCCGCCGCGCCGGCGGCCGAAGTGAGGTAGAAGACGAAGATGCCGCGCATACCGTAGTAGCTGAGCCGCTCCCACATCTCGGTGCCGAACAGCAGGAAGAGTCCCTTCGGGTGTCCGAGCATTTCTCCGGCAGCGGCCGGAGGCCTGGGTTTGAGCTCTTGCATACCACAGCTCGCAAGTTACGGCTTGACCTCCCTGTAGGAACGGCCCCCTGGGAACGCCGAGCTCCAGCTCGGCTTGCGGGCCGAAGGCCCGCCCTAGATTTGTCGCGGCCGTGGGCCGCTCCTACAGGGAAAATAGACATCTGCTCAAGTATAGTTCAGCGCCAAGCGGCTGTTATAATCCGCCGTTTTCGATGATTTTCGGTGCCCGATGAGTGAAGTTGATCCCCTGGCCGAGCAGATCCCCCAATGTATGGGGCGGGACCGCCAGCACCTGCGCAAAACCCTCGACGCCGCACGCCGGCGTCTGAAAGAGGGCAAGCCGGCGGACCGGATGCTCGCCCAACTGGAGGAGCAGCTGCAGGCCTCGCGGGCGTTGGCGGAGGAGCGGCGGCGGAAACTGCCGGAGGCACGCTGGCCGGAAGACCTGCCGGTGGTGGCGCGGCGGGCCGAGATCGCTGAACTGATCGCCGATCACCAGGTGGTGGTGGTGGCCGGTGAGACAGGCTCCGGCAAGACCACCCAGCTGCCCAAGATCTGCCTGGAGCTGGGCAGGGGGGTTACCGGTCAGATAGGCCATACCCAGCCGCGCCGCATCGCCGCGCGCACCGTGGCCAACCGCATCGCCGAGGAGGTGGGGCAGCCGCTGGGACAGTCGGTGGGCTACCAGGTGCGCTTTACCGACCAGAGCACCGAGCACAC
Organism: Microbulbifer sp. TB1203; assembly: GCF_030997045.1. NCBI lineage: Bacteria > Pseudomonadati > Pseudomonadota > Gammaproteobacteria > Cellvibrionales > Microbulbiferaceae > Microbulbifer > Microbulbifer sp. TB1203. Next base: position 2,552,876 of record NZ_CP116899.1, on the reverse strand, counting down.
CCATATCAAGCTGATGACCGACGGCATACTGCTGGCGGAAATCCAGCGCGACCCGCTGTTGAACAAATACGACACCCTGATTATCGACGAGGCTCACGAACGGAGCCTCAATATCGACTTCCTGCTGGGCTACCTGAAAACCATTCTGCCCAAGCGCCCGGACCTCAAGCTGATCATCACCTCCGCCACCATCGACCTGGAAAAATTTTCCCGGCATTTCGACGACGCGCCGGTGATCGAGGTCTCCGGGCGCACCTATCCGGTGGATATTCACTACCGCCCGCCGGCGGACAGCGACCAGGATCTCAACGAACAGGTGCTCGCCGCGGTGGAGGAACTGCTGCACGAGGAGAAAGCCAGTGGCAGGAGTGGTGGCCGGCATCCCGGTGGCCGGCACCCCGGTGGCGACATCCTGGTGTTTATGAGCGGCGAGCGGGAGATCCGGGAGTGCGCCAAGGCGTTGCGGGATGCGCAGATTCCGCAGATGGAAATATTGCCGCTCTACGCGCGCCTGAGCCTCGCGGAGCAGAACAAGATATTCCACGGTCACCGCGGTCGGCGCATCGTACTTGCCACCAATGTGGCGGAGACCTCCATTACCGTCCCCGGCATCCGCTATGTGATCGACCCCGGTACCGCGCGCATCAGCCGCTACAGCTACCGCAGCAAGATCCAGCGGCTGCCGGTGGAAGCTATCTCCCAGGCCAGCGCCAACCAGCGCGCCGGCCGCTGCGGCCGGGTCAGTGCCGGTGTCTGCGTGCGCCTGTACGAGGAGAGCGATTTCTTGCAGCGGCCGGAATTTACCGATGCGGAAATTCTGCGCACCAATTTAGCCGCGGTGATTTTGCAGATGCTGCAATTGAAGATCGGCGACATCCGAGATTTCCCCTTCGTGGACCCGCCGGACCAGCGGCTGATCAACGACGGCTACAAATTACTGCAGGAACTGCAGGCAGTGGATGACCGGGGGCGGGTGACTCCCCCGGGGCGGGCCCTCTCGCGACTGCCACTGGACCCGCGCCTGGGCCGTATGCTGCTGGCCGCCGGCGAAAACGGCAGCCTGCGCGAGCTGCTGATCATCGTCAGTGCGCTGGCGGTGCAGGACCCCCGCGAGCGTCCGGCGGAAAAGCGCCAGGCCGCGGATGAAAAGCACAAACAGTGGCAGCACGAACAGTCGGACTTTCTCTCCCTGGTGCAGTTGTGGGATGCGTTCGAAGCCCAGCGCCAGGAATTGAGCCAGAACCAGCTGCGCAAATGGTGCCAGAAAAATTTCCTGTCCTGGCAGCGCATGCGCGAGTGGCGGGATATCCACCACCAACTGCGTGTCGCCTGCCGGGAGCTGAAACTGCGCGAGAACCACGAGCCCGCGGACTATCAATCGATACACAGTGCGATACTGCCCGGCCTGCTGGGCAATATCGGCGTGCGCGACGAAAACAAGGAATTCCTCGGCTGCCGCAACCGCCGCTTCCATATCTTTCCCGGCTCCGGCCAATTCAAGAAACCGCCGCCCTGGGCGGTGGCGGCACAGTTGCTGGAGACCAGCCGGTTGTTCGCGCACACGGTGGCGAAGATAGAACCGGAGTGGGCGCTGACGGTCGCGGAACACCTGGTGAAGCGCAATTACTCTGAGCCCCACTACGACGCGCGCAAGGGCCAGGTGATGGCCTATGAGAAGATTTCCCTCTACGGCCTGGTGCTGGTGGAGAAACGCCGCATTCACTACGGCAAGCTGGATCCGCAGACCGCGCGCGAGGTGTTTATCCGCGAAGCGCTGGTGGAGCAGAAATACCGGGGCAAAGGAAAATTCTTCCACCACTACGGCGAATTGCTGCGGGAACTGGAGGACCTGGAGGCCAAGTCGCGCCGCCGGGATATCCTGGTGGACGACCAGGTGATCTACCAGTTCTTCGACGAGCGACTTCCACAGGATATCGTCAACCTGGCGGGCTTCGAGCGCTGGCGTAAACAGGCGGAGGAGAAAGATCCGCAGCTGTTGTTCGTTCCGCGGGAACTGCTGATGCAGCACACCGCGGCCCATGTGGGCGAGGCGCAGTTTCCCGATACGCTGGTGGCGGGCGGTATCGAATACCCGCTCAGCTACCACTTCGAACCGGGCAGCGCCGCCGATGGAGTGAGTATTCATGTACCCGTGGGCGCGCTGCACCAGGTGCCCGCGGCGCGCCTGTCCTGGCTGGTGCCGGGGCTGCTGCGCGACAAGTGCATCGCCCTGGTCAAAGCGCTGCCCAAGCAGTGGCGCAAAGTTTTCGTGCCGGTACCGGCGGCGGTGGACCGGGCGCTGCCGAGGCTGCAGCCGGACAACGTCCCCCTGTGGCAGAGCCTGGCGAAGGAGTTGCAGCGGCAGACCGCGCAGCAGCTGCCGGACTCCGCCTGGGAATCCGCCGAGCAGTCACTGGAGGATTTCTACCGTTTCAATATCCGGGTATTGGACGAGGAGGGCGAACTGCTCGACCAGGGCCGCAACCTGGGTGAACTGCAGGCCCGCTATAAGGACCGGGTACAAAAGGAACTGGCCAGTGCCGGCGACGACTTCGAACGCGACGATATTACCCACTGGGATTTCGGCGACCTGCCGCAGACTCACACCCTGCAGCAGGGTGCACTCAAGGTGCGCGCCTACCCGGCCCTGGTGGAGGGGAAGGACAGCGTATCGCTGAAACTGCTCGACAACCCGGGGGAGGCGCGGCGCCTTTCCCGCGCCGGTATCTGCCGCCTGGCCCTGCTGCACCTGCCGGAGCCGGTGAAATACCTGCGCAAGGAACTGCTGCGCGGCAAAGAGCTGGGACTCTCCGCCGCGGACCTGGGCCGCCGCGAGGAGGTGGCGGACGATATCCTGATGGCCGCCGCGCGGGAGCTGTTCTGGGCGGATGAAAACTGGCCGCGCAGCGAGGGGGAGTTCCTGCGCGCGCTGGAGAAAAGTGCCGCTCTCATATCCGTGGCCCAGGAGATTGCGGAGCTGCTGACCAAGGCCCTGGCGCAGCTGGTCCCCCTGCGCAAACAGATCAAGCAGCAGAAGAACCTCGCCGTCGCCATGGCGGTGGGGGATATCCAGCAGCAGTTGAATGGCCTTTTCTACCGCGGTTGTCTGTTCGATACCCCGCTGGAATGGCTGCGCCAGTACGGCCGCTACCTCAAGGGTATCGACCTGCGCCTGGAAAAGGCCGCGCTGGACCCCAACCGCGATCGCCGCCTGCAGGCGGAATTCCACAAATCCGCTGAGCCGTACCTGGCCCAGCTTGAGCGCCACTCCCACCGGGCGCTGGCGGCGGAACCGCAACTGGTGCAGTACCGGTGGATGCTGGAGGAGTTCCGCATCTCCCTCTTCGCCCAATCCCTGAAGACCCTGATGCCGGTTTCCGGCAAACGCCTGGGCAAGTTATGGTCGGAAATCGAGCAGGCCGCGCCTTTCGGCTGAAAATATTGTGCCTTCCTGTAAGAATCCGTTTATTCCGGCGACTAACGGCAAGACAGAGTTCACAAAACCGGGCAGGCGGCTGCAACCCTCTGACCGTGGCTCTGTCGGATTCGCAACTGCCGTCTTCGCAAAGTCGCTATACTGCGCGGGGCGGCGATTTTCAGCGCCGTCGGGCGTGTTTTTCGATAGGGTTACTACCTCAGGAGAATCATTATGAACAGCAAGAAGAATCTTTCCCCCTTGGCGGCGGCCGTCGGTGCGGCTTTCCTCGCATCCGCTTCGGTAAGTGTGTCCGCCGACAGCAGCGCCAACCCCTTTGCCGCGGAAGAGCTGTCCTCGGGCTACAACCTCGCCATGATGGACGACAAGGGCCAAGAGGGTAAGTGTGGCGAAGGCAAATGCGGAGAAGGCAAGAAAAAAGAAGGTAAGTGCGGCGAAGGCAAATGCGGAGAAGGCAAGAAGCAGGAAGGCAAATGCGGCGAAGGCAAGTGCGGTGAGGGTAAGAAAGAAGACCCCAGCGCCTGAGGTCGCCTCCCGCGGCGGGGCTCTTCGGAGCTCCGTCCGCAACGGGAGTCGCGCTTATGAATAGAAACTACCCGATAGAGGGTGCCGGCCTGGGGCTGCGCCGCTCCATGATGGGCGAGGAGCTGTCGCCCGGGGCGGTGGATTTCCTGGAAGTGGCGCCGGAAAACTGGATCGGTGTGGGCGGGCGTTTCGGGCGCTGGTTTCGCGATTACACCGAGCGTTTTCCTTTCGTGATTCACGGGCTGTCCCTGTCCATCGGCTCGCCTGCGCCGCTGGATCTGGAGCTGGTGAAATCGGTCAAACAGTTTATCCGCCGGCACAATATCCGCTGTTACAGCGAACACCTGAGCTACTGCTCCGACCACGGACACCTCTACGACCTGTTGCCCATTCCGTTCACCGGCGAGGCGGTGCACTACGTGGCCGGGCGCATCCGCCAGGTGCAGGAGGTGCTGGAGCAGCGCATCGCCATGGAAAACGTTTCCTACTACGCCGCGCCGGGCCGGGAAATGAGCGAGTTGGAATTTCTCAATGCGGTGCTGGAGGAGGCGGACTGCGACCTGTTGCTGGACGTGAACAACATCTATGTCAACTCCATCAACCATCGCTACGACCCGCTGGACTTCCTGTATGGCCTGCCGGCGGAGCGCATCCGCTACGCCCATGTGGCCGGTCACTTCGACGAGGCGGATGATTTGAAAGTGGACACTCATGGCGCGCCGGTGATCGATCCCGTGTGGCAGTTGCTGGAGCGGGCCTACGAGCACTTTGGCCCCATACCCACCCTGCTGGAGCGGGACTTCAATATCCCCCCGCTGCCGGAGCTGCTCGAAGAAGTGAGCCTCATCAGGCAGCGGCAGGCGAATACTGTTGCGGAGCCCCTCCATGTCTGCCGGTGATCGAACCGCTGAGTCGGATTTCGGGGAGCTGCAGCGCTGTTTCGCCGCCCATCTGCGCGCACCGGACCAGTGCGCCGCGCCGCCGTCTGTGGAAGATCGGCGCATGGGGATCTACCGCGAGCTGATCTACAACACTATCGAATCCTTCATCAGCGGCGGCTTTCCGGTGCTGCGCAGTCTCTATGCGGATGAGCCCTGGCACCGGATGGTGCGGGATTTCGTGCGCTGCCACGCCTCCCGGAGCCCCTATTTCCTGCAGATCAGCGAAGAGTTTCTGCACTACCTGCAGAACGAGCGGGGACACCGGGAAGGGGACCCTGCCTTCCTACTGGAACTGGCCCACTATGAGTGGGTGGAGCTGGCGCTGGATGTGAGTGAAGAGGAATTTCCCTCCGGCCTCGCCTCCAGCGGCGACGTGCTGGCATCGATTCCGGTGGTTTCCCCCCTGGTATGGAGCCTCAGCTATCGCTTTCCCGTGCACCGTATCGGTCCCGCCTATCAACCCCAGGAGCCACCGCAAGCCCCCACATTCCTGCTGGTTTATCGCAATCGTGCCGACGACGTGGGCTTTATGGAAGCCAACGGCGTCACCGCGCGGCTGCTGCAATTGGCGGGAGAGGGAGAATATTGCGGACGGCAACTGCTGGAGACCCTGGCGGCGGAAATGCGCCACCCGGATATCGCCTCGTTGCTGGAGTTCGGGCGGGAACTGCTGGAAAAGCTGTTGCGTCTGGATATTCTCGCCGGGCTCAAGGTCTGAAAATATCATCACTGTTTCGATCAACTCGATCGGATTTTGCCATCGAATGCTATGCTGGCGAGGGTAGTTTATGGTTCCCGGGGGCGTTAGAATCCCTGCCCAGATAAAGGCAGAGAAAGAGAGGAGCAGGGCTTTGCTAGGACGCACAGTAATTTCACCTTGGGTTTTCGCCGCCACCCTGGCTGCGATGCCGGTGTTGGCACAGGCGGCGGAGGACCCCTTTGCGGAGGTGGAGCCGGAGGCTTCCGCCACGGCACCGGCGTCCACCGATGCCGGTGACGGCGGGGATCCTTTTGCCGAGGGAGCAGAGGATTCAGATGGCGGCGACGGCGACAGCGAAGACGGGTCTTCCAGCCTGGAAGATGAGTACGGCTTCGACCCCGCCGAGGAATTCTCCGACGGGGAGGGGCAGGAGGCTGCAGACCGGGACCCCTGGGAGGGCTTCAACCGCGCGGTATTCCGCTTCAACGACACCGCCGATCGCTGGGTGCTCAAGCCGGTGGCCGTCAGCTATCGCCAGATCACGCCGATCTTCATGCAGACCGGGGTCAGCAACTTTTTCGGCAACCTGCGCGAAGTCACCAATACCACCAACAGCATCCTGCAGTGGAAATGGGGTCAGGCGGGTAACGACGCTGGACGTTTTCTGATCAATACCACCGTCGGTATCGCCGGGTTGTTCGACGTGGCTGAACACATGGGGCTGGAGCCCAGCGATGGCGAGGACTTCGGCCAGACCCTGGCCACCTGGGGGATGCCGTCCGGCCCCTACCTGGTGGTGCCGCTGTTCGGACCCTCCACCCTGCGGGACGGTCCGGCAAGAGTGGTGGATTACTATACAGATCCGATCAGTTACGTGGATCACACCGCCACCCGCAACAGCCTCTATTTTACCGACATGATTCAGAAGCGCGCCGGTCTACTCAAGGCCGAGATGCTGCTGCAGGGTGACCGCTACGTATTGTTGCGCGACGCCTACCTGCAGCGGCGCGAATACCTGATCAACGACGGTGAGCTGGAGGATGACTTCGGCGGCGATCTCGATGACGACTTTGAATTCTGATCCCACCCCGCCGGCAATGGCTTCCCGAGCCACCCCATGGCTGGTCGCCGGACCCTGCTACTGATCGATGCCGACGAGGCGTCGCGCGACTTCGTGCGGCGCGCGCTGGCGCGCCTGGGATTTGCGGTGACCATGGCGCAGAGCGGTGGCGAAGCCCTTGGTCAGTTTGCCCCGCGCCTGTTCGAACTAGTGATCACCGATCTGCATCTGCCGGATATGAGCGGCCTGGAAGTATTGCGCCAGATCAAGCAGCTATCCCCGGAAACGCCGGTGGTGGTGCTGGCGTCCAACAGCGAGGTGAAAGACGTGGTGCAGGCCCTGCGTCTGGGGGCCAGCGACTATCTGCTCAAGCCCTTGGAGAACGTGGGAGCGCTCGACCATGCGGTTTGCCGCATCACCCACGCGGATACCCTGGCGCAGCAGAACGTCGAATATCGGGAAGAGCTGGAGCGGCGCAATCGCGAACTGCGTGAGCATGTGGAGGTGCTGCAGCGCGACCAGCAGGCGGGTCGCCTGCTACAGCAGCATCTGCTGCCGCGTACCCCCTATCGCTACCCGGGGAATATTGAGGCCGCTTTCCGGCTGTTTCCCTCCCTCTACCTGAGCGGCGACTTTGTCGACTACGGATTATTCGGCGAACGTTTCGTGGCTTTTTATCTGGTGGATGTCTCCGGCCATGGGGTCTCTTCCGCGCTGGTCACCGCGCTGATCAAGCACAGCATCATGCACCTGCTGCGGGAGCGCCCGCTATTCTCCCAGTTGGATACCCTGGATCAGGACCTGCTGGACGTCCTCAGCATGATCAACAGAGAACTGCTGTCCACCCGCCTGGACAAGCACGCCAGCATGTTCGTGGGAGCGGTCGACTGCCGCGCACGGCAGTTGCACTATGCGGTTGCCGGCCAAGTGCCCATGCCGGTGATGGTGACTGCTGAAGGCGCCGAATGGTTGCCCGGTAAGGGCCGACCGCTCGGGTTGTTCGAACACGGCGACTGGCAGGTGCTGCGCGCCAGCTTGCCTGAGGACTGGCGTCTGGTGGCCTGTTCCGATGGTGTGCTGGAGTTGATCGAAGGTGCCGACCTACTCGAGCGGGAGGACAAACTTCTGGAGGCGATCGACCGGAGCGGCGGCGACCTGGACAGTCTGTGTAGCGCCCTGCAAGTGGGCTCTTTTGAGGCTCTGCCGGACGATATTACTCTCCTTACCCTGCGGCAGGGTGGGTCGACCGAAACCGACCGGAGCTGCTGACCATCCAGTCCGTTTGTGCGATGGTCTTTACCTCTTGCCTGCCTCTCAGGTCAGGAGTAAGCTCTGCCTACTTTATGCACTAATTTAAATGTTTCCCGCATTTGAAGTGGTGGTTCTCCAAAAGTGAACTTTCGCCATCCATGCCAGCGGTGCAGTTGCCGCTCATCGGGTGTGCCAGAGGTTGTTATGCAGTCTGGGCAAATAATGGTTGGAGCCCACAAAGGCATCTACGTCATCAAGCTGGCGGGTGATGTGCGCCTCAACCTGTGCACTTCTTTTGATAATTTCATCAACGACATGTTCGCGCACAACGATTTCAAGGATGTGATCTTCGATATGCACGATGCCGAGGGTGTGGACAGCACCACCCTGGGGTTGATGGCGAAAATCGCCATTCGCGCGCTGGAGCGCGGCTGCCGCAAACCCCTCGCCCTGAGCGCCGACAAGGGTATCCGCCACCTCCTGGACGCCATGGGATTCGATGCGCTGATCGAGGTCAGCGGCGAACACCGCAACTACCGCACCCAGCCCAAGCCGTTGCAATGTAAAACCCCGGACGAATGTGCCGCGCGCGAGAAGGTACTGGAAGCGCACCGGGTGTTGATGAGCATGAACGAACACAACGCCGAGACCTTTCGCGATCTGGTGCATACCCTGGAACTTGAGTCCGAACCGGCCAAGCCCTCCGCGCGCATGCACTGACGGCGACCGGAGATCATCCCCTATTCACGCCTGCCGATTTCCCTCGCCTCCGCCCGAGCCCGTGTAAACAGCCCGTGGGGCAGATAGATCAGCTCCGCGACGCGGCGGATCAGGTGTTCCTCGAAAGTCTCGATCACCTCGTCCGCCAGCGCCACCTGCCACATCTGCCGCACCAACAGATACTTGTTGCGCTCGTCGAACCGGTCATTGACCGTCTGGGTGAACTCGTACAGGGAAGTGGCCTGGTCGCGGCGTGCCAGGGCGTCGTACACCAGCTGTTCGGCATCGTCCGCATCCAGGTGATAGTGCTCCTGTAGCAACCGGATCAGGGTGGCCTGTTCCCGCTGGTCCAGGTCCTGGTCCACTGTCGCCACTTCCGCGAGCAGCGCGGCGCTGATTACGCGCACATCCTGTTCATCGCGCACCTCTACGTCGGTGCTGCTGCCGATCTGTTCAAAAAGCTTGCGAATTTGCTGCAGCATTGTCTTTGGCGGCCCCCTCAATCTGTTGCCGGAGCAGGGTTTCCAGCCGCTCCTGGTCCTGCACGAAGTTGCGGATGCCCTCTGCCAGCTTCTCGGTGGCCATGGCGTCGTTGTTCAATTGGTAGCGGAACTCCGCTTCACTCAGTGGCCGTGCCGGGCGCGGCTCCTGTTCCACGTCGGTCTCCAAGCCCGCCGCCAGAGTGGTGGGATCCTCCTCCAGAGCTTGCAGCAACTGGGGGCTGATGGTGAGGCGATCGCAGCCGGCCAGGGCTTCGATCTCCCCCGTATTGCGGAAGCTGGCGCCCATCACGATGGTCGGGTAGTCGCGGGATTTGTAGTAATGGTAGATGCCGCGCACTGATACCACCCCGGGGTCCTCCTCCGGACTGTAGTGATCGCGGCCGCTGCTGGCCTTGTGCCAGTCGAGAATCCGGCCCACAAATGGGGAGATCAGTGTCACCCCGGCCTCCGCGCAGGCCACCGCCTGGCAGAAACTGAACAGCAGGGTCAGGTTGCAGTGAATGCCCTCGCGCTCCAGTACCGCCGCCGCAGCGATGCCCTCCCAGGTGGAGGCGACCTTGATCAGCACCCGCTCGCGCTCGACACCGGCCCGCTCGTAGAGGGCGATCAGGCGGCGGGCGTAATCGATGCTGGCGCGGGTGTCGAAAGACAGGCGCGCATCCACTTCGGTGGACACCACTCCCGGCACCAGCTGCAGTATCTCGCCTCCGATGGCCACCGCCAGCTTAATCGCCGCGAGCTTCGCCCTGTCGCCGGAGTGGTTTTGTGCCCAGGCCAGGGATTCGGCGATATGTTCCCGGTATTGGGGCAGCTGTGCGGCCTTGAACAGCAGCGAAGGGTTGGTGGTGGCGTCGTGGGGGCGGTAGCGGCGGATGGCCTCGATATCCCCGGTATCCGCAACCACCTGGCTGCGTTGCTTGAGTTGTTCCAGTTTGTTCATCTTTCCTCTCGTGTTGCCCGTTCCTCGATACAGCGGTGATCCCGCCGGCCGGTTTTGACCGGGCGGTGGATCGGTAAGCATACGCAGAAACCGGCCTCTAGTACTTGTATCAAACACATCCCGGTGCCCGCCTTAATAGCCTGTTTGGAGTTTTCAGCGCGGGGCCGATGGGTACTTGCTTTCCGGGACCCCACTCGGCCCTGGAGAGTTCCCTGCATGAGTCCAAACAGCTTCCAAGACGGATTATGCTGCCCGATTTACCAGCGCCAGCGCCTGTTCCACCACCTCCGGGCCGGCGCCGCTCTTGTGGGCGTGTTCGCTCAGGTGGCGGCGGAAACGGCGCGCTCCCGGGAGCCCCTGGAAGAGCCCGAGCATATGCCGGCTGATGTGGTTCAGCCGCGCCCCTCGGCCCAGTTCCCGTTCAATATAGGGCAACATGCGTTCCACCACCTCTGGGGCGGTGGGCCCCGGCGCTTCGCCGAAGAGTTCGCTGTCAACCCGGGCCAGCAGGGCCGGATTCTGGTAGGCAGCACGCCCGAGCATAACACCATCCAGGTGCCGCAAATGTTGCCGGCACTCTTCCAGGGTGTTGATGCCGCCATTGAGCACGATTTCCAGTTGCGGATAGTCCCCCTTCAGCCGGTACACCATCGGGTGGTCGAGGGGCGGTATCTCCCGGTTTTCCTTTGGGCTCAGGCCGTTCAGCCAGGCCTTGCGCGCATGCACGATAAAGGTGGTGACGCCGACGCCCGACTGTCCCTCCACAAAGCGGGTGAGGCCGGCGTAATCCTCCATGTCGTCGATGCCGATGCGATGCTTTACCGTGACGGGAATGGACACCGCATCGCGCATCGCCGCCAGACCATCGGCCACCAGTTCCGGCTCGGCCATCAGGCAGGCGCCGAAGCGGCCGGACTGCACCCGATCGCTGGGGCAGCCGCAGTTCAGGTTGACCTCGCTGTAGCCCCACTGCTCAGCGATGCGCGCACACTCCGCCAGCTCCCGCGGATCGCTGCCGCCGATCTGCAGAGCCAGGGGTTGCTCAACGGCGTCGAACTGAAGGTGTCGCTCGCGATCGCCGTGCAGGATGGCGCCGGTGGTCACCATCTCCGTATACAACAGCGCGCGCCTGCTGAACAGCCGCCACATGTAGCGACAATGGCGGTCACTCCAGTCCATCAGCGGGGCGGTGCAGAAGCGATGGGAAAAATGGTTGGGCATATCTCGACTTCAGGTTAAAAGCATCTGTGTTGCCGGCGCGGCAGTCCGCAATGGAACGGCGTACAGTTTATCCCGATCACGCCTCTGGACCCACCAACTTGGGCGGGTATAGTCAATTGAAACGGCCCTGAGTAACCGGGCCTGTGCCGGATGACTCTGTGAACAATTCCGTGTTTTGAGTCGCCTCTATTTTTTACGCTTTGCCCGTCAGAATTTCCAGGGAGTTGAATATGGAGACTCTCGCCGAAATGACCGGGCCCGACGCTCTCAAGGGCAAAATTTCCCCGATGATGTCAGGTTGGTGCCGGAGTTGCTGAACACGGGCTACCCGTGTCCCTGGGCCCTGCTGGCGGTGGATGGCTTGATCGGCCCCACACGATTGACCGTATCAAGGACTTCCAGAGGAATGTGGTTGGTTTCGTCAGGCCCGACGGTCGGGTCGATGTCGCCGGTACCACATGGCGCAGCCTCGCGCGATATGCGGCTGAGACGCCAGCATGCTCTAACGGCGCTTTTTCCGTGCACCCGTCGAGAAGCCCCGGTGGCGAAGCCTCCGGTCGCGCGGCAGTGATCCGTTTCCGCTCCTACGACAATGGCGAGATAAAAAATAGTTACGGTGTGCAGGTTTATCAGTGCGATCCCCCCTCAAAAATTCGGAAGAGCTGGTCACCCAATGGCGTGGCTTGGTGCCCGATTCGGTCGAGAATAAATCGGGCAATGACTTCGCCCGGCAGTAACCGCTGTCCGGAAGCGGGGTAATTCACCGGCGAAACGCCCCGCTACAGGTTGCGCTCCTTTTCCGAGACGGCAGTTCTCTTGTTGTTCCTCGGCAGCTTGTCGCCGTTCCCGGGCCCGGCCTCCAGTGTCGGGCGAAGCTTTTTCACAATTCTGCGCGCGGTGGCGCGGTAGGATGTGAGCTTGCCGCCGGCTACCGCCAGTACGCGGGGCTTCCTGCTGTTGTCGCAACTGATCAGCGTCTCGCGCGGGCGTGAAAAGGGCATCTGCGGTGTCTGCGGCAGTACCCGCAGGCCGGCAAAGCTGTCGCAAATATTGTCCAGCTGCATCGAGCGGGTCTGGGGGAAATAGCGTTGTACCGTACGCAGCAGGTAGCTCTCCTCCTCGATAGTGGGGGCTACGTCGCGGGGATCACCTCCGTAGCTGCGCTCGGTGGTCCCCACCAGCGTTTTTCCCTGCCATGGCATCACAAACACCGCGCGTCCGTCTTCCGCTTCCACATAGAAAATCCGCTCGCCGAGGGACAAGGGCAACTGTATATGGCTGCCGGCCACCAGTTCCAGTGGTGGTAGTGGTGCCGCCGGGCTGCAGAGAGCATTTGTGTCTCTCACCCAGGGTCCGCTGCAATTGACCAGGGCGCGGGTGTGCAGAGTATGCAACTGGCCGTCGGCCACGTAGTCAATGCGCATGCCGTGGCGGATGAGTTCCGCTCCGACCAAACTGCCGGGGCAGATCAGCCGTGCGCCGTTTGCGATCGCGGATTCCACTACATTGCGGGTCAGGGCGGCGTCGTCGGTCTGGGCGTCGAAGTAGCGGTAGACCGCCAGCAGGTCCTCCCGGTTGAGTCCGGAGAGGTCGTTCCACTGGGATTTCGGCAGGGCGCGAAAGCGTGACTGGCCGCTGAACACCCCGGAGAGCAGTGCATACAGGCTGAGCCCCAGGCGCACCATCCACGGAGATCTTCTGCTATGGCGGTAGATGGGAATATAGAAGGGCACCATGCGTACCAGCTGCGGCTTGTTCACCAGCAGCCAGCGGCGCTCCCGCAGGCACTCGCGCACCAGCAGGAACTGACCGCTTTCCAGGTAGCGCAGGCCGCCGTGGATCAGTTTGGAGGACCGGGAGGAGGTGGCTGCAGCTATACCTGTCTGCTCCAGGATCACTACCCGGTAGCCGGCAGCCGCCAGTGCTTCAGCGGCGCCGGCCCCCTGGATTCCCGCGCCTACTACCAGGACATCAAAATCCGTAGACATCGCTGGCTTCCCGGGAGCGCATCAATAGTGGCAGGTTTCCGGTGAGGATGTGGTGGGCACCGCGGTTGCGCCAGCGCACCGCCTCCTCCGCGGAGTTTATCTCGTACACCACCCACTGCCAGGGACCCGGTGGCAGCTCTTCGCAGTCGACCCGGTGATTGCGAATAAACACATAGTCGGGTGCCAGGGTAACCACTTCCGCGCACAGGCTCTGTGCCACGCTCAGCACTTTCAGGGCAACCTGGTGGCAGCCCAGGCTGCGAGCCAGGCGCAGGCTGTGGCAGTCCCGCGAGAGCAGGGCAAAGGATTCGCACTCTTCCGGAAACTGCTCCGCCAGCGGTGCCACCGCCCGCTCGCCCATTCTGCTCAGGCTCTTCTCATCCACTTCCACAAACCAGTCCAGGTGCCGGTGGCGCCGGGCCCAGTCCACCAGATGGGAAAATGCCGTGAGAGGCAGTCGGCTCAACTCGCGATCGCTGAAGTGATGAAACGGGCGTTTTCCGTCGCCCGAAGACAACGGCAGAACTTCGTCACCGTAACACCAAGGGGTGCCTTCCGCGCTGAATTGGATCTCAGTCTGTATGGCGCAGGCTCCCAGTCCGTGGGCGGCTTCAAATGCGGCAATAGTGTTTTCCGGTTGGCGGATTTTGTCGCCTCGGTGCGCTATCAACATGGGGGTCGAGTCCGGATAGACAGACGTTATTGTCCCGGGGGCATTGCGCCACTCTCGGTGAGTATGGCGGGGCTCCGGGTCTCTGTGAATTTTATCGGCAGCGGCTGCATCCGCTCCTATTGGAAAAATAGCTGGTGGGGAAGATGTTGCAAGGGAGGGGAGGGCACTTGGCGACCCCTACTTTGAATCAAGCGGGACCTGATTGCAGGTGGATTGAGTGGGAACCGCTTCCTTCACAGGCTGTTGAGAAGTGTGTGAAACTCAATGGCGCCGGTTTAAGCGCGGAAAACTTTTGCAGGGTGGACAGGCGACGCATCCCCCCTGCAAGGACCAAACCGCGGCGCATCATTCCCGCGCTTCAAATTCAAGTCGGAGGCGATCAAGCAGCAGCGCCGCACCGGCCTCATCCAGGCCGTGGGAGAAGATGAGACTCTTGAGAGCCTCCCGCCATATTGCGGGAGGCTTGTAGTCCATCTCCTCCTCCATTTCCGTCAAGATTTCGTCGGCGCGGCGAAGGCGCGCCGGTATCGACAACTTGCGGAGTTCGTCCTGCCTGGCGGGGGGTATCTCCCCGAAGACGTGGATAAGAAGCCAGTCCGCATGAGCCCGCACGCCGTCATTCTGTGGAACTGACACAAGCTGCTGTTTCGCCTGCAAGAGCTCCGGTTCCCGGAGTACCCGTGCCGGTGGCACGGGAATGGTCTCCTCCTGTTTGAGCCGTTCCTCCACGCGGTCGATGACCTCCTGGAAAGCAGAAATCCCGTAAAGCGATCCACCACCGGTGAACTCTTCCTGGGGTTGCATTCGCCCTTCACCGGTGGCCAGCCAGGCGGCGGATACTTCTGCGGCGTCAGCGATGCGTAATACGTTATCAAGTCTGGGGATACCTCCTGACATTAAATTACGCAGAGTTCCTTCCGCTATGCCAGCTTTTTCCGCGAAAGCGCGGATGGATGCTCCATTCATTGCGAGCTTTATCCGGCTTGGCAACTGCTCAATTCTTGAATCCGGGATAGATCCCTCTGTCCGCTGCTCGTCAGTCATATCCGATCCCGCGTAATTTGTTGTGTCTATTCATTTTCTGCTCTATAGAAACCATTGAATGCGTAATATATTGTTGACTTTGGGTGGTCAGGTGCGTAATTTAATGTGTAGAAAACAAAGCAAACATTCGCGCATTTGCCACTAAACACTGTTTATACATGAACGAGAAAAAGCTACCGAAAAAACCAGCCTGTATAGAGTGGCGTCGCGCAGACATAAAGGGGGCCTTTGAGAAAGCCGGCTGAACATTACGTCGGCTCTCCCGCCACCACGGTTGCAAATGACCTGGCACTTTGATCAAAGCGCTGGATGGCCCCTGGTGTAAAGGGGAGCGGATCAGTGCAACTCCAATTGGTATAGACCCTAAAGGCATCTGGCTCAGCTGCTAAATGGAAAGGTGTTCCAGACCGCTCGGCAAATTCGATAACCGAAAGGCGCGGGATCCCTGTCACTTTACTCGGCCATCCAGTTTCGGGGAGTGCGCAGCCTAACCGGGGCGATAGAGAGGCGCCAGAGCAAGGGCGAAGACAGGGGTTCCGCGCGCCAGATATTGCGGGCGTACCGGGGAATCGCCTTGCAAAAATCACTGGGCTGATAGACTGGTAAGGTCAGTTAGTAAAGTATGGCAGGCCGCAGGGAATCGAAGTGGAAGTGGGAAATCTGCGTTATGGAATACGGAAAGTCCGCAATCTGCACACTGCTGTGTGGAGGGGTCATCCTCTCGGCCGCGACGAGTGGAGCCGAAACCACCACCACCACCACCAGCGCCTCTGCCTCCGCGCGAATCACTCTGTATGTCCCTCCCCGGGCGGAGTTGCGCCAGACCGAAGACCCGGGCATCGGGCAGTTGTGCCTCAGCCATATCCCCGCACATAGTTACTATCTGTCGATCCGGGATATCGGGGAGCAGACTGCAGCTGAAAAACGCCTGCCCGGTCAGGTCGGCAACTACTGTGTTCCGGTATCCAGCTCCCAGCAGGGCAAAATGGTTCTGATAGTGGCGGAATAGCGGTTTCCCCGCGGCTAGCGGCTCGGATAAAATGTGATATTTATCACGAAGTCGCTTGAACATGCTATGAAAAGAACCGTTGTCGCTTTCCTGCTATTGGTGGCACAGCCGGTATTGGCCGGTATGTCGCTGGACAAGATCATTGTTTACCTGGATGACTCCCCCAACGCCCGGGACGATATCGTGGTCTCCAACCCCGACAGGGAAAACCTGTACCTGCAGACGGAAATCTACCGGGTGGACAACCCGGGAATGCCGAACGAAAGACGCGTGCGCGTGGTGGACCCGAAAGAATTCAAGCTGCTGGTGAGCCCCGCCAGGGCGGTGCTTACCAGTGGCGAGCAGAAGCGCTTTCGGCTGATGTCGCTGGAGCGGGACCTGGACCGGGAAAAGGTCTACCGGGTGACCTTCAAGCCGGTGGTGGGGGATATCAAAACTGACAAGACCGCGCTGAAGATACTGGTGGCCTACCAGGCCCTGGTTTTTGTGCAGCCCGAGGGTGGAAGTTATCGCCTGGAAGTGGGCATGGAGAACGATACCTGGGTACTGAAGAACACCGGCAACATCAATGTGGAAGTGAGCGATGTGCAGCACTGCCAGAGCGAAGCCGGTTGCCGTCCCGTGGAGTTGAGCGGGCGGCTCTATGCGGGTGCCAGCCTGCCGATCGAGGAGAAACTGCTGGGTGGTGAGCTGGTGCTGCTGGCGCGTGGGCGGGAAACCGAGAAGGTGCGCCTGCCATTGTTGTACAAACGCTGACCGGCACGGTCGTATTCTGCTTGTAGGAGCGGCCGCTGGCCGCGATCAATCTGCGAAATAAACCACTATCGATCGCGGCCTGCGGCCGCCTGGGCACGTCGCTGCGCTCCTTTGCCCATCCTACAAGGCTATTCCAGCTCCACTGTCAGGGTCAGGGTATCGGTGTAGCTGGTATCTTGTGCTGTCCCAAGCGCTTCCGGTGCCACGCGAATGGTGATTTGCATATTTTCCTGGCCCAGGTTCTGACAGTCGTTATCGGCGTAGGAAGGCCAGTTGTTCGACGAGACGAGTCCCTCCGTCAGTTCTTCTCCCTGTCCGCTGGGCAGGTGCTCCACGGTTGTCGAATATTCCACTTGATCGATACCCTGTAGCAGAAATTGCCCGTTGCCACTGGCGCTGTCTGCGCTGATACGAAACAGCGCCCCCCCGCTGGCTCTCACACAAAAAGTCTGGCTGGCTTCGGCACCACTGCCGGCGTTTGCGGTGAGAGCCATATCCTGCAGGCCGCTGATGCGGATTTGTGCCTGGGTGTGCAGCTCGATACGAAATGGAAGGTCTACCAGCTGGGTGGTATTGCTCTGGCCATTACAAATTTCCGGGTCCGTGCCCCAGGTATAGCTGGAACCGCATTGATCGATGGTGAGATAGAAATTGCCGATATAGACACCGGGTTGCAGGTTGGCGCCGGGGTTGACCAGGCTCAGGGTCAGGCTGGCGGATCTCTGTAAGCCGTTGGC
Source organism: Microbulbifer sp. TB1203 (assembly GCF_030997045.1). Taxonomy (NCBI): domain Bacteria; kingdom Pseudomonadati; phylum Pseudomonadota; class Gammaproteobacteria; order Cellvibrionales; family Microbulbiferaceae; genus Microbulbifer; species Microbulbifer sp. TB1203. The sequence goes on along the minus strand of NZ_CP116899.1, from coordinate 2,535,372 downwards.
GCCGCCGGGAAATCGTGTGGAACTCTCCGTATCGGGGGAGAGAAGCTCGCTGCTGCCGCCGCTGGCGTACGTCAGGTTGACAGCAACAGCCTGGTTACCGTTACCCCTATCCCTCCTGAGGATAAAATTGGAACCGTTGTTGTCGCCTGAAACAGTCACCGAATAAGGAATAGCCTGCTCACACGTTTCTCCCCACCAAGTGGAACAGCTGCGCACCGTAAACTGCACTTCTGCCTGGTAACCCGGAGTGCTGTCGTAGGTGAACACGCTGGTGCTGTCTTCCAGGTTGCACACACCGATGAAACGCTCCGGATTGTTATCAGCTGGCGATGCTGCGCCGTTGTCACAGTCGCGCATATTGGTGGATTGCGCCAGGGGGCTGCCGGCCACAGCCCACAATAGAGCTGGTAAAATTAAGTGTCTCAGAAACTGCATACTGCTATGGCTAGTCCAGCTCTACGGTCAATGTCAGTGTGTCGGTATAACTGCTCTCCATAGCGTCGGCGATAGCACTCTGCTGAATGCGAATGCTGATCTGCATGTTTTCCCCGCTTCCCGTGCAGCCGTCCCACAAGCTGCCCGGCCAGCTGAGGGCTGAGGGTTGCCCTTCGGTAAGTTGTTCCTGTCCCGCGGAGGAAAGGCTTTCCATCCAGGTCTCATACTCGATCTGATCCACATTGCGCGCCAGTAGGAAACTGCCGTTGCCATTGCCGCTCCCGGCGGTGATGCCGAAGGGAGCCCCGCCCTGGCTGTAGACACAGAAAGTCTGCAGGGCTTCGGTCAGACCGGTGGGATTGGCATCGATGGCCATATCGCTTAAGCCGCTGATACGGATTTCAGGGGCGACCACGAGCTCAATGATTAACTCGATATCGGAAATATTTCTGCAATCAAAACAACCCTGCTGATCCAAAGAGAGTTGAAAAATTCCGGTATAGGTGTCCGGTAGTAGAGTGGCTCCGTTTGTCTCCAGGGTAGCGTCTATGAATACAGGGGCTGCATTGATCGATCCTTGAAAAGCAGCGCTCGGAGTATCTGGCAAGAGATTGGAAGTTGCTCCACTACTGTCGGTAAAATCCATACTTATGGCTGCCTGGCCACCGGGAGCGGAAAGCAGAAAATTGTTTCCGCTGGCAGTACCTTGCACAGTTACTATGTAATTGACGGGGAAAGACCAAATGAAAAATTGGTTGTAGCTGCGGACACTGAATGGAATCTCCCCTAACTCTGGAGATTGAGAATCGTAGATAAAGTCGTTGGGGTTGGTTAATCCGCAAACCCCGAGGAAGGTGTCTGAGTTACAGGGATCGCTCGGCTGTGCTATTGTGCTGGCGGTCCAGATGCAAAGTAAACCGAGCACCAGCAGCGTGGAATTAGCGCGCAGCAACACTGTTACGCTCCGTATCGCAATTCGCCTTATCCCAATCAATATCCCCCAAATTCAGCCAATGCTTTCCTCCCGTCTGCCCCGGCAAAGGCACCAGGCAGTTTCCCCATTGTACTTCCGGCGAGCGCAGAAACTGTGGATCGCTGTGCACTTCCATTTGGAAAACACCGAATTCGTCGGTAACCGCGGTGTATTCGCCGATGGAAATTTTCCTGTGCGCCACCGGCTGTCCGTCGCGTATCAGGCGGCCGAGGACCAGAATCACCGGCTGGATTTTGTATTCGGCGGCGGCTACGTTCCCCGGGTAGAGGGTAACGGTATCCTGTATTTCCCGATAGTCGTAAAAACCCTCCGCTATCGGGCGCAGCTGGATGTCGTAGCTTTTGAAGGAGGGCAGATTGACCACGGAGCGTCCGCCGCCTTTGGCGTAGCCGCGGCGCACGCCGTCCACCAGTATCTCGAACTGCTGGTCTTCGCCGCCGGCGATATCCACCAGCACCGCGCTGTTCAGGGCGCGCTCGCCGCCCCAGGCAAAGGCGTCGCCATCGGTCATCAGGTTGGTGCTGAAACTGCCCAGGTAATTGAGGGTACCGCCATCGTTTGCGTCGCTGTGGCGGTAGTCGAGGGTGGAGCTGAGTTGACCGCGGCGGCCGGCGACGCGGGTGCGGCTGCCCAGGGCGTATTCGTCCGCCGACACTTCGCTGGAAAACTGCTGGTGCACTTCCGTCGCCCAGCGGTCGCCGTCGCGCCAGCTGCTGTTGAATCCCGTTCGGCCGTTTTGGCCATCTTCGCGACCGCTGTCCGCGCGCAGGCGGGCACTGTGGTTCCAGTGGTCGCCGCGGAAGCGAAACTCGAAGGTGGCGGTGGTGAGTCCCCGACCGTCGGCGTCGCTGTGCGCCAGGGTCAGGTCTCCGTGCCAGTGGCGGTTACGGAAGAAGTCGCGGCGGTACTCCAGTGTTGTCAGCCGGGTGGCTCCGGTGTATTCGGTGTCCAGTATGAATTCGGGGGACTCGATATAGAGGTTGCGATCCCGTTCCGAGTAGCGCAGGGACAGGCGTCCGCCCATCAGGACGCCGGTGAGACCGGCGTTGCGCTGGCGGTAGCCGACTCCCAGGGGGCTGTAGCCGGTGGCTGCTTCGTCGCTTTCCTGCAGGCGGGTTTCCGACAGACTCAGGCTGAACAGCGGGGTTTTCAGCAGGGCATAGAGGCGGTGGCCGCTGCGGCCGTCGCTGGACTGGATCAGGCTGGGGGAAACTTCCAGGTATTCGCTGATCCAGCGCGCTCCCAGTTCCGCCAGCTGCTGGTCATCGCTGGAAGCCAGGTTGGCGAACAGGCCGGTGTCGTCGAACAGACGCCGGGCTATACCGGCCTGTACGAAATAGGTGTCCTGCTGTTCCGGCAACAGTTCCGTTTGCTCGAACCGGGCGGGTCTTCCCGCCTGGATCGTCCAGCGCCACTCGCCGGGTGCGGGCAACTGGGAGTCCTTGGCGAAGAACTCGCGCCGCTGTGCCAGGGGTCTGCCGCTCTCGTCGAAGGTGCGAATCTCCACTTCGTAGGCACCGCTGGGCAGGCTGGATGTATCCAGAAGGCGGTTTCCTGCCTCCAGCAGCTCGCTGTGGACCAGGCGGCCGTCCCGGTAGACTTCCACGCGGCCGCGCACCGGCATATTGATTTCCAGCGGAGCGCCCTGGTTGTAGCGATTGTCCCGCCGGCTGTTGTTGGAGCTGCGGTACTCCAGGCCGTAGAGGTAGGGGGAGGCCACAAAACTGCTGAAGCCGCCGGCCGGCTGGATCAGGCCGGCGGACCAGGCGCGACCGCGGTAGTCCCTGGTCAAGTGCAGCTGGGTGATCTGCGAGTTGCCGTCGTCGGTGGCGGACCACTGGCTGTGCAGGCCGCTCTCGCCGAAACTCAGGATCGACTGGCCGAACAATGAAGCGGTTTGCGAGTCGCCGGCGTCGGCCCTTACTCCGGACCAGGTGCCCGTGAGGTTCTGCATAAAGGAGAAGCCGCTGCTGGATTCCGGCAGGTAGGGGTCGGCAATGGCCGGCTCCTGGGGCAGTAATTCCGGGGCGAAAAACAGGTCGATACGAAAGCGGTCGCCGTCGTAGATCAGCGCGAACTGCTCCGGGGTGAGGAAGCCGCAGTCACGCTGCCGGCGCGAGCGGCACACCCTGTGGGAATTGCGTGGCTGGGGCCGGCGCAACTGCGCCAGGACGCCTTCCGGGTCCAGCGTGGGGGGCAGCAGTTCCAGAACCGCGGCGGGATCGCTGAAATGTACTGTGTACAAATCCACGGTGATCTGCGCCGCACCGATGGCGCGACCGCCGTAGTACAGATCGGCCACCAGCGGCTGCGCCTCCGTCAGATCGGCGAAGCCGTCCGGCGCCGCAGTATCCAGCGTAAAGGCCGCACTGGCCGCGAGCCCGAAATCGCTCCGGGCGCACAGCACCAGCGCGAGCAGGGCTCCCGCAAGCGCGCGATTCATTGAGATGGTGCACCGCCGACACATTGTCGGCGGTTGGGCCGGCTTGGCTACAGAGCGGTCACGGTGACCGTCAGAGTGTCGCTGTAGTTGGTTTCCACCGCTGACTCCCACTCCGTGGCACCGACAGTGACGAATACGCGGGCATTGTCGGTGTTGCAATCCAGGTTGCCATTGCGGGCAAAGCTGCCGGTGATATCGCCGTTGGTGTCGGCGGCGGTACCGGTAGTGCTGCTGGTGTTATTGATAAAGGCGGCGCTATAAGGCAGGTTCTGGCCGACGCCATTCAGTTGGAAAGGATCGGTGCCAGAGCCGCCGGTGGAACCGTTCTGGCTGGAGAGACTGACGCTGTAGTTGCCGAAGCCGATACCGCCCACACAGATATCCTCTGTACCTTCAATCGGGTTGCCGAGGGTGGCACCAGTAGTGTTCAGAGCCATATCGTCAAAGTTCTTGACGATAATTTGGGTGGGTACTGTGAGTGTGATATCGAAGTTGCCGCTGGAGTTGCTGCTGCCGGCGGTGCCGTCGGTAGCGGCAAAGCTATTAAAAGTCACAGCAGCCAGGGAAGCGGCAGCCAGGAGACGAAGTGTCGCGCGCATGGTGGTTCTCCAAGTTCTTGTTGTTCGGGTTTTGATCTTTGTATACCCGATACCCTTGATAGCATTGCGCCCGTATTCTCGCTTTAGGGGGAAAGATACAGGCGACAAGCGGGTGCAATGATACTTACTTGTGACATTGGTCACAAAATATTTGTGATGAATTACATGACACATTTTTTGCCGAGGATGGCTGTGTACAAAAATTAAACAGTCGGTTTTGCCTGTGCCCTATGCTTCTCCGGCGATATAATCCCGCGCCTCGAAAAGATCACCGTCAACCTCCAAACCAGGTTTGCCATGAGCGTAAGAACCCGAATTGCCCCCTCTCCCACCGGTGACCCCCATGTGGGCACCGCCTATATCGCCCTGTTCAATCAGTGCTTTGCCCGCGCCCAGGGCGGCCAGTTCGTGCTGCGTATCGAGGATACCGACCAGCAGCGCAGTACTCCCGAGTCGGAAAAGGCCATTCTCGACAGTCTGCGCTGGCTGGGCCTGGATTGGGACGAGGGCCCGGATGTGGGCGGCCCCCACGGTCCCTACCGTCAGAGCGAGCGCGGCGACATCTATCGCGAGTATTGCGACCAGCTGGTGGAGAAAGGCCACGCCTTCCACTGCTACCGCACCGCCGGAGAACTGGAGCTGTTGCGCGAACAACTGCGCGAGGCCGGCCGCACCGCCCTCAAGCCCAGCGACCTGGCCCTGCCGCCGGAAGAGGTGGAAAAACGCCGCGCCGCCGGCGAGCCTTATGTAGTGCGCATGCACGTGCCCGAGACCGGGACCTGCGTGGTGGAAGACTTGCTGCGCGGGCCCATCGAGATTGACTGGGCCCAGGTAGATGCGCAGATATTGCTCAAATCCGACGGCATGCCCACCTACCACCTGGCCAACGTGGTGGACGACCACCTGATGGAAATCACCCACGTCCTGCGCGGCGAGGAGTGGATCAACTCGGCGCCCAAGCACAAGCTGCTGTACGAGTACTTCGACTGGGTGATGCCGGTGCTCTGCCACCTGCCGCTGCTGCGCAACCCGGACAAGACCAAGCTGTCCAAGCGCAAGAACCCCACCTCCATCCTCTATTACCAGCGCGCGGGCTTTATGCCCGAGGCGCTGCTCAACTATCTGGGGCGCATGGGCTGGTCCATGCCCGACGAGCGCGAGAAGTTCTCCCTGGAGGAAATGCTCGAACATTTCGATATCCACCGGGTCTCCCTGGGCGGGCCGGTGTTCGACGTGGAGAAACTGTCCTGGCTGAACGGCCTGTGGATCCGCGAACTGGAGAACGAACAACTGGCGGACCGCCTGCACGACTGGCTGTTCAACCGCGAGAACCTGCTCAAGGTACTGCCCCACGCCCGCGAGCGCATGGAGACCTTCGGCGACTTCGCCCCCCTGGTCGGCTTCCTCGCCGCCGGCACGCTGCCGCTCACCGAGGCCGACTTCAGTGGCAATAAGCTGGAACTGGACGAGCAGAAAAAGCTGCTGCAGTTTGCCCTCTGGCGCCTGGAGGCGCTCAGGACCTGGGATCGCGACGGCATCTTCGAACAGGTGAAATCCCTGGCCACCGCCATGGAGATCAAACTCAAGGACTTCAATGCCCCGCTGTTCGTGGCCATCAGCGGAACCACGGCTTCCTTCTCGGTCATGGACGCTATGGTGCTGCTGGGTCCCGATCTCAGCCGCGCGCGCCTGCGCCACGCGGTGGAAGTGCTCGGCGGCGCCGGCAAGAAGGTGCTCAAGCGCTGGGAGAAGGAGTACGCCGCTCTGGTCTGAGCCCGGTTCGGGCGATCGGCAGTCCCCCCCACCCGCGCCGCCCCGGCACAGGTGGGTCCCCTGAGCTGGCCGCTCGATCGCTAACTACTTGATTAAAAAGTTATTTTTTTCCGGTTGACAGCCCGGCGCCCGGTGTTAGAATGCGCCCCGCTTTCGACGGAAAGCACACCAAATTTGGGGCTATAGCTCAGCTGGGAGAGCGCAACACTGGCAGTGTTGAGGTCAGCGGTTCGATCCCGCTTAGCTCCACCAAATTATCAAACCCCGCATCGCATGGTGCGGGGTTTTTTTTCCGCATGACCCCCGCCCTTCGGCTCGTGTCCCGCTCTTATACTTGCTGTTCCGGCCCCGCCGCCAGCCCCAAGCGTAACTACCATGACAGACTCCCAAACCGCCGCCAGCTTTTCCCAGCTCGAACTCCCCGCCGAAATCCTCAGCGCCGTTGAAAAGCTGGGCTACGAAACCCCATCCCCCATCCAGGCGGAGACGATTCCCTCCCTGCTGGCCGGCCGCGACCTGCTGGGCCAGGCGCAGACCGGCACCGGCAAGACCGCTGCCTTCGCGTTGCCGCTGCTGGCGCAGTTGGACCTGAAGGACCGCCGCCCCCAGGCGCTGGTGCTGGCGCCGACCCGGGAATTGGCGATCCAGGTGGCTGAAGCCTGCCAGTCCTATGCGCAGAACCTGCGCGGTTTCCATGTGGCGCCGATTTACGGCGGCGCCGATTACCGCGGGCAGATGCAGCAACTGAAGCGCGGCGTACAGCTGGTGGTGGGTACCCCCGGGCGGGTGATGGACCATATGCGCCGCGGCTCGCTGGATCTGTCCGGCCTGAAGACCCTGGTGCTGGATGAAGCCGACGAAATGCTGCGGATGGGCTTTATCGACGATGTTAAGTGGGTGTTGGAGCAGATTCCGGAGGAGCGCCAGATCGCGCTCTTCTCGGCAACCATGCCCAGGGAGATCGCCACCATCGCTCGCGAACACCTGCGCGACCCGGTGGAAGTGAAGATCCGCGTGAAAACCGAGACTGCGGAGACTATCCGCCAGCGCTACTGGCCCGTGGGCGGCCTGCACAAGCTGGACGCGCTCACCCGCATTCTGGAGGCGGAGCCGGTGGACGCGACGATTATTTTCGTACGCACCAAGAACAGCACTGTGGAGCTGGCGGACAAGCTGGCCGCGCGGGGGTTTGCCAGCGCCGCGCTGAACGGCGATATGGCGCAGAACCTGCGCGAGGCGGTGATCGACAAACTGAAGAAAGGCAAGCTGGATATCGTGGTGGCCACCGATGTGGCTGCCCGCGGCCTGGACGTGGCGCGTATCAGCCATGTGATCAACTACGATATCCCCTACGACGCCGAGGCCTATATCCACCGTATCGGCCGCACCGGCCGCGCCGGGCGGGAGGGCGATGCGATCCTGTTTGTGGCGCCGCGGGAGCGGCGCATGCTGCGAGTGATTGAAAAGGCCACCAAAAAGCCGATTGAGCAACTGCAACTGCCCAGCGCCGCCGCGGTCAACGACGCGCGTATGCAGCGCTTCCGCGAGCGCATTACCACCACTCTGGAGGGCGCTACCGATCTGGCGCCCTACCGCCAGTTGGTCGAGGAATACCTGGCACAGGCCGAAGCCGACCCGCTGGATGTCGCCGCAGCCCTGGCCGCCATGGCCCAGGGCGACCAGCCGCTGCTGGTCAAAGAACAGGAGCACAAGCCTCGGGAGAGAACAGAGAGGCGGGAGCGCCGCGAGCGCGATGAAGATTTTGAAAGCCGGGGCCGCAAGAAAGGCGGCTACGAAAAGGACAAAAAAATGCCGCCGCCGGACGAGGGCTTGGAGCGCTTCCGCATTGAGGTGGGTCGCGAGGCCGGGGTGAAACCGGGCAATATTGTCGGCGCCATCGCCAACGAAGTGGAGCTGGACAGCTCCTATATCGGGCGTATCGAAATCTACCCGGAATACACCACTGTGGACCTGCCCGAAGGCATGCCTAAGGACATTCTGCAACACCTGAAAAAAGTGCGGGTGGCCGGCAAGGCGATGAATATTTCCCGCCTGGCTGAGGGCGGTGGTGGCAAGCCGCGCGGCAAACCGAAAGGACGCAAGCCCAAACAATAGCGCCCCGCGTCTTTCGTCATACCGGTATTCGCCGGTATGACCGTGGTGTGTTCAAGTGTGAAAAGGGCGAAGGGTCCGATCGCGGCCATGGGCCGCTCCTACCACAATCGTCGTCATTCCGGCGCAGGCCGGCCTTGAGGCTGGCACTGGATGCCGGTATGACTACGGTGTCTTCAAGCGCGTTGCCGAACTTTTATCGCTGCGGAAACATCCGCGTCAGGGTATTGTCCCGCACCACAAAGTGATGCCAAAGTGCCGCGGCAATATGAACGGCCAGTAACACCAGCAGGCTGTTCCACAGCAGCTCCTTGTGCACGAACGCCAGTTGTTTGGCGACGTCCATATTTTCCGGCAGCAGGCGGGGCAGGGCGAAGAGGCCGAAGAACTCGGTGTCCCGGCCGGCAAGCTGGCGCATGGAGAAGCCCGAGAGAGGCATGGCCAGCAGGATCAGGTACAGGATACCGTGCATCAGCGAGGAGAACTTCTGTTGCCAGGCTGCACCGGTGACGGCCGGTCGCGGGTGGCGCGCGCGCCAGTAGAGGCGCAGCGTCACCAGCAGCAAAATGGTCAATCCCAGGGAAAAATGCAGTGCGGTCCACCAGCTGCGCATGGGATCGCCGCGTTCATAAAATTCATGCAGTTCCACCGCGCCCCAGGCGCAGAGCAGCAGTACGGCAACCAGCCAGTGTAAGCCCTTGCTTACCGGGTTCCAGCGGTCGGTGTTGGTTTGCATGGGTGTTTCCCCTTATATTTCGCGGAAGCTACATTAGCGTGTCGGGAAGCATTTGTCTCGCGGGAATTCTGCCTTCAGTTCGCAGTGCGAATACCCTTTAAATCGGCAAAACTGGTCTCCCGCGCAGTATGTAAAAAATCCTCCAGAAATGCCTGCTCCAGCATCTCCTCGCGCACCGCCGCGTAGAGGGTGCTCCACAGTCCTTTTTCCCCCAATCGCAACTGGGCGATAAAGCCCTTCTGCAGATATTCATGTAGCGCCCAGTTGGGCAGCGCGCAGACGCCGCGGCCGCTGGCCGCCAGCTGCACCATCATTACGGTGAGTTCCGCGGTGCGTATTTCCGCCGGTTCCACGCCGGCGGGGTCGAGGAAGTGCTGGAAGATATCCAGCCGCTCCCGTTCCACCGGGTAGGTGATCTGCACCTCGCCGGCCAGATCCACCGGGGCCACCCAGCTCTTCTCCGCCAGCGGGTGTTTGCGGCTCACCGCCAGGCACATCTCGAAGCTGAACAGTGGTTGGTAGTGGATGCCTTTCAGTTCCGGGTCCGGGTTGGAGGTCACCACCAGGTCCAGGTCGCCGCGCACCAGCGCAGGCAATGGCGCGAAGTGGAAGCCGCTGGAAAGGTCCAGTTCCACCTCCGGCCAGTTGTCCCGGTAATGGTCCAGGGTGGGCATCAGCCATTGATAGCAGCTGTGGCACTCGATGGCGATATTCAGCCGCCCCGCCTGGCCGGAGGCCAGCCGCGCCAGGTCCCGCTGGGCCAGCGTCACTCGGGGCATGACCTCGTCCGCCAGCTGCAGCAGCCGCAGCCCGGCGCTGGTAAAGCGCAGCGGGCGCGACTTGCGCACGAACAGCGCCTGGTCGTGCCGCTCCTCCATCTCGCGGAACAGGTGGGAGAGGGCGGACTGGGTCAGGTGCAGCCGCTCCGCGGCGCGCACCATGCTGCCGGTCTCCCGCAGCAAAGTAAGCGCCCGCAAATGTCGCAGTTCGATCATCTTTAGGAAAATTCACGTTCAGGGCAAAAAATATGAAATTGATTGAATAACACCTGCCCCTCAGAATCAACCCCGAATTTCCGCCGGGAGCGCCGAGCCCCAGCTCGGCTACGGGCCGCAGGCCCGTCTCCCGCAGGAGCGGCCCGTGGCCGCGATCGGACTCTGCCCATTCTTCGAGCATCGATCGCGGCCATGGGCGGACGGCCGCCCCGCCGCTCCTACAGAACGATCAGCGAATTGACAGGAAGGAAGGCAAATGACACAGACACATATCCTCGGCTACCCGCGCATCGGCGCCGGCCGCGAACTGAAAAAGGCCCAGGAGGCCTACTGGAAAGGCGATATTTCGCAACAGGAGCTGCTGGCGGTGGGCGCGGAGATTCGCCGCGGTAACTGGCGGGCGCAGCGGGATGCGGGGCTCTCCCGCGTCGCCGTGGGCGATTTCGCCTGGTACGACCAGGTGCTCAACCACACACTGATGTTCGGCGTGGTGCCGGCGCGCTTCGATGAGGGTGCCGCGGACAGCAAGCTGGACCAGTACTTCCGCCTGGCGCGCGGCCGCGCGCCGTCCGGCGAGCCGGTGGCGGCCAGCGCCATGACCAAATGGTTCGATACCAACTACCACTACCTGGTGCCGGAATTTGCCGCGGACCAGTCGTTCGCGCTGGACAGCGATTGGCTGCTGGAAGAGGTGCGCGAGGCCCAGTCCCAGGGGCACAGCGCCAAGCCGGTGGTGATAGGCCCGCTGACCTACCTGTGGCTGGGTCGCGCCGAGGGCGAGGCGCTGGATCTGCTGCCGAAACTGCTGCCCTGCTACGAACAGCTGCTGCAGCAGATCGCCGGCGCCGGTGTCGACTGGGTGCAGATCGACGAGCCGATCCTGGGGCTGGACCTGCCCGCAACCTGGTGCGATATCTTCGCGCCGGCGTACCAGCAGCTCGCCGCGGCCGCGCCTTCGCTCAAGCTGCTGCTGGCCACCTATTTTTCCTCCCTGCGGGAAAACCTGCCCCTGGCCTTCTCCCTGCCGGTGGCCGGGGTGCATATCGACTGCGTGCGCGGGCCGGAAGAACTGCCCGCGGCCGTGGAGGCGCTGGGCGAAAACCAGGTGCTGTCCCTCGGCGTGTTGAACGGGCGCAATGTCTGGCGCGGCGACCTGGGCAAATGGCACCGACAGCTGCAGCCGCTGGAGCAGCAACTGGGCGAGCGCCTGTGGCTTTCCGCCAGCTGTTCGCTGCTGCACTGCCCGGTGGACCTGGAAACGGAGACCGCACTGCCCGCGGAACAGCTGCGGAAACTGGCCTACAGCCGTCAGAAGCTCAATGAACTCGGCCAGTTGCAGTCCCTCCTGAAGGGCGAGGCGACCGCCGGTGAAGAATCCGCGACGCCCTCGGCGGCCACCGCGGTGGCGGCGGAACTGGAGGACACTTGGCGTCCGCAAGCCTACGGGGAGCGCGCCGCCCTGCAGCGCGAGCGCTGGCAACTGCCGCCGCTGCCCACCACCACCATCGGTTCCTTCCCGCAAACTGACCTGCTGCGCAGTGTGCGCAAACAGTTTCGCAATGGGGAGATTTCCGAAACGGATTACAAGGAACACCTGCGCGCGGAAATCGCCGAAGCCATCCGCCGCCAGGAAATACTCGGCCTGGATGTGCTGGTGCACGGCGAGGCGGAGCGCAACGACATGGTGGAATATTTCGGCGAGCAGTTGGATGGATTTGTACACACCGGCAACGGCTGGGTACAGAGCTACGGTTCCCGCTGCGTAAAGCCGCCGATCATTTTTGGAGATATCTCCCGCCCCGAACCTATGACCGTGGAGTGGAGCAGCTACGCCCAGAGCCTGACCAAAAAACCGGTCAAGGGCATGCTCACCGGGCCGGTGACCATTCTCAACTGGTCGTTCCCCCGCGAGGATATTCCGCGCAGCGAGAGCTGCCTGCAAATCGCCAAGGCGCTGCGGCAGGAAGTGCTCGACCTGGAAGCCGCCGGCATCGGCATTATCCAGATCGACGAGCCGGCCCTGCGCGAAGGGGTACCGCTGCGGGAATCGGAGCACCAGGATTATTTCAGCTGGGCGGTGGCCTGTTTCCGCTATACCTGCAGCAAGGTGAAGCCGGAGACCCAGATCCATACCCATATGTGCTACAGCAACTTCAACGCAATCATGAATGCGATAGTGGCGCTGGACGCGGATGTCATCACCATCGAGTCCGCGCGTTCGGATCTGCAACTGCTGCACGCCTTTGCCGGCAAGAACGGCGGTTACCCGAACGAAATAGGCCCGGGCATTTACGATATCCACTCGCCCAATGTGCCGGAGCGGGAGGAATTGGTGGCGCGGCTGAGAAAAATCGCCGAAGCGATCCCCCCGGAAAAGCTCTGGGTGAATCCTGATTGCGGCCTCAAGACCCGCAACTGGGCGGAGGTGGGTACGTCGCTGCTGAATATGGTGGAGGCGGCGCGCACTTTGCGCGCGGAATTGGCGGCCTGATTTTCTTAAAAAATTGATCGCGGGCATGGCCCGCTCCTACCAGGACCCTGTAGGAGCGGGCCATGCCCGCGATCGGGTTCTCAGTTGGCAGGAAGTCTGATCGCGGCCATGGGCGGATGGCCGCCCCGCCGCTCCTACAGGGCGAATAGTAAGAAGGGAAAGCGCGATCCCGGGGGAATCTATTCCGCGTAGCAGTCCCGGGTCATGTTCTCCACCCGGTCCGCATGCACTATCACATTGTCCTCGATACGCACACCGCCGTAGGGGCGGAAGGCGTCCACCTTGTCCCAGTTCACCTCCTTCGCCAGAGGGGAGTCTTTCAACTCCGCCAGCAGGCTGTCGATAAAGTAGAGTCCCGGTTCGATGGTGAACACCTGGCCCGCCTCGATGGTGCGGGTGGTGCGCAGGAAGGGGTATTCCGCCAGCGGTGGGGTGGTACCGCCCTCCGGCGCCGTCTGGTGGCCGCCCACATCGTGCACCTGCAGGCCGAGGAAGTGGCCCAGGCCGTGGGGGAGGAAGGTGCGGCTGAGGCCGGATTCCACCGCGCTCTCCGGCGACGTCGCGATCACGCCGAACCGCTGCAGGATCCCGGCCACCCTGAGATGGCAGTCCCGGTGCAGGTCCGGGTAGGCCAGGCCCACCCGCATCTGTGCCACCAGGCCCTGTTGCATCTCGTCCATTGCCTGGACCAGTGTCGCGTAGTCGCCGTCGCGGAAGGCGTAGCTGCGGGTGATATCCGCGGCGTAACCGTGGCAGTCGGCCCCCGCGTCTATCAGGAAGCTTTTCAGGTTTGCTTCCGGCAAACGCTCGGTGGACAGGTGGGTGTAGTGCAGGATAGCCGCGTGGCTGTTGAGCGCGACGATATTGCCGTAGGGCATACGGTTCTCGCCCTGGCCGGCAGCCGCCAGGTAGGCCATGTTGATCTCGAACTCGCTGGCGCCGCCGCGGAAGGCGTCCTCCGCGGCCCGGTGGGCCCCCACCGCGATGCGGTTGGCCTCCCGCAGGCAGGCCATTTCGTAGGGGGTCTTGTAGGCCCGCGCCCAGTGCAGCCGGGCGATCAGGGCTTCCGGGTTGGGGATGCCGATGGGCCAGCCGTCGAGGCTCTGGGTCTCGCCGATAAAGGCCGTCTTTTCAAGGGAAGAGTTGTCGCCGAGAAATGCCTTTGCATCCGCCGGTTTGCCCAGCAGCTCGATATCGTAGTGATCGCTCCAGAAGGTGTCCGGCGCCGGCGGCACATAGTGCCAGAAGTCCACCGGGCGGTAGAACAGCAGTCTGGGCTTCTGCCCGCGGCGGTAGATGATCCAGCTGTGGGGGTTGTCGGTGACCGGCACCAGGGCCTTGAACTGCGGGTTGGCTTTGAACGGATAGTAGTTGTCGTCCTGGAACTGTACTTTGGGCGCGCCGCTGAAGACATTCAGGGTGTCGTAGCCGCACTCCTCGAGGATGGCGTCGTAGCGGTTGCGCAGGATGGCGATATGCTCGGCATAGAGGTTCTTGTCCATAACAGCCCTTAGTGTGTGAATCAATAATCCGCCATAGTGTATAGTTTGGGCACCGAACGTTTGGCCTGAATTTTGACCATGGAAAAGAAGATACTGCTGACCGACTGCCCCGATGCCAAGGGCCTGATCGCCAAGATCACCAATATTTGCTACAAGCACCAGCTCAATATCACCAAGAACGACGAGTTCGTGGATCGGCAGCAGGGGCGATTCTTCATGCGCACGGCGCTGGAGGGCAATTTCAACGATACCACCCTGCTGGAGGACCTGGACATGGCCCTGCCGGAGGGCGCGGAGCGGCGCCTGGTGGCCAGCGGGCGCAAGCGCCTGGTGCTGATGGTCACCCGCGAGCCCCACTGCCTGGGCGACATCCTGATGAAGTGCTACTCCGGGGCCCTGGATGTGGAGATCGCCGCGGTGATCGGCAACCACCCGGACCTGGGCGGGCTGGTGGAGAAGTTCGATATCCCCTTCCACTGCCTGCCGGCGGACGGCCTGGAACGGGAGCAGCACGAGGAGCGGGTTGCGGCGCTGGTGGACGGCTACCAGCCGGATTACCTGGTGCTGGCCAAATATATGCGCGTGCTCACCCCCGCTTTCGTAACCCGCTACCGGGGGCGGATCATCAATATTCACCACTCCTTTTTACCGGCATTCATCGGCGCCAGACCCTATCAGCAGGCGTTTGCCCGCGGAGTGAAGATCATCGGCGCCACTGCCCATTTCGTCACCAACGATCTGGACGAGGGGCCGATCATCGAGCAGGACATCATTCATGTGGACCACGCCTATTCCGCCGATGCCATGGCGACTGCCGGGCGCGATGTGGAGAAACTGGTACTGAGCCGTGCGTTACAACTGGTTTTGGAGGAGCGGGTGTTTATTCACGGCAACAAGACCGTAGTATTCAAATAGCCCTTTTGTCGGGACCACTATCGGATTGCAAGCTGCCGGTTTTCCCGTCGGATGGGGAATTCAAAAATCCGTGCGCTGTATGCCCGGCAACGATCAGAGGAGCGGACTATGGATCAGTACCCGATCCTGAATTTCATCACACAGGACCCGCACTACAGCGACTACCGGCCGGCAGTGGGGCCCGACGGGACGGTTGTCATTTTCGAGCGGACAGTATTCCAGTCCGGAGCCCCCGCCGGCGATACCACCCTCTATGTGGTCGACGATCTGGGCGATCCCGATCCGGTCGTATTCATACCGGCGGGGGGCCCCGATCAACAGACGCGGGCGGATTGGTGTTGGGCGGCGAACACCGTCGCTTTCAACGGAGATGCGCAATCCGTCTGGATCGCGGACGGCGACGGCACCTCGCCGTGGCAGATCGGCGGCACAAATGGCCTCAATTATCCGGCCTGGTCCCCGGACGGGGCGACGCTCACCGTCGAGAACGGCAGCACTTCGGCGAAGCCGCGGCCGAGCAACAGCCGGATCGACACATCCGGCGGAATAGTCTGGGCCAACATGAACGGCAGTGACGCCGATGGCAATGCGCTGTTTGGCGGCATGCCCGCGGTGAATCCGGTCAACGACCTGCTGGTGGCTTTTGCCGGCCAACCCGACATTGCAAACTGGCCCAAGGGGTCACACCCGGCACCCAGTGGATACAACCAGGATGCCAATTACATTTTCCTCAATTCCGGGAATGCCCCTGTATTCACCTCGGCACCGCTCGAACAGGGCGCCCCGATAGACTGCTACAACGAACAGTACCAGGGGCGCGCACCCGCCTGGTCGCCGGACGGCCGCTATGTCGTCTTTGAATCGGCGCGCAGTGGGGAAGGTTATGCCATTTACCTGTTCGACACGAAAAATCCCGGGAAGGCCTCGAAGCAGCTGACCGATCCGGGCTATCAGGCACAGCATGCGAAGTTTTTTCCGGACGGGACAAAACTGGCGCTCGTTGCCCTGCAGAGTCCGGGAGCGACGGGAACCCCGAACGGAATTGCCTGGATCGATATATCCGGGTATCTGGAGTAGCTGGCGGACTTGTATTGTGGTTGTTGGAACCAAAAAACAAAATTTTATACGGCGCTGGAAGAATGGCGCGGAGCGAGGAGATCTGAATGAAAAAAGCAACAGTGAGTAGTTTTATTCGAGCCTTTGGGCTTCGGCGGTTTGTGGCTTTTTCCCTGCCGCTGTTTGTTCTCGCTTGTGCCAGTGAGCAGCCGCTGCCGATACCGGGTCTGAAGGAATCCTTTCACACGGAGATCGCGGCCAATGGCGCCAAGCGCTTCACCTATTCTCTGGAAGTACTGCGCGCGGGTGTGCCGCGCCCCTTTACCGAAAGCGGCGTCGGCGGCAGCCGCATGGGCCGCAATATGGCGCACAATGGCAGCGGGGTGCGCAGCGAGTTGCAGTTTGATCGGGCCATGGAACAGAAACTGACTGAGACCGGATTTTGCCGCCAGGGGTATTTCGAACTGGAGCGCAGCGTCTACGCTGCTGGCGGCGAAGTGCGCGGTGAGTGCCGAGAGGGCGCTGAGCGCTAGCGGACTTCGGGCTGTTGCGAGCATTTTGCAACAGCCCGCTTCCTGATGTGACGTGATATTTCACTAAAATGTCCTCTAAAAATTGATGCCGTAGGGCTCCCGATTTTTAGAAACGCCCTATCACTATTCCCTCCTGACAATTTCTTTTTCCCTCCATTACCACTTCTGTGACCGATTGCACGGATCTCATTCTTGGCGAAGGATCTGGCGCCAATAACTTGTGAGGTGCGAAATTGGTGCTATGCATAGAAGAACTAAAAATACGTCTTCGGGACAGCAGTTCCCGGTTCCGTTGCTGCGTCGATAGCAAAACCAAATATCCGGTCAGGCCGATAAATATAAGGTAAACAATGGAAGTCGAATTTACCGTGTTGTCCGATCGTCGCGAGGGTTTGCTGCGCGAGCTGGGGAATCTGATTATCCAGAGCGGCTTTTCCCTGCTGCGACAGAGAATGTCCGTCCTCGATGGAGGTGTTGAACTCTGGCTGCGGGTCAGTGGCAGGGAGGAACGGTTGCTGGAGCTGGAGGAGCGGATGGGCTCCCATCCCATGGTGTTCAGCTTCGAGTCTGAGCACCAGGTGGCCTCCAACTCCCCCTCCACCACCCCGATGCAGATACCCCCGCGGCGTATCCCCCATCCGGTGGGCCGCAGCCTGAAGGACGGGATATGCAGCGCTCCGGCGGTGGGCCTGGTGGAGGCGGAGCTGCCCACTCTGGCGAAAGAATATCCGAGAATCTTCCCCCGCCTGCTGAGTATGCGCAACAAGCTCCCGGATGGGCAGAAAGGCGCGAGTATGGAATTCGCGGGCCGCCGGGTGGGGGTCTGGGTGTACAAACGGGATTATGCCCTGGGCGGCCGCCTGGATCTCGATAGCGCACTCAAGCAGATCGCCCTGCCGGCCATGCGCAATCTGCTCTCCGCCGACCTGAAGGGTCACGCGCTGCGCATTAAGAACAACCCTTTGTGCATACCCGGCAGCCGCTGTCGCAACGGGGATTTTTTCTGCGGTTTTCTGCAGGGAGTTTTGCAGGAATCGGGCGTGGAGGGGCAGGTGACTGTGCGGGAGGTCTGTTGCCGCAGCGATGGTGCGGAGGATTGTATTTTTGAGGTGATGAGTTGATTGGAAATATTTTTACATAAAGGCAGGTAAGCCGGGAAATCCGGGAGCAAACAATGTTCGGCCACTATAACCTCACATTAGTAGCCTTGTCTTATGTGATATCCGTTTTAGGCGCTTTTACGGCCCTGCAGCTGGCGATTGGCATACCCCAGGCACGGGGCGGCAGGGAAAAACGCAACGCAATTCTCGCAGCGGGTGCAGCCATGGGCGGTGGTGCGATCTGGGCCATGCACTTTATCGCCATGCTGGCTTATAAGATGGATATACCCGTCGCCTACGACGTATTGACTACTCTGGTATCCGCGTTGATTGCAATCGGCGCTTGCTCCATTGGGCTGGCCATTGCGGGACTCGGTGTGTTCAGCCTCGATAAACTGCTGCTCGCCGGCTTCTTTATGGGCTGCGGCGTGGCCGGTATGCACTACACCGGTATGGCGGCCATGCTGATGCCGGCGGAGGTTGGTTACGACCTGAACCTGCTGATCATCTCGGTGGTTATCGCGGTGATCGCATCCTCGGTGGCTCTGTGGATGGCTTTCCGTATGCGCGGTTCCTGGCAGATTTTCGGCAGCGCCACCATCGCCGGGGTGGCGGTCTGCGGTATGCACTACACCGGTATGGCGGCGGCGAGATACCAATATACGGGGGATATCCCCCCGGCCACCTTCCTCGGGTCCATGGGCGGAGATTATCTCGGCCTGTCCATTTTTATTATCAGCGTGGCCCTGCTGATGTTCTCCCTGCTGATTACCCAGGCCCGCCGCAGGCGGCGGGCGTCGCTGGCGATTTGATTGGCTGATGGTTCGTGGATAGAAAAAGGTCGGGGGTTTTCCCTAATGCTGTTCACTTAGGCGCGGTGCTTGATGCGAAGGCCCTGATGCCGGGTTCTACCTCGCGAGACTGTCTGCGAGAGGGACCTCGCAGACAAGCCTACAGGGATGTATTCACGGCGTGTCTCGCGAGGTAGAACCCGGTAGCAGGGCCGCCCCACTGGTCAGGAACTGGGTGATCCTGCTGCCGGAGGCTTTCTGCGGGATACGCTGTAGCGGCACAATTCTGCGAGTCCTTAGCGGGCCTGCGGCCCGCGTGCCGAGCTGGAGCTCGGTGGTCCCAGGGTGCCCCCGGCTTACTCCGCGTAGGCCTCGATCGGCGGGCAGGAGCACACCAGGTTGCGATCACCGTACACGTTGTCGATACGGTTGGACGCGGGCCACACCTTGTGCTCCTTCAGCCAGGCCGCCGGGCGTCCGGCCACGTCGCGGGAGTAGCCGTGGGTCCACTGGTCCGCCATCACGTCTTCGAGGGTGTGCGGCGCATTGCGCAGCGGGTTGTCCTCGGCGCTGTACTTGCCGCTCGCCACGTCCTCGACTTCCTGGCGGATGATTGCCATGGCCTCGACGAAGCGGTCCAGTTCCTCCTTGGATTCACTTTCGGTGGGTTCGATCATCAGGGTGCCGGCCACAGGGAAGGACATGGTGGGCGCGTGGAAGCCGAAGTCCATCAGACGTTTGGCGATGTCCTCTTCAGAAATACCACTGGCTTCCTTGAGTGGGCGCAGGTCCACCAGGCACTCGTGGGCGACGAAGCCGTTGCTGCCGGTGTACAGCAGCGAGTAGTCCTGGCTCAGGCACTTGGCCACATAGTTGGCGTTCAGGATTGCTATCTCGGTGGCCCGCTTCATCCCCTGTTTGCCCATCATGCGGATGTACATCCAGCTGATCGGCAGAATGCTGGCGGAACCCCAGGGGGCCGCGGAAATGGTGCCGTTGGCGGTGTCGGTATCCGGCACTTCGGTTACCGGGTGGCCGGCCAGGTAGGGCTTCAGGTGTTCGCCCACCGCGATCGGGCCCATGCCCGGGCCGCCGCCGCCGTGGGGAATGCAAAAGGTCTTGTGCAGGTTCAGATGTGATACGTCGCCGCCGAACTGGCCCGGGGCGGCCACGCCGATGAGTGCATTCATGTTGGCGCCATCAATGTAGACCTGGCCGCCGGCCTTGTGCACCAGCTCGCAGATCTCGCGGATACCTTCCTCGAATACCCCGTGGGTGGACGGGTAGGTGACCATCAGCGCGGCGATGCGGTCGCCGTGCTCTTCGATCTTCGCTTTCAGGTCGGCGATATCCACGTTGCCCTTATTATCGCAGGCAACCACGACCACTTTCATACTGACCATCATCGCCGAGGCCGGGTTGGTGCCGTGGGCGGAGGCGGGGATCAGGCAGATATCGCGCTGGGTTTCCCCCTTGGCCTCGAAGTATTTCTTGATCGCCACCAGGCCGGCGTACTCGCCCTGGGAGCCGGCGTTGGGCTGCAGGCTCACCGCGTCGTAGC
Organism: Microbulbifer sp. TB1203; assembly: GCF_030997045.1. NCBI lineage: Bacteria > Pseudomonadati > Pseudomonadota > Gammaproteobacteria > Cellvibrionales > Microbulbiferaceae > Microbulbifer > Microbulbifer sp. TB1203. The sequence continues at coordinate 2,515,336 of NZ_CP116899.1, read as the reverse complement.
CGGTACAGGCGGCCAGCATCTGCTGCAGTTGCGTGAACATTTCAGCGTAGCCCTGGGCCTGGTCGGCGGGGGCGAAGGGGTGCAGCTTGCCGAACTCCGGCCAGGTTACCGGGATCATTTCCGCGGTGGCGTTCAGCTTCATAGTGCAGGAGCCGAGCGGAATCATGGAGTGGTTCAGCGCAATGTCCCTGGACTCCAGGGACTTGAGGTAGCGCAGCATCTCGGTTTCCGAGTGGTAGCTGTTGAACACCGGGTGGGTCAGGAATTCGCTGTCGCGGGCCAGCGCGCCCGGCAGGCCCTTGGGGCCCTTGGCGGCGATCTCTCTGTCCAGTGCATGCAGATCCAGGCCGTGCGCGGCGCCGGTAAATGCATTGATGATGTCGGACACGTCCTGCAGTTTCGCGGTTTCGTGCAGGCTGATACTGAGGGCATCGTCTCCCACTTTGCGCAGGTTGATCTCTGCGTCCAGTGCGCGCTGATAGATTTCGCCCTGTTTGCCGCCGGTGGCGACGGTCAGGGTATCGAACCAACTGTCGTGAGTCAGGCTGAAGCCCTTCTTCTCCAGGCCGGTGGCGAGGATGTCGGCCAGGCGCTGGATGCGCATGGCGATGGTTTTCAGGCCCTCGGGGCCGTGGTAGACGGCGTAGAAAGCGCTCATCACCGCCAGCAGAACCTGGGAGGTACAAATGTTGGAATTGGCCTTCTCGCGGCGGATATGCTGCTCGCGGGTCTGCATGGCCATGCGCAGGGCGCGCTTGCCCTTGCTGTCCACGGAGACGCCGATGATGCGGCCGGGGGCGGAGCGCTTGTAGGCTTCGCGAAAGGCAAAGAAACCGGCGTGGGGGCCGCCGTAGCCCATGGGGATACCGAAGCGCTGGCTGCTGCCGACCACCACATCCGCGCCCATTTCGCCGGGCGCTTTCAGCGCCACCAGGCTCATCAGGTCCGCGGCCACGGTCACCAGGCCGCCGGCCTCGTGCACCCTGGCGATGATATCGGTCAGGTCGCGCACTGCGCCGGTTGAACCGGGGTACTGCAGCAGGGCGCCGAACAGTTCAGTGGGCAGGTCTTTTTCAACGTCGCCGATCCGGATTTCAAAGCCGAAGTGCTCGGCGCGGGTCCTGACCACGGCGATGGTCTGCGGGTGGCAGTCGGCGTCTACAAAAAAAACATTGGATTTGTTGCGCTTCACCTGGCGCTTGCACATGGCCATGGCTTCCGCGGCGGCGGTGCCTTCGTCGAGCATGGAGGCGTTGGCCAGTTCCATGCCGGTGAGGTCCATGATCATCTGTTGGAAGTTCAGCAGGCCCTCCAGGCGGCCCTGGGCGATTTCCGGCTGGTAGGGAGTGTAGGCGGTGTACCAGCCGGGATTTTCCAGCACGTTGCGCAGGATCACATTGGGCGTGACGGTGTCGTGGTAGCCCATACCGATAAAGGTGCGATAGATCCTGTTGCGCCGGGCCAGGGACTTCAGCTCCGCCAGGGCTTCCTCTTCGCCCGCCGCGTCCGCCAGGTCCAGCTCGTCGGTTTTGCGGATCGACGCCGGCACCGTTTTCTCGACCAACTCCTCCAGGCTGGAGACGCCGAGGGTTTCCAGCATTTCGCGGACCTGCGCCTGGTCCGGGCCGATATGGCGGCGGATAAAGGCGTCGTGCTGTTCCAACTGCTGGAGAGATGGCTGGGTCATAGCTAGAAAACCAGAGGCTAGTAGTGAGAAAGGCGCGCATCTTAGCAATCGCAAGCATTGTCGGCAATCAATGTGCAGAGTGCGATTGACGTGCTATTTTATGCCATAAATTGTGAAGTAAATCCTGCTGCGGAACGTTTGGCGCTATTTTATCCTAACCGGCTGAGCGGCCCTGAGTTGCCTTACCGGACTTCTACCATACTCGGGAAGCCGCCCATCGGGGCTGTTGTCTCAATCCATTCACTCTGATCCACTGCGGGACCTGTGGCACGCGGTGGACCGCGTCGGGACCCGGGACTCCGCGGAGCAGCGCACCCGCGACGTTGCGCCATGACCACGATAACCCACTGGATGGCCGCCTTGGAGTACCATGGCGTGGACGGCACGCCTGGTTGTCGCTGGCGGACAACCGGGAAGTCGGTGAACTGGAGAAGCGGTGAGGAATGCTGGCGGCGCTGATAAATTACCGGTTTTAACGCTGGGCCAGGACCGACAGTGGGATATCAGTAAATCTGGAGTTGCAAAGGAAACATGCGATTACACAGTCTGCGGGTAAAGGCCAGTATTTTTTCACTGCTGCTAGTGGTGGCCATGTGCCTGTTTTTTATTCTGCTGGGCAACGGCAACCTGTACTCCCTGCTGGAAAAAAACCGCAACAACCGCTACCTCACCTATCAGTACCAGATCTCCGGGCTGCTCAACCAATCCCGCGAGGATCTGATCCAGCTTGCGGACCTGATCGTCCTGTGGCGGGGCGGCACGTCCGCCAGCCCGGAAATTTTGCGAGGACTATTCGATCGCCAGTGGGAATACCTGCAGATCAGCTGGGGGCTGGAATCCCTCAAGTTGTACACCGACGACGAGCAGCCGCCATTTACCTGGGGCAAGTCCACCCGGCGCCTGACCGCGGCGCAGGTTCGCGAGGTAATCATCAGCGGCCAGCCACTGGAGAGCGTGCGCTGCACCAAAACCTGCGTACAGAGCCTGGCGGTGCCAGTGATCGCCGGCGACAATACCGACTACGTGCTGCAGGTGGACCGGTCCCTGGCCGGCGAACTGCTCTCGTTCCGGGAAATCACCGGTTCGGATATCGGCATCCTTTCGGCTGAACAGAGTGCTTCCGCCTTCCACACCAGCGATTACCTGGACGCCTGGAACCGGGAAGTGATCGCGCTCACATCGAGGGAAATGCTGATGCCACTGCTGCGCCAGGTGGCTGCGGAGGAGACGGAAATGCCGGGCCTGAATTTTTCCGGAACCTATTTGTTCGAAAATAACAGTTTTGACGTGAAAACCATTCCGGTGATCAACGGCGACGAGAAGGGCGCGCATTTCGTAATTATCGACAACGTCTCCGATCAGGTGGGCCATATTGAAGACTCGCTGAAGCTACTGTTGCTGTTATCGGTACTGGGCGCCTTTGTTTTTATCGGTGCGGTCACCGGCATGCTGTGGCGGCCGATCTTCCGCCTGCGCCGGCTGGCGGAGGCACTGCCCCTGTTGAGCGACGGCAAGTTCGATGCGGCGCGCGACCTGATCCGGCCTGTATCCAAGCGCCTTTCCCACTACGACGAACTCGATGTGCTCGATGCCACCGGCTTGGCAGTATGCGATCAGCTGGAGGTGATGAAGGAGATAGTGTCACAGAACACTGCGGAGCTGGAGCGCATAGCCATGTACGACACGCTCACCGGCCTCGCCAACCGGCACAACATTGTCGAGGAGCTGAAAAAATACCTGCACGATGGCGAGTTCGGCGAAGGCACCGGCTATTTGTTTTTCGTCGACCTGGATGACTTCAAGCAGGTGAACGACTCCCTCGGGCACCAGGGCGGCGATGATCTGCTGCGGGTGATTGCGCAGCGGCTGGTCAGTGTGATGCGCTTTGGTGATATCGTTGCGCGGCTGGGGGGCGACGAATTCTGCGTATTCGTGCGCTCCCTGAGCGATGCGGGCAGTTATCGCACACTGGCGGAAAAAATGCTGAGCATCGCAGGAGAGCCGGTAAAAATCGGCGATGAAATGGTGGCAGTCACCCTGAGTATCGGCGTGGTGGCCATTCCCCAGCACGGCAGTACCCTGGAGGCAATTTTGCAAAAAGCGGATATCGCGATGTATCACGCCAAATACCGGGGCAAGAACAATTACCAGCTTTACTCCGACGACCTGGCGGGGGTGGAGCAGTTGTCGAACAGTGTCGAAGAGATAGAGGCGCTGGAGTTGGCGGCAAATGCAGACCACCACGGCTGACACGTCTTCCTCCTGGCCAACGTGAGAGTGTTTGATGATCTGGACGCTGACCATGAACCCGGCACTGGACGTGGCGTTCACCGTGCCGGAACTCAAAATCCACAGCAAACTGCGCTGCAAAAAGGTGCGCACCACCCCCGGTGGCGGAGGTATCAATTGCAGCCGTGCCATTGTAAACCTCGGAGGTGAATCTGCTGCTCTGTTCTGCTCCGGGGGCGATGTGGACGGGTCTATGGAGCATCGCCTGAAGGCACTTGGCGTCAAGACGGTGCGGGTGAATATCGAAGGCGATACCCGCCTCAGTTTGCTCGTGAATCCCGAGGATGAGGAAGGGGAATACCGGTTTATTTTGCCCGGACCGGAGTTGAGCGAAAAGGAGTGGCGAAGTGCCCTCGAAAAGCTCGAGGAAGTTCTGGAGAAAGACGCGCTGCTGATGGCCAGCGGCAGTTTGCCTCCGGGGGTTCCGGAGGACTTCTACGCTCGGGTGGCCGCGGTGGCAAATCGCCGGGGTGCGCGATTGTTTCTCGACGGGCCGTCCGCCGCCGTGCGCAAGGCCCTGGCGGAAGAGCAGCTCTTCGCCATCAAACCCAACGCGAAGGAGTGGGGCCGAATCCGCGATTGCGGAACCAGCCGCCGGAATTTGATCGAGGAAGCTGAAACGGCAGTGCGCAAGGAGCGGCGGGTGGAAATCATACTGCTGTCCCTGGGCAGTGAAGGCGCAGTATGCGTGACCCGGGACGGCAGCGAATATATCGAGTCTCCCCCGGTGGACCTTGTCGATACAACGGGTGCGGGGGACAGCATGTTCGGCGCCTTTGCCCTGGCCATCGACAGGGGAAAATCGCTGAAGGAAGCCGCCCGTTACGCAGTGGCGGCGGGCGCGGCCACTGTGGAGAGGTACGGCAGTGAACTCTGCACTCCCGAGGGCGTGGACAAAATGCTCGACAAGATGCGCGGTCAAAAAGAATGATGCGGTAGTCCGTGCGCTGCAATCCAGGAATCTTCCAACACTGTCTGCGGGCAGCTGTCGCAGCTTCTCACTTCGTTTCCACACACCCAGCCAGTCGCTGGGCTATGTTTACAGGTACCCCAAATGAAGTTGCGTTTTGGGTAAACAAGGAGAAATTCAATAACCGGAATTGTTAGCCGCCAGGGATGCGGAAGAAGCTTGTCATGGCGCAGAGGATTTATACCGCCAGCGATCAGTTGTTAGTCAGTCACCTGTATACATTGCTGGAAAAGGCGGGAATTTCCGCCCTCACGCAGAAGTCTGCGGTCGATGTCCCGTCAGGGGAAAGCGGTCCGCTGGTCTGGCATTCGGAGCTGTGGATCATGAAAGACTGCGAGCTGGCCATTGCGCAGCTGTTGCTGGAGCAGGCACTGGCCAGCGAGCTGAGGGATCTTCCGCATAAGGACCTTGCCGGGACTTCCTTTTCCCCACCGGCGGAAATCGCCTGACGGCGATTTTCTGCCCCTATTTTCCCCACCCTGAATTCAGAAAAGGTTTCAAATGGCGTGCCAGCTGGGTTTCCAGCGGTTCTCCGCCGGCAATGCCCATTTGCACCAGCCGCGATTTGTCCAACAGGCAGTTGTAGGGGCGCGGTTCGGCGAACCGGGGTTCCGGGTCGGCGCTCAGATGGGCGGCGTCGAGCCCGCAGGCGCGGGCGACGATATGAGCGAGTTCATAACGGGTGCAGGGGGTATCGCCGCTCCAGTGGTAGATGCCGGAAAATCGCGTCCCCGCGGCGGCCTTCTGCAGGCACTGCTCCAATACCCGCGCCACATCCTCCACACTGGTGGGGAAGCGGATGGCCCAGTGGTCCAGGGTTGCCGGCTTGTTGCTGGCGACGGTTTCCAGCAGCGCGGTGACGCCGGACTCGTGCAGGTGGGTCACAGGGCCGTACAGCCAGGGCAGGCGCAGCACCCAGTGATCGCCGTTTTCCAGTACCGCCTGCTCGCCGGCCAGTTTGCTGCGGCCGTAGAAGTTGACCGGGTTGGGCGTGTCGTCGACAGAGTAGGGCGGGGCGCTGCCGTCGAACACGTAGTCGGTGGAGATATACACCAGCTGCGCGCCGGCCTGACTGCAGAGCTGCGCCAGCTGTTGCGTGCTGCGTACGTTGAGCTGCCAGGCGTCATCGGGGTTTTCGGCGCAGCGGTCCGGCCAGCGCTCGGCGGCGCAGTGGATCACCACCCGCGGCTGAATTTCGCGCAGGGTTTTGCGCAACGCTTCGTCGTCGGTAAGGTCCAGTTTCAGCAGCCGCTCGCCGGCGCGGGAAAAGGCGGTGCCGGTTGCGGAAAAATCCGGGCTGGCATCCAGTCGTTTGAAGACGCTGCGCCCGAGGAGGCCGGAGGCGCCGGTAATCAGGATTTTCACAATTCAGCCTTTGGTGTGGCGGACCTTTGGCCCGCAAGCCGAGCTGGGGCTCGGCGTTCCCGGGAGCGCCGAGCCCCAGCTCGGCTTGCGGCGCATCGCGCCGCTCGTTACATCTGCTCCAGCACCTCGATACCCAGCAGATCCAGCCCGGTGGCGATGGTGCGAGCCACCAGGTCGCACAGCTGCAGGCGACTCTGCTTCTGCTCCTCCGGCACGCCCTCCCTCAGCACCGGGCAGGCCTCGTAGAAAACCATATAGGCGCTGGCCAGCTCGTACAGGTAGGTGCAGAGCACGTGCGGGAAGGTGTCTTTGGCCACCTGGTCCAGCACTTCGCCGAACTGACACAGCTTGATCGCCAGGGCGCGCTCTTCGGGAGTGCCCAACTGGATCTCGCTTTTGAGTTCGCCCGGCTGGATACCGGCACGGCGGAAGATGCTGCGCACGCGGGTGTAGGCGTACTGCAGGTAGGGCGCGGTGTTGCCCTCGAAGCTGAGCATGGCGTCCCAACTGAATACATAGTCGTTGGTGCGGGTCTTGCTCAGGTCCGCGTACTTCACCGCGCCGATGCCCACCTTGCGCGCGATTTCCGCGCAGGTGTCCGCATCCAGGTCCGGGTTCTTTTCCGCCACCAGTTTTTCCGCGCGCTCCACCGCTTCGTCCAGCAGAGCGGACAGTTTTACCGTACCACCGGTGCGGGTTTTGAACGGCTTGCCGTCGTTGCCCATCATGGTGCCGAAGGCGCAGTGTTCCAGGGAGACGGATTCCGGCAGGAAACCGGCCTTGCGCGCGGCGGTAAAGGCCTGCTGCAGGTGCAGGGACTGGCGCGTGTCCACCACAATGAGGATTCGGTCTGCCTTGAGCTTGTTGGCGCGGTAGCGGATGGCGGCCAGGTCTGTAGTGGCGTAGAGGTAACCGCCGCCCTTCTTCTGGATGATCATCGGGCTGGGGTTGCCTTCCTTGTCCGCCATCTCCTCCAGGAAGACGACGATGGCGCCCTGGTCCTCGACGGCGATGCCGCGCTCCAGCAGCTCCTTTACCAGTACCGGCAGGTCGTCGTTGTACTGGCTCTCGCCGTAGACATCGCTGCGCTTCAGGGTGACGTTGAGTTTCTCGTAGATCTCCTCGCTGTGGCTGATGGAGACATCGATAAACTGCTGCCACAGCTTCAGGCATTCCGGGTCGCCGCCCTGCAGTTTTACCACATATTCCCGCGCGCGGTCGGCGAAGCCGGCTTCCTCGTCGAAGCGGATCTTGGCCTCGCGATAGAAGACTTCCAGGTCCGCCAGGGCCACCTCGGCATTCTCGCTTTGCAGCTGGTCGGAGAGGTGCGCCAGCAGCATGCCGAACTGGGTGCCCCAGTCGCCCATATGGTTCTGGCGGATCACCTTGTGGCCCTGGAATTCCAGCAGCCGCGCCAGGGCGTCGCCGATAATGGTGGAGCGCAGGTGGCCGACGTGCATTTCCTTGGCCAGGTTGGGGGAGGAGTAGTCGATCACCACCGTCTGCGGCTCTGCGGCCGGGGCGATATTCAGGCGCCCGCTCTGTTCCGCGGCGGCCAGGCTCCGGGCCAGCCAGGATTCACTCAGGTGGATATTGATAAAGCCGGGGCCGGCGATCTCCACCTTTTCAATCATCTCGCCCTTGTCCAGCTGTCCGACGATGCGGCCGGCCAGTTCCCGGGGGTTGGTGCCCATGCGCTTGGCGGCGGCCATGGCGCCGTTGGCCTGGTAGTCGCCAAAGCCCGCTTTTTTCGCCGGCGCCACTCGAGCCTGCGCAACCACAGGGCCGCAGTCTTCGGGAATACCGGCGGCGAGCATGGCGGCCTGGAATTTGTCGGTGAGCAACTGGCGAATATTCATAGGTGGGGACTGCTGTGGTTTTTGGGGGAAACGCGGGATTTTAATGGGCAGGGGCGGCTTTGCAACCGCCCTGCCTTAAGTGTCCCGTCTCTTGAGCTTTTCATTTGCCCATTGGCGGTCCTCTTCTTCCGCCTCCAGTCCGTCGTCTTCGTCCCGGGAGTTGGGTTGCAGTACCAGGGCGAACAGCAGGGCAAAATGATCGGAGCCGAAAGGTGGCAGGCGGGTCATTTCCCCCAGGGTGAAGTGGTGGCTGTGGAATACATGGTCCAGCGGCCAGCGCAGGAACCAGTATTTGGTGTGGAACGTATTGAACATGCCCCTCCCCACCCGGGGGTCGAGCAGGTCACTGATCTTGCGGAACAGGCGAGTGGTATCCGACCAGGCCACATCGTTGAGGTCGCCGGTCACCACCACGGGCATTTTGCTGCCGGCCACCCTGCGGGCCACGAGTATCAGTTCGGCATCCCGCTCGGAGGATTCCTCGTTATCCACCGGGCTGGGGGGAGCGGGGTGCACGAAGTGCAGCCATACCCGGTGGCCGGACGGCAGAGTGGCCACGGCCTGCATGGAGGGCACATCTTTCTCCACCAGGAATTCCGTCGCACAGTCGGACAGCGGCAGTTGCGAGTAGACGTGCATGCCGTACCGGTTCTCCTGCGGGCACTTGATGGTGTAGGGGTAGTCCGCCTCGAGCTCGTCCAGCCTCTCCTGCCACCAGTGGTCCGATTCCAGGGTGACGAGAATATCCGGCCGGTGCTGCCGCACCAGCCGGAGCAGGGCCGCGGCGTTGCGGTTGGAGGCGAGCACGTTGGCGGTGATAAAGCTCAGCCGGTCTCCCCCGTCCCCGGCGGAGTCCACTTCCACGGGAAAGAGCCGGCTGTAGGGAGTGATCCACCACGCCTGGTATCCCGCGCAGGCCAGCACCACCGCGATTGCGAGCCAGGTGCCCGGTTTCGACAGGTCCAGCAGAATCAATTGAAGCGCCAGCACAACCAGCGCCAGCAGGAACAGCTGCAGGCGGGGAAAATCGAGAACCCGGATCCACCAGGCCTCGAAATGCCACACGGGGAGAAGGGTCAGGGCGGCCACGGCAAAGGTTGCCGCCAGTATCCAGTAGTCAGCCATGGGCTCGATATCCCGGGGCAGGTTTTTAGTGTGGTGTAAGGTACTAATTGTGTATATCAGAGCCCCCCAAATTGTTCACAGTTAGGCGCCGCTCGCAGGGAATGGCGCGCCCTTTTCAAGAGCGGCAACGCAGCTGTGGACGATTTGGGGGGCTCCCTTCGGGCGGGCCGCTAAGCAGCCATCTGCGGCGTTGCATTTGCTTGACGTAGAACAGCTACGCCAGCGCAAATGCGCCTTGCATCTGGCCGCTTAGCGGCCCGCTGATATACACAATTAGTACCTTACACCACACTAGATCGCCGGTTTGCCCCTCACTGTGCCGTCCGGCGCTGAAGCTCCTCCATGGACAGGTCCTCAATATGGGTGGCCAGGAACCAGACGTGACCGAAGGGGTCCTCCAGGATGCCGGTGCGGTCACCGTAGAATTGAATCCGCGGGCGGACGCTTGGTTTTGGCCCCGGCTTCCACCGCCCGCGCGAAAATATTGTCCACGTCCTTTACGTATAGCAGCAGACCCGTCCCGGGGGGCTCCGCGCTCCCGGCGATGCTATGATGCGCCCAAAAAACAGGGGGACCCGTGAGCGACACCACACTCTACTGGCACGACTACGAAACCTGGGGCACCAATCCGGCTGCGGACAAGCCGTCCCAGTTCGCCGGCATTCGCACCGACGAGGATCTCAATATCACCGGCGAGCCGCTGATGCTCTACTGCCGCCCCGCCGACGACTGCCTGCCCCAGCCCATGGCCAGCCTGGTCACCGGCATCAGCCCCCAGCGCGCCCTGGCCGAGGGGGTGCCCGAGATCGAATTTATCCAGCGCGTCCTCGCCGAACTTGGGGCGCCCGGCACCTGCGGCGTGGGCTACAACAGCCTGCGCTTCGACGATGAGGTGACCCGCCACACCCTCTACCGCAACCTGTTCGACCCCTACGAGCGCGAGTGGCGCTCCGGCAACAGCCGCTGGGACATTATCGATATGGTCCGCCTCACCTACGCGCTGCGCCCCCAGGGTATCCGGTGGCCGGAGCGGGAGGCGGGCGTGCCGTCGTTCAGGCTGGAAGAACTGACCGCCGCCAACGGCATTGCTCACGAGGGGGCTCACGATGCGCTCTCCGACGTGCGCGCCACCATCGACATGGCGCGCCTGGTGCGCGACAGGCAGCCCAGACTGTACGACTACGTCTACCGGCTGCGGCGCAAGCAGGAGGCCGGCGGGCTGATCGACCTGCGCAACCGCAAGCCGCTGTTGCATATCTCCGGCAAGGTGCCCGCGTCCCAGGGGCATCTCACCTATATCGTTCCGCTGGCCGCGCACCCGGTAAACCGCAACGCGGTGATCGCCGCCAACCTGGCCATGGACCCGGAGCCGCTGCTCAGCCTGGATGCGGAAACCCTGCGCGAACGCCTCTATACCGCCCGCGACGACCTGGCCGAGAGCGAACTGCCGGTGGGCCTGAAATTGATCCACCTGAACCGCTGCCCGGTGCTGGCGCCGGCCAAAATGCTCGAGGACAAACGCGCGGCGGAACTGGGAATCGACAAGGCAGCCTGTGAGGCCAACTGGTACAGGCTGCGGGATGCCGACCTGACGGAGAAACTGCACAGGGTTTATCTCGACAGCGATTTTCCCCCGCGGGATGTGGAGGCCAGCCTCTACGACGGCTTTCTCAACGACGCCGACCGCGATCTCTGCCGCCAACTCCACCGCACCCTGGCCGAGCGCGGCTCGGGGACACTGGCCGGCGACATCCCCTTCGCCGACAGGCGCCTGCCGGAACTGCTGTTCCGCCTGCGCGCGCGCAACTTTCCCGACACCTTATCGACGGAGGAGCGGCAGCGCTGGCAGGAGTGGCGCTACCGCCGCCTGACCGACCCGGCGGCCGGTGCCAGCATTACCCTGGAGGCCTACTTCGAGCAGATCGCCGGCCTGCGCGAGCAGTTTCCGGAGAAAACGGAACTCCTCGATCAACTGGAAAGTTGGGGCGATAGCCTATTGGCCTGAGGTGGTGGACGAATCCCTTGTAGGAGCGGCCCATGGCCGCGATCCGATCTGTCTTCGTAGTAGATAACGATCGCGGCCAGCGGCCGCTCCTACAATTTGATATCTGGGATGGGAGCTGCGGGGTTTTCCAGTAGAATGCAGCCCCGGTAAAGACTCGCGCCCAAAAGGCGCACTAAGTGGAGTAGCAATGGACTTTATCGGAGCCAATATCCTCTCTGTCAGCCAGTTCGAACGGGTCGATATCGACCGCGTTTTCGAAGTGGCGGACGCCATGGGCCCCTACGCGCGCCGGGAGAAGGTCACCCGGGTGCTGGAGGGGGCCATCCTCGGCAATATGTTTCTCGAACCCAGCACCCGCACTCGCCTCAGTTTCGGTGCCGCCTTCAACCTGCTCGGCGGCACCGTGCGCGAAACGGTGGGCATCAGCGCCAGTGCCATGGCCAAGGGCGAGTCCCTCTACGACACCGCGCGGGTGCTGTCCGGATACAGTGATGTCATTTGCATGCGCCATCCACAGGAGGGCTCTGTGGCCGAGTTCGCCGCCGCCAGCCGGGTGCCGGTGGTCAACGGCGGCGACGGCGCCAACGAACATCCCACCCAGGCGCTGCTGGACCTCTACACCATCCGCAAGGAACTGGAGGGACACGGGCGCTCCCTGGACGAATTCCGCATTGCGATGATCGGCGACCTCAAGCACGGGCGTACGGTGCATTCCCTGTGCAAGCTGCTGTGCCTGTTCGGCAGGGTCCAGGTGGCGCTGGTATCGCCGCCGGAGCTGGCGATGCCGGAGGAGATCGTGGAGCGGCTGCGCAGGGCGGGGCACCAGGTGACCGTGACCGATCAACTGGAGAGCGCTATCGCCCACGTGGATATCGTCTACTCCACGCGCATCCAGGAGGAGCGCTTCGCCTCCCAGGAGGAGGCGGACCGCTACCGCGGCCGCTTCCGCTTGAACCGGGATATCTTCACCCGCCACGCGGAACCCAACACGGTGATCATGCATCCCCTGCCGCGGGATTCCCGCGCCGAGGCCAACGAGCTGGACATCGATCTGAACGAACATCCCAGCCTGGCCATTTTCCGCCAGACCGACAACGGTCTGCTGGTGCGCATGGCGCTGTTCGCGCTGCTGCTGGGAGTGGAGGACAAGGTGGACCATTACGCCCACGCGGTGCGCTGGCACAGCCGTCGGCATCCCGTATAGCCGGGAGCGCCGAGCCCGCGCCGCGCTGAAAGCCCTGGAGCGATAAATCTACTTTGCCGCCTCGATCTTGTGGCGCCCCTGCTGCTGGCCGCCGCCGGCCATCTGCGGTTCGGCCGGCAAGCGGTAGAGCCGCTCCTTGTAGCTGAGCGGTCCCCAGAGGGAGTGGGCCATGGCCTCGTCGACAAACGACTGTTCTTCCTCCGTCGCCTCCAGCTCGCCGTTTTGGTAGCGATACTGGGACGGCGCTTTGCCGCGCTCGAAGATCACCACTTTATCCCCCTCCATATACGCCTGGGTGGCGTTGTACTGCATCATCGCCCGGCCCGGGGTGCCCGCCAGCTCCGGGCGCAGCAGGTCGTGGCCGATGGCCGGATGCTCCGCACTCAGGCCCATCAGCGAGAGCAGGGTGGGCAGCATATCGATCTGGCTGGCCACCCGCTTGTAGCGCATCGGCTCGACGTCGGCGCCGAGAATCAGCCCGGGAATATGGAAGTGTTCGATGGGCACAAGGGAGGCGCCGCGCACCCGGGCGTCGTGGTCGGCGATCACCAGGAATAGGGTGTCTTTCCAGTAATTGGACTGCTTCGCGCGCCGGAAAAACTGGCCCATGGCGTAGTCGGCGTATTTGACCGTGTTGTTTTCCGTGGCTTTCTGCGCATCGTAGAGTTCGATGCGGCCGTCGGGGAATTCGAACGGCGAGTGGTTGGAGGAGGTGAATACCAGGCTGAAGAAGGGCTTGTCCCCCTGTTTTTCGAATTCCTCGTGGGCGCGGGCGAACAGGTCTTCATCGGAGGCGCCCCAGGAGCCTTCGAATACCGGGTTTGCAAAGTCGTTTTCGTCCACGATGCGCTCGAAGCCATTGGCAACGAAGAAGCGCGCCATGTTGTCGAAATGGGATTCGCCACCGTAGATAAAGCTGGTGTCGTAGCCCCGCCTGGACAGCAGCTCCGCGATGGTGAAGAAGTCGCGTTGCGAGCGCCCCAACTTGACCACGCTGCGCGCCGGGGTGGGGGTGAAGCCCGTGATCACCGCCTCGATGCCGCGCACCGAGCGGGTGCCGGTGGCGTAGAGGTTTTCAAACCAGATGCCCTCGTCCGCCAGCGCATCCAGCTCGGGGGTGAGGGGCCGGCCGCCCAGGGCACCCACGAACTGCGCGCCCATGCTCTCCTGCAGGATGATCACCAGATTGAGGGGTTTGTCTCTCTGTTTCAGCGGCTGCTGTCGGTGCAGGGTGGGTAATTGCTCGCTGGTGAAGCTGTCTGCGGGCAGCCGCATATTCTCTCGTACCAGCCGCACTACCTGTTCCCGTGGCATTTCCCCATACACTGCCTTGCCCTTCTCGTCCCGTCGCGCCTCGTAGATGGCGTACAGCAGGCTGTAGGTGGAGTTCAGGGCCAGGTCGTTGACCATCAGGTCCTCGGATACGGCGACGGTGCTGGGGTTGACCGGGCGGTGGTCCAGGGTGGAGCGAACGCCCAGGGCACCGACTACCAGCACCAGCGGTAGCATCCACAGGACCGAGAGGGGGCTGGTGGTGCTGTCGCTCCGCACGCGGCGGAGAGAGCGGTAGACCAGGGTCACCGCGAGGGGAATGACCACCGCGGCCAGCAGGATCGGCAACTTGTAAGCCTTCCACAGCATCGACGCCACTTCTTGCGGATAGCGCAGGTATTCCACGAACAGGATATTCGGGCGCAGGTCGTACTGGTCGATGAACGACGGTGTGGCCATCTCCATATACAGCAGAAAGCCGAAGCAGGCGCTCAGGTAGATGGTCAGCAGCTTCTGCCAGAGGGCGTTACTGCGCGGGTGCAGCGCCAGCAGCGGAGTGGCCAGCGCCGGCAGCAGCAACAGCAGCGAACAGGCGACAATATCGAAGCGCAATCCCTGCAGCAGCAGGAAGCCGGTAATGCCCTGTTCACCCACCCGCGGCCACTGCCAGGTGATCAGACCCAGGCGGGCGATGGAGAGCAGCGCCAGGCCGATCAGCAGGAACAGAAAAAACGGCTGCAGGCAGCGGATACCGGCGGTCGGGTGGGTAAGTTGGCGTTTCATAGAAGGCTCAGGGTCATCAATCGTTGCTATTTCGCTCCCATCCCTGAGCAACTGGCCGGAAACTTAGCACAGACAGATTGGTTAACAAATAGCCTCCATCGCGCTTTTGTGACCCAGGTCAGGGATTGGGTATATCGGGCGCCTCTCTGGCAAGCGGGGTGTTTTCTGTTAACCTGCGGGTACTGCCACTCACTTTGCATCGGGATTGGTGCCATGTCGAAGCGGTTACTGGGATGTCGATCGGCCTCGTGGCTGGCGGGGGCGGCCCTGCTGTTGCTGAACGGCCTGCTGCTGTCGGTCTGCGCTATGGCCCAGGAGACGCCGGAAGGCCGGAAGAAGGTGAACGGCGCCCACGTGGCGGAGTTCTCCATCGATGGCCCAATAGGGCCTGCCACAACCGACTACCTGGTGCGCGCCATGGAGGAGGCGGAAGAGGACGGCGCACAGCTGTTCGTGATCACCATGGACACCCCCGGCGGCCTGGATGCCGCCACCCGCGACATCATCAAGCATATTCTCGCCTCCAGTATTCCTGTTGCCACCTATGTCCATCCCGCCGGCGCGCGCGCCGCCAGTGCCGGCACCTATATCCTCTACGCCAGCCAGATCGCCGCCATGACCCCGTCCACCACCCTGGGCGCCGCAACCCCGGTGCAGATGGGCGGTGCGCCCGGGCAGCAGCCGCCCGGCGAAAGCCCGCAGAAAGATGAGGGCGCGGAAGAGGAGGGCAAAGAGGGAGAGAAAAAGCCGCAGCCCTCCGGCGATGCCATGGAGCGCAAGGTCACCAATGATGCGGTCGCCTTTATTCGCGGCCTCGCCAACCGCCACGGACGCAACGCCGATTGGGCGGAAAAGGCGGTGCGCGAGGCGGCCACCCTCACCGCCGGCGAGGCGCTGGAGATGAATGTGATCGATATAGTGGCCAAGGACCAGGGCGACCTGCTGCGGCAGGCCGCCGGGCGCAAGGTGGTGCTGGAGAGCGGTGAATTTACCATCCCCGACAATATCGCCGAGCTGCCGCGGCAGAGCTACGAGCCGGACTGGCGCAACAAACTGCTGGCGCTGATCACCAATCCCCAGGTGGCCTATATTCTGTTGTTGATCGGTATCTACGGCCTGATCTTCGAGGGCTACAACCCCGGCGCCCTCGTGCCCGGCATTGTCGGTGTCATCTGCCTGCTGCTGGCCTTCTACGCGCTGCAGGTGCTGCCGATCAACTACGCGGGGCTGGCGCTGATTATCCTCGGCGCGTTGCTGATCGTGGCGGAAGTGTTTATGCCCAGTTTCGGCGCCCTTGGAATTGGCGGCGTAATCGCGCTGGTGATCGGTTCGGTGATGCTGATCGACACCGATGTTCCCGGCATGCGGGTGTCGCGCCAGTTGATCGGTGCCATCGCCGGGGTCAGCGGGCTGGCAATGCTGGGGCTGCTGATGGCGGTGGGGCGCAGCTTTCGCAAACCGCGCATTCCCCCTGACCAGGCCCTGGTGGGGCGCAGTGCGGTGGTGACTTCCCTGCAGGAAGACTTAGTGCTGGTGCATTTGAATGGAGAGATCTGGCGCGCCCGCTGTGACCAGCCGCTGCAGCTGGGACAGCGGGTTACGGTGGTGGCACAGAAGGGTTTGACTTTGACGGTGGAACCGGAGAAAGGAGAATAACGATGTTCAGTTACTTTATCGGACTGTTGATCGCGGCAGTCGTACTGCTGGTGATGTACGCCATCCGCATCATGCGCGAGTACGAACGCGCGGTGGTGTTTTTTCTCGGCCGCTTCCAGGCGGTGAAGGGTCCGGGGCTGATCATCATCATCCCGGTGATCCAGACCATGGAGCGGGTGGACCTGCGCGTGGTGGTGATGGATGTGCCCACCCAGGATGTAATCAGCCGGGACAACGTCTCGGTGAAGGTCAACGCGGTGGTCTACTACCGGGTGGTGGACCCGCAGTCGGCGATCATCAATGTGGAGCAGTACCACGAGGCGGTCAGCCAGCTGTCGCAGACCACCTTGCGTTCGGTGCTGGGCAAGCACGAGCTGGACGAGATGCTGTCGGAGCGGGACAAGCTCAATATCGATATCCAGAAGATTCTCGATGAGCAGACCGACGCCTGGGGTGTGAAGGTCACCAATGTGGAAATCAAGCACATCGACCTGGACGAGAGCATGATCCGCGCCATCGCCCGCCAGGCGGAGGCGGAGCGCTCCCGTCGCGCCAAGGTGATCCACGCAGAGGGCGAGGCCCAGGCGGCGATGAAGCTCACCGAAGCCGCGGAAGAGTTGTCCAAAAATCCCAACGCCATCACCCTGCGCTATATGCAGACACTGATCGACGTGGCCGGGGAAAAGAACTCAACCATCGTATTCCCGCTGCCGCTGGACCTGATCCGGCCGCTGCTCAAACAGGCTGAAGGAAAATAATGAATCTGGATTGGGAGCAGTTTGCCAACTCCTTTTTGTTGCTCTTGGTACTGCTGAATCCGTTCATTATGAGCATCTACCTGCTGGATCTGGTCAAGCGGGTGGAGCTCAGGCTTTTCACCCAGCTGATCGTGCGCGCTTTCCTGATCAGCCTGTTGGTTTTTCTGCTGTTCGCCTGGTTCGGCGAGCGGATTTTCGACAATCTGTTCCAGGTGCGCTTCCTGGCCTTTATGATCTTTGGCGGAATGACTTTCCTGATTATCGGAACCCGCCTGATCCTGGGCATGGGGCCGCCGGTGGATGTCATGAGTACGCAGTCCCGAGAAGTGGCCGGGGCCATCGCCATGCCGTTTATCGTCGGTCCGGGCACTATCAGCGCCTCGGTGATCGCCGGCAGCCGTGTCGGCGCCCCCGCTGCCTCCCTCGCCATAACACTGGCCATAGTCGTCGCTGCCATTTCCATGATCCTGCTGAAAATTCTCCACGACTGGGTGCAGACCCGCCACGAGCGCTACGTGGAGCGTTACGTGGAAATCGCCGGACGCATCACCGCACTGTTCACCGGTTCCTTTGCGGTGGATATGATTTTGAAAGGGGTGGAGCGGTGGCTGTTTCTGCTTCAGCAGGGAGGTCTGTAAGAGCCTGTTCATAATCTTGCACTTCTCAGCGGGACCGGGTGGGATGGCCCTTTGCGGGACACGCTGTGAATACATCCCTGTACGCTCGTAATCGGCATCCCTGCCTCATACGGTCCCGCAAAGGGCCATCCCACCCGGTCTGCCAACTTCATCAGGAGATTATGAACAGGCTCTAAGGGCGGCCCCGCGTTTACCCTGGGCAAAAAAAAGCCCCTGCTGGCAGGGGCTGAAAGATGCGCTTACAGCGATGGGGGTTTCCCTGTGGCCCTTACCACCAGGTGTAGTAGAGGGCGACGAGAATAAGACTGATGCACAGTGCGGAAAGGTTGAAGCCGCTGCTGGTGGAGTAGTCCACCGAGCCTGTTTCGATGGCTTTGGGATTTTTCTCCTTTCCCGCCACCAGCATGCCGAGCAGCAGGCAGGCGACGAATATCAGCCCCACCCGATCCATAAACGGCAGTTCCGGCCAGAAGATACGAGCCAATGCCGACAGCACTACGGAACCGATACCCGCAACCAGTGCCGACAGGGCGTTGGCCTTTTTATAGAAAAATCCGAGCAGGAAAATGGCCACCACGCCGGGGGTGAAGAAGCCGGTGAATTCCTGGATATACTGGAAAGCCTGGTCGAGCTTGCCGAGCAGCGGCTCGGCGATCACCATCGCCACCACCATCGCGGTCAGTGCGGCGGTGCGGCCGACCAGCACCAGGTGTTTTTCACTGCGTTGGGTCCCGGCCAGTTGGCGGTAGATATCCATGGTGAAAATGGTGGACACGCTGTTGGCCATGGAACTCAGGGACGAGGCGATGGCGGCAACCAGCGCGGCGAAGGTAAGCCCCAGCAGTCCGGCGGGAACCAGTTTCATCATTTCCGGGTAGGCCTGGTCCGGCTTCTCCAGGTTGGGTACCAGTACCAGCGCGGCGATGCCTGGCAGTACCACCAGTATCGGCATCAGCAGTTTGAGGAAGGCGGCCAGGGCTATGCCCTTTTGCGCCTCGCGGAGGCTTTTCGCGGCCAGCGTCCGCTGTGTGATGTACTGATTGAAGCCCCAGTAGGACAGGTTCATCACCCAAAGGCCACCGATCAGCACGGAGATTCCCGGCAGGCTGACATAATCTTTGTGCTCCGGGGAGAGAATCATGTCGAAACTCTGCGGTACCCGTTCCAGCAATATACCGAAACCGGCGAACACCCCCTGGCCATCGGCAATGGTATCCAGGGCCAGGTAGGTGACCATCAGGCCGCCGAATACCAGCAGCGTCACCTGGATGATATCGGTAAACGCCACCGCCTTGAGACCGCCATAAAGGGAGTAGGCGGCGGAAAAAACGGCCAGGAACAGCATGCCGTAGAACATCTCCACACCGGTAATCGTCTTGATCGCCAGCGCGCCCAGGTAGAGTACCGCGGTGAGGTTGACGAAGGTGTAGACGGCGAGCCAGAAGAAAGCCATTACCAGTTGCACCCGGTGGTCGAAGCGCTGCTCCAGGAACTGGGGCATGGTATAGATTTTCTGTTCCAGAAAGGTGGGCAGGAAATACTTGCCGATAATGATCAGCGTGATGGCTGCCATCCACTCGTAGGAGGCGATGGCGAGGCCGATGGCGTAACCTGAACCGGTCATGCCGATGATCTGCTCGGCGGAAATGTTCGAGGCGATCAGTGAAGTGCCTACGGCCCACCAGGGCAGCGCATTGCTCGCCAGAAAATAGTCGGAAGTGTTGCGCTGGTGGCCGGCCTTCTCCCGGGATATCCACCAGGCGAAGCCCAGAAGCAGAATACAGTAGCCGGCGAATACCGCCAGGTCCAGACTTGTCATCGCCATGATTTACCTCGTTATTATGTAATTGCTCTATCTATTATTTGTTCAGTCAGCCGTAGGATGGGCAAAGGAGCGCAGCGACGTGCCCATCAATTGGCGCCGGGTGATGGGCACGACCGCTTCGCGGTCTTTTGCCCATCCTACGGTTCTATTTGAATTCTAAAAATTTTCGGATATAGCGTTCCGCCAATTCCGCCACCTCCTCCGCCGTTCGTCCCGGCTTATAGAGATCTCCACCGATGCCAAAGCCGTGGACGCCCGCGCGGAGGAAGTCCGCCATATTGTCCAGATGCACCCCGCCCACCGCGAGCAGGCGGATTTCCGGCGGCAGCACCGCCTTGAGATGTTTTACGTATTCCGGCCCCAGGTGGGCGGCGGGAAAGAGTTTCAAATATTCTGTACCCGCCTCTATGGCGGCGAAGGCTTCGGTGGGAGTCTGGATGCCGGGCATCACGGTCATTCCCTGCTCGAGACTGCGGCGGATCACCCGCGGGTTGCAGTTCGGCGAAACAATCAGGCGCGCACCTGTCGCGGCCACTTCCTCCGCCTGCCGCTCAGTGGTCACCGTGCCCGCACCACAGCAGGCGCGATCGCCGAAGTGCTCCACCAGTTTGGCGATGGTGTCCAGCGGGTCCGGTGAATTGAGTGGAACTTCGATATAGCGGAAACCCGCCTGGTAAATCGCCTCGGCGACAGGAACTATTTCCGCGGTGGTGATGCCGCGCAGGATGGCCACCATCGGCAGGTGCGGCGCACCCGTTGCCACGATCGGTTGTTCAGTCATGTTTTCTGCTCTGTTGATAGAGTTGCCGCAGACCGTTCAGCGCCAGGTCTGCGCCCTCGTATTGGCGGCTGCCGATACCCCGGTGGGCCAGGGCCCGCTGGTAGAGTTCGGTGATGTGCAGGTCGCCGATCAGGTGGACCGTCGAATCCGCGCCGGGGGCAGCGGATGCCAGGTCGAGGCGCGCGCGGATCTCGCTGCCGATCAGCAGCCCTGACAAATAGGCCGCGGCTTCGGAAGACGGCAGCCGCTGGTCCAGTACGCGGGTTCGTGCGGAGAAGAGATTGAAAACAAGGTCGGGGTTTTCGTCACTGGTGGCGACTCCCGAATCGAATGCCTCGCGGGAGAACTTCTGGTCGCCCTGCACCAGCACGCTGTGATTGCTGAGCAGCGCGTAGAGTTCCCCGGTGATAGCGGTGCTGAATTGCTGCACCTCGCCCTTCTCAATGTTCACCCACTTTGCATGGGTGCCCGGCAGACACAGCCAGCTCGACCGGCGCTCCTCTTCCGAGGCCTGCGCCAGCCAGCCGACAATCTGTGTTTCCTCGCCGCGCATCACTTCCAGTTCGCCACCGGCGGTGCGTGTGCTGAGACCGGGAACTATACGGGCATTGAGGTCCGCATTTTCCAACGGCGCCAGGGAGGCGGCCAGTTGCTGGGGGTCCACCGGGCACGGCTGGTAGGGCACATTCTGCAGGCCGATGGTGGAGCCGACCATTCCGCAGAGAATGACAGGCAGTGTCCGTGCGCGGCCGGGCAATTTGGCAATTTCCCCGAGCAGAAAGGGCAGAAGCTCTTCCCGGCGCATCTGCCCCACGCCGCGGCCGGAAACCCGCTGTTCCAGTAATCGCCCTTCGCCGTCGAGGAGGGAGAGGCGGAAGCTGCTGGTGCCCCAGTCCACCGCCACCAATTCGCCGGTATCGCTTGAAATATTTCCCGTTGGGTTGTTCATCAGTGGGATTCTCTGGAAACTTCGTCGCCGGAACCGCCGACCAGAAAGTCCAGGTCGGCTCCTTTATCCGCCTGCAATACTGTGTCCACATACAGCTTGGCGTAACCGCGCTGGTAGGGCGATTCCGGTTTGTTGTTCAGCCACTCGGCCAGTCGCGCCTGTAGTTCCTCGTCGGAGATTTTCAGGTTCAGGCTGCGCGCCTCGCCGTCGAATTCGATCAGGTCGCCGTCGCGCACCACTGCCAGCGGCCCGCCGGCGTGGGCTTCCGGTGCCACGTGCAGGATCACCGAGCCGAAGGCGGTACCGCTCATGCGCGCGTCGGAGATGCGCAGCATGTCTTTTACCCCTTTTTCCAGCAGCTTTTTTGGCAGGGCCATGTTCCCCACTTCCGGCATACCCGGATAGCCTTTGGGGCCGCAGCCCTTGAGCACCATGATGCAGCTCTCGTCGATATCCAGCTCCGGCAGGTCCTTGCGCGCGTGGTAGTCCTCGATAGATTCGAACACCACCGCGCGGCCGGTGTGCTTGAGCAGTTCAGGGGAAGCGGCGTTGGGCTTGATGATGGCGCCCTGGGGGCAGAGGTTGCCGCGCAGCACCCAGATGCCGGAGTTGTCCCGCACCGGGTTGTCGAGGTTGCGGATCACCTCGTCGTTATAGCACTCGGCGGATTCGATCTGCTCGCCCAGGGTCACGCCGCTGACGGTGGTGGCGCCCAGTTCCAGGTGGGGGGCGATCTTCTTCATCACCGCGGGCAGGCCGCCGGCGTAATGGTAGTCTTCCATCAGGAAGCGGCCGGAGGGCATCAGGTCGACGATCAGCGGCAGGTCGCGGCTGTAGCGGTCGAAGTCCTCCAGTTCCAGCTCGACCTCCAGGCGCCCGGCGATGGCCAGCAGGTGCATCACCGAGTTGGTGGAGCCGCCCACGGCGGCGTTGACCTTGATGGCGTTGATCAGGGATTCCTTGGTAACGATATCCCGGATGCGGATATCCTCTTCCACCAGACGTACTATCTCGCGCCCGCTCATATGCGCCAGCGCCTGGCGCCGCGCATCCACCGCCGGCAGCGAACCGTTGTATGGCAGGCACAGGCCCATGGCCTCCACCAGGTTGGAGACGGTGGAGGCGGTGCCCATAGTCATGCATACGCCTCGGGAGCGGGACATGCCGCTCTCCGCGGCAATAAAGTCCTCCACGGGCATTTCCCCGGCGCGCACCGCCTCGGAGAACTTCCACACGTCGGTGCCGGAACCGATATCGCGCCCGCGGAACTTGCCGTTGAGCATGGGGCCGGAGGAGACCACGATGGTCGGCAGGTTGACGCTGGCCGCGCCCATCAGCTGCCCCGGGGTGGTCTTGTCGCAGCCGCCGAGCAGCACCACGCCGTCGATGGGATTGCCGCGGATGGATTCCTCCACGTCCATCGCCAGCAGGTTGCGGAACAGCATGGCGGTGGGGCGCATCTGGGTCTCGCCGAGGCTGGTCACCGGAAATTCCAGCGGTACCCCGCCGGCCTCCCAGATGCCGCGCTTGACGTATTCCGCCAGCTCGCGCAGGCCCGAGTTGCAGGGGGTGATTTCCGACCAGGTGTTGCAGAGGCCGATGATGGGACGGCCGTCGAAACAGTGGTCCGGGTAGCCCTGTGCCTTCATCCAGGAGCGGTGGATAAAGCCGTCCTTGTCCAGCTTGCCGTAGCTCAGCTGGCTGCGGCGTTTGGGTTTTTTGTTGTCGCTCATGAAAACTGGCTCAATTGTGGCGGAGAGTCACGGTTCTCCGGCTCGGTGACTGTTCTATTTTTTTATATGATAAATATGCCTTTTGCAAATGGCAAGGTATGATTTGCTTTTTGCTCGGGGGATTTTGGTACCGCTCCCATGGAGCGAGTTTGCCGCAAATATATATTATAAATAAGACTATATACAGTATGCGAATTGCGTCGAGCCGGGAGCGGCAGCTCATCCGAATTTCACTGGGGTGAGACAGGGTCGGCGAGGCGCTGCAGATGATTGAGGGCAGAATCGCCGAGACTGCTTGATTACCATCAATTTGGGTGGCACTGCACAAGGTGCGCTGCCAGTGGCCGCGCGCTCGCCCGAATTATGACTCAGCTGTTATTTCCTGTCCGAATAAAAGCAAAAGCGAGCGCAGCTATGGCTAGAAGCCACGGCCATAAGTTAGGGGTTTCATTCTTTCGGCGGTTACCTGCGGAGTCGACCACAGTGCGTTCAGGTGCTTCGGATGGACGATTCAGAGGTGGGGTTTTGGTTGAGGGTGAAGTGGTTGCTTCCCGCTCAGATGCCACACTGTCGAAATCGGGCATTTCAACCCGTTCGGCTTTGACGGAACCTGCCGCTGGTGAGCGCCCGGAGCTTCGGATGGTGAATGTTTCACTGACCGGAGTTTCTTCGGCCCTGCCGGGCGACGTTTCGGGTATAGGCACATCGCCGGCATATTCCGGAAAGGGCAGCACCTCTTCCGGGCTGAACCGCTTTTGCATACGCTCGATATAGCCTTCGCTGCTTCCCGGGTTGGCGGGGGCGTGCAGGCGTTCTGTGAGCATAGTTGCCAGGCGGTTGTAGTCTTCTGTCCCCATGTTCACCCAACGGCGCCCGTCACCGAACCAGTGGTCGCCAATCAAGTAGCGCTGGGTTGCCTCCGGATTGACAAAAATCAGTTGCCAGTCGGCGGCGCCACGCTGTGAAGGCTGCGGCTTTTCCTGTAGCTGGAGCAGGTAGAGATAGGGCTCCAGGGTGCGGTAGAGAAGAACGAAACCCTGTCGGTCGAAGTTGCCGGTGTAGTCGGCGCGACTGGCGGGGCGCTGGTTGATTATGTAACCGTTTTCCGTGGGCTGCACTATGGCGAGGGTGCGTTCGAAATCAAACGGCGGCTCCGTCTGGTCTGCCGCGTGGGTGACATCGCCGAGGAAAAGCAGTAGTGCCAGGATAAAAGCTCTCACGATGTGCCCGTCTTTCTGAATTTTACTTGCATTGCTGAAGGAGTGGCAGGGCTGGGGTCCGCGAGCGAGGCCCGATCTTCCTGGCACAGCCCGCCTGATAAGTGCCGGGGGAAAGGGGCCGCCGCCAGACCCATCATGTGAATACATGTTGCCGTAGTCTTGAGGCCTGTTCAATTCAGGCTGAGAGCTGTCTCGGCTGGGGCCAGCTGTGCGGATTTCGCGCTCACATTGACGCTTTCCAGGTTGGTGCCCAGGCGGATCAGGGCGCCGGCCACGCCGTCTTCGCTGTCGACGGCGGCCGGGGATACCAGTTTGGCATCGCCGGACACTTCGAAGTGTACTGCTGTGCCATTGATATGGGTATGGTTGCCATCCTTGTCGAGCAGTCGCGCATAGGCGAACAGCAGGTCATTGGCGCCCGGCACCGGTGCCACACCGGCGGTGTTCACTTCCAGTTGCAGCTCCGCTGCTTCTGCGCCGGGCGTGACGAGCCGATGCCTGGCAACTTCTTTTCCGCCAGCGTAAGCGACCGCTTCCAGGATGCCGGGCACGAACTCATCCAACTGAAAATGGAAGGGCGGGTGCTTCAGGTTGGTGAAGCGGGAATTCGGCGCGCTGCGCGCGACCGGCTCGCCGTTCAACTGGATTTCCACTTCGTCCGCATTGCTGAATACATAGAAGCTGTTGCTCGAGCCCGGCTGCCAGTGGCTTGCGATATGCACCATGTAGCCGCCCGCCAGCGGGCCGGCGAAGTCGTCGGCGTCGCGCTGGCTCTGGTAGAAGTAGTAGCTGAACTTGGGCAGCCGCTCGATGCTCATCAGCCCCGAGGCCTCCAGGTCGTCGGCGTAGCCGCGGTTGTAATCGAACATCACCCAGTAGCCGTCGGCGAAGGCGGGGGTGTTGAAGTTGTCGTTATGGGCCTCCATCAGGTTCAGGGCCTGCTGCTGCAAGCGCTTCTCGCCGTCGCCGAGCAACTGGCGGCTGGATCTGTCCGCCTGCAGCAGGTCGCCCCAGTTGTCCTGGTTGAGGCCGGCGTTCATCGCGTAATACTCCCAGTCGCCGTACTCGGACACGATATAGGGCTTGGTCGGCTCCTTGTAGTGGTCGAGGCGGTGCTGGCGCGCCTGCAGGTAGATATCGTATCCGTAAGGCTTCCAGCCGGCAGAGTAGACGTTGTCTCCGGGAAACTCCTCGTGCACTGCGGCGTGCAACCGGTCGATAAACGGCTCCGGCATTTGGGATTCGTTTAGCGAGCACTCCCAGGCCAGCACCGAGGGGTGGTTGCGGTCGCGGCGGATCAGGTCGCGGCAGGTCTGCACCGCGTGGTTCCTGAATTCCGGCGTGTCATTGAAGTACTGCCAGCCGAGAATCGCATCCAGCAGCACCAGCCCAAGCTCATCTGCGGCGAGTATAAACGCCTTGGAGTGGGGGTAGTGGGAGAGGCGCACATAGTCGAAGCCGGCGGCCTTGATCAGCGCGGCGTCCCGGTACTGGGCAGCATCGGACAGAGCGTAGCCCACGTAGGGGTATTCCTGGTGGCGGTTCACCCCGCGCAGGAAGGTCTTTTCGCCATTGATAAACAGCTCGCCGTTTTCCAGGCGGAATTCGCGGATGCCGATGCGGGTGTCTTCCTCGTCCACCAGCAAGTCGCCGGCAAATACCCGGGTGTGCAGGGTGTACAGTTCCGGGGAGGAGGGGGACCAGAGTTTCGGCTGTGCTACCGAAAAGGACTGTCGGTCGGTCACACTTTGCCGGCCGGCGCCGCTGACCTCTTGTTCGGACCGGGTGATAACCTTGCCTCCGTCCAGCAGTTGGTGCACCACGCGCAGGGATTCCGCGTGGGCGCCGTTGCGGATATGGGTCTGCACCTCGACCCGTGCCGCGTCTTTGGAAACCTGCGGGTAGCGGACAAAGATACCGCCGGAGGCCACTTCGCCGGCGTGGACCGCGTCGGTGATATGCACCGGGTTTTCCGCGCGCAGCCAGACGTTGCGATAGAGGCCGCCGTACATATTGAAGTCCAGGGTGGCCAGCGGCTTGGGGCCGGTAACCTGGTTGTCGCGGTTGTTCAGGCGCACCAGCAGCCGGTTGCCGCCGGCCCGCAACTGGTCTGTGAGTTCCACGGTGAAGGGCAGGTAGCCGCCCGCGTGGCTTCCGATCGTTTTGCCGTTCAGCCAGACTTCGGCCAAGTTCATTGCGCCTTCAAAATCGATATAAACTTTCTTGCCACTCCATTCGCTGCGGAATGGTATATCCAGCCGGTACCAGGCGTCGCCCTGCCATTGGTCGTCGACGACCCGGGGTTCGATGCGCGGCGTGTGGGGCAGGGTGACCGATTGCCAGTTACCGGACTGCAGGGCTTGCTCGAGGCTGAGCCGGCTGTCCGAGCGCATAAACTGCCAGCTGCTGCGGTTCAGTTTTTGCGGTTGGCCGACGGACAGTTGTACCGCCCCGGTTTCCGATTTCGGTTTTGTTTTGGCCTCCTGGGCCGGCTTTCCACATGCGGCCAGAAGGATGACAAGGATGACAGCGACGTTTTTGATTAGTATTTTTCTCATCGGTTTCTCTCAAGTTTTTCCGTGCTCTGGAGGAGAGGAGTGGCCGTTGGCCGCAATAAGGCTTGGGGTGCTCCCAAACGCCGACCTCGGCCAATGGCCATTCCGAAAAGTGTTCTTTTTGTTCCGTAGCGGGAAAAAACCGCATTGCCGGCATTCTCCCAGTGCGAACCCGAATCCACAATGCTGGACGTCCGGTACTGGCTCAGGCGGGCTCCCGGTAGATGCGCCGACACCGCCGGAATTTTTATGGTATCGCGAGATGGTTGAGATAGCGAAGTTGGCCCACCGGGAGCGCGCCCGGCCACGTATCGTGGTGAATGTGGCGACCGGTCCAGTTTATATAATATAAATAATACTACTTTCAAGGGGCGTGCACTGCGGTATCTTGGGCGCTGTTTGGCCATTCATTTACCTAATTACCATCTAAGGTAAGCCAAGCCGAGGAGTAAGCGCGCACAGGTCGAATCTGTGGTTAAAACGTATCCTAATTACCACTCTTGCTAAGTAACGATTACCTGTATATAAATACAGTTATCTCGTTGATCTGCAAGGGAATCCGCCATGGCTCGCAACAAGGTACAGTTCCAGAAGGGCATCAGTTTGACCAAATTCCTCAAGGAGCACGGAACCGAGGACCAGTGCTTCGATGCGCTCTGCCGGTGGCGATGGCCAGACGGATTCCGCTGTCCCCACTGCGGGCATGACAAGTATTGCGACTTGTCTCACCGCAAGCTGAAGCAGTGCAACCGATGTCGCCGCCAGACGTCGATAACCTCGCGCACTATCTTCGACTCCACCAAGCTACCCCTTACCACCTGGTTTCTTGGTATCTTCCTCATTACCCAGGATAAGAAGGGCATCTCCTGCATGGAGCTGGCCCGTCACCTGGGTATCTCCTACAACGCTGCCTGGCGCATGAAGCAGAAGCTCATGCAGGTAATGCTGGAGCGGGACCAGCACTACAAGCTGTCCGGCTTCATCGAGCTGGATGACGCCTATCTTGGCGGCGAGCGTACCGGATGCAAGCCAGGACGCGGCGCTGACGGCAAGACACCCTTTGTTGCCGCTGTTGAAACCACCAAGGAAGGCCAGCCATCCCGGATCAAGCTCTCCATCATCAAGGGTTTCCGAAGCACCGAGATTTCCGCCTGGAGTAAGCGCCATCTGAGTGAAGGCAGCACTGTCATCTCGGATGGCCTCGCGTGTTTCAATGCCGTCACTGAAGCAGGTTGCGCACACGATAAGATTGTCTGTGGTGGTGGCCGCGCTTCCGTTGAAGAGCCCGAGTTCTATTGGGTGAATACTGTACTCGGCAATTTAAAGAGCGCTTTGCGCAGTACCTACCACGCAATCCGGCCTAAATATGCGCAGCGCTATCTGGCGGAATTCCAGTACCGATTCAACCGCAGATTCGATCTTTGCGCGCTCATTCCCCGGCTTATCTACGCCTCTCTCCGGACTCCACCAATGCCGGAAAGATTGCTTAAACTCGGCTTAGCTTAGGTGGTAATTAGGAAACGTATTGGAATTCCGTCAGGTAGCGCCGTGCATCTTTTGGCCGCATCGCAGGATAGGTGCTGCGTAACGCGCTCTTTAAAGGCTTGGTCGATGCACAATGAGTTGTTGAACTCATCGAGCAACGCTCGCAGAAAGTCCATATCCCGTCTGTTGGTGTTGGGCTACCCGTCCCGTTGTCTGGAGATCCTTGATCTATTTAATTGTCGCCCTTGAAAGTCTAGCGGATGGCCGCCCCGCGCAACAGCTCGGAGTTGCTTGCATTCCAAGGGCCCGCGGCCGGCGCGGCACATCCCTGTGCCGCATTGATCCGACAACCTATTTAGTTGCCGTTACTGTACGTTAACGATTGCGTTGATGAGATCTGAATACAGCCAATTGCCATTGTTGCGATCAAATAGCGCCATGCCACCGTCGCCTGCATAGCCGTTGTCCCAATACACAGGGACCATCTGATGGTTGACGCTTGACTGAGTGACATACTCATTCCAGTAAACTCTATATTGTTCATGGTCCCAAACATTAGGGCGTGAAATCACGCCATACTCACCGAGAATCAAACCTACTCCGTTATTCACGAAATGCGTTTTCATGCGATTGAATTGAGAATCCACATAAGATTCATGAGCCCAGGACTCGGTCTTGCTGGGATCTGTCGCACCGGAACCCCATTGAGTAATTCCACTATTGGCGTTCAGGGTGAAATTGTACGGGTCGTAAAAATGTACTTCCATGAACAGGCGGTTTTGGACTGTATCTTCCGGAATAACAGCAAAGTCGATCGCATGATCAATATTGGTATTAAACGACTGTACCACCAGGTAACGGGTTGGATTTAACCCACCGGTAGCGCGCACAGTATCAACAAACGTCTGGTTGAAGCTGTTTTGCACGGTGTAATACTCCTGGGTAGGCGTACCATAGTCGCCATCTACCATCACTTCGTTGGAACCGGCGAACAAAAGCCGATGATCGTAGTCCGCAAAGTGGTTGGCAATCTGGGTCCACATGATGGCGAGACGATTGTTGACGTAGTCCTGTTGGGCGTAGGTCGGCTGCATCCAGCCTTCATCCCAGTGGTTGTTCAGAATCACGTACATGTCCGCATCCAGGGCGTAATTCACCACTTCTTCAACACGGTTCATCCAACTTGAACTGATGGTGAAATTCTGTGCGTTGGAGAACTGACTCCAGGCCACGGGAATGCGAATGGTGTTGAAGCCAGCTGCTTTGACCGAATTGATCAGCTGGCTGGTCACCACCGGATTACCCCAGGCGGTTTCACCGCGAATGGCTTCCAGGGAATTGCCGAGGTTCCAGCCGACACCCATTAGCGGTGTCAGCTCAATGCTCGTCAGACCGCCTGGGTTTGAACCGCTGCAGTTGGCCGCCTGCGGACTGTTGCCGGTCACGGTTAAGGAATCGATATTGCCCAGTCCCGCACTGGTGGTAGCCTGCAGGCGAACTGTATTGTCGCCGGCGCTCAAGGCAATGGTCGCGCCCGCGGACGTCCAGCTGGTCCAGGCGCCGGTGGAGGGAAAATCCACTGTGGCTGCGCTCGAGCCGTTGACCTGCACGCTGCCGGGCCTGTTGGTCGAGCCGCCGTTCGCGTACCGCCACGCCAGGGTGTAGTTGCCGCTGCTCGGCACCTCGATCTTCCAGTCAACGCCGTTGCCCGCGGCGTTGTCGGTGTTGGCAAAACCGCTGCCGGTAAAGCCGTCGTGGTTGCTGTCGACCGAACCGTCCACGCCGCAAAAGCCCGCGGTGTTTTCCTGGAGCAGAATTTCGGTGTCGCCCCCGGAAGCTACCAGCTCGAAGACCACATCGTCGAAGCTGCTCCATTCGCTGTTTTCGGTCGTTATGCCCAACTCGCAACTGCCGCCGCTCAACTGGATATTGTCAACGACTACCTGGGACCAACTGCCCCAGGGGCTGGAGGGAATGGGAGTTGAGTAGCTTTGGCCGTCGCAGTCGGCCCAGAGCCAGGCCTGGGTGGTTTCACCGCCGACGGTGTAGGCCGACAGGCGGTAGGTCCCCGCCGCCAGCCCCATTAGCGTCTGTTTGGTCTCGGCCGTGTAGGAAGAACTCGACGACCAGTGAGTCAAACGGTTGCCATTGCGTCCGTTGGATTCGGTATACTGTGCCGACGCGTCCCCGTTCAGTGTCCAACCGTTGGTACCGTTTTCGAACCCGGGATTGGTCAACAGGTTTCCTAATTACCACTCTTGCTAAGTAACGATTACCTGTATATAAATACAGTTATCTCGTTGATCTGCAAGGGAATCCGCCATGGCTCGCAACAAGGTACAGTTCCAGAAGGGCATCAGTTTGACCAAATTCCTCAAGGAGCACGGAACCGAGGACCAGTGCTTCGATGCGCTCTGCCGGTGGCGATGGCCAGACGGATTCCGCTGTCCCCACTGCGGGCATGACAAGTATTGCGACTTGTCTCACCGCAAGCTGAAGCAGTGCAACCGATGTCGCCGCCAGACGTCGATAACCTCGCGCACTATCTTCGACTCCACCAAGCTACCCCTTACCACCTGGTTTCTTGGTATCTTCCTCATTACCCAGGATAAGAAGGGCATCTCCTGCATGGAGCTGGCCCGTCACCTGGGTATCTCCTACAACGCTGCCTGGCGCATGAAGCAGAAGCTCATGCAGGTAATGCTGGAGCGGGACCAGCACTACAAGCTGTCCGGCTTCATCGAGCTGGATGACGCCTATCTTGGCGGCGAGCGTACCGGATGCAAGCCAGGACGCGGCGCTGACGGCAAGACACCCTTTGTTGCCGCTGTTGAAACCACCAAGGAAGGCCAGCCATCCCGGATCAAGCTCTCCATCATCAAGGGTTTCCGAAGCACCGAGATTTCCGCCTGGAGTAAGCGCCATCTGAGTGAAGGCAGCACTGTCATCTCGGATGGCCTCGCGTGTTTCAATGCCGTCACTGAAGCAGGTTGCGCACACGATAAGATTGTCTGTGGTGGTGGCCGCGCTTCCGTTGAAGAGCCCGAGTTCTATTGGGTGAATACTGTACTCGGCAATTTAAAGAGCGCTTTGCGCAGTACCTACCACGCAATCCGGCCTAAATATGCGCAGCGCTATCTGGCGGAATTCCAGTACCGATTCAACCGCAGATTCGATCTTTGCGCGCTCATTCCCCGGCTTATCTACGCCTCTCTCCGGACTCCACCAATGCCGGAAAGATTGCTTAAACTCGGCTTAGCTTAGGTGGTAATTAGGACAGGTTTTGTGACAAGGAAAAGGACGAGAAAGCCAGCAAGGTGGAAAAAAGTACTAGCGATATTGCCAATTTCCAGATCTGCGCAAATCTATATCTGATATATGTATAACGAGCCATTGTTCTATTTCCGATAAGAGTGGTTGATCGGTGAGCTTGCGCTTGATGATTCGTGTTAAATTCGGCAATCGTTTCGGAAAGCATTTCTACCCCGTTTCAAAAGCATAAACAGCCGCAGCTGTTTATGCTCGTGATTTCTACTTTCGATAGCCGTTCAACGCCATGCCCGCTTCGCCGATGCCATCCGCAACGAAACGCGCAAGATTACGTGCGCCATTCTCCTGGAAGTGCGTGCCGTCGATCGATCCGTTGGCACGCACGAAAAAGAAATCCTCCGGCGTCGGTGATGGACAGATTGCCATCAAGTGATTCACGGTTTTCTGGTTCAAGTCGATCAGTGAAATGCCTTCTACCGATGCAAGTTCCCGCATTGCCTGCGCCCAGGCTCCGGTGCCATTTCCACCGGTGCAGTAGGCCGAGTTCCTGGGCGTCGGCGTGACGAAGCCCAGGTTGATTCCTCGCGCACGGGCACCGTTTATGTATTGCAGCAAGTAGGACTTAAAATCGGTATTCGGGTCCAGATAGTAGGGAATGGTTTGTCCGTTGATGGTATAGGTGGCGGTTCTGTGGCTGTCATTGGTGCCAAACTGTAGCAACAGGTAATCGCCTGGATTGGCTTCTTCCCAGATGGCGTCGAGGCGTCCTTCCTCAATAAAGCGTCGCGCAGTACGCCCCCCGATTGCATGGTTATAAATGTTGACATTGGCGTTATATTGCTCCGGCAACATTTGTCCCCAGCCCGCCATATCATTGGGGCTCGAGGTATCGGTATAACTGGAGACGATGGAGTCACCGGCCAGGAAAACATTTACCGGGGTTGAGGTATCATTCTTCAAGTGTTGGGTCAGAGGAAGGTTCAGGTCGCGGAGCCCCTGGACCACGAGACCGGCAATATCATAGGCTCCACTGGTATCGAAATGGGTATGGTCGTTACAGAAGAAGGCGCCGACCGCTCCGCCAGTGCTTTCCGATACATCGCCACCCCCCGGAATCGGACAGAAATTCCGTTCGTTATACAGCTGAATGCTGCGTTGGTGCAGGTCAATGACGGGTACGCTCAGATTTGCACCTGAATCAAAGGTTTCCGATATAAATCCGCGTGATGCCACAGCCGTGTCGCCGGAACAGCGGACCGCTGATACCGGTGTGATAAATATCGGCGTTGCGCCTCTTGCGCGAGCGGCTTCGGCCATCATTTGATAGGCCTGCATAAATGCATTGGAACCGACGTGTCGCGGACAGGAGCTGGAACCGTCATTGATACCAAACTGGATAAATAGATAGTCACCGCTTTTCATGCCGGACAGCGCGGTTTGCCAGCGGTCTTGCAGGATCGGATTCCCGCTGGAGTCGGTACTGAGAATACACTCCCCGTCACTACCAAAACTGGATTGCACATCGTAAAGCCAGGTGCGGACACTGCGTCCGCCGACCGCGAGGTTTTGTACACTGACATTGCTATTGAAGTAATCTGCAAAGTCGCGGCCCCATCCGTGTGGACAAGAGGATCCACCATTCATCACGGTGGAATCTCCAGCCATCCAGAGGGTAATGGCGTCGCTGCTCCCACACTCATGGCCGCTGACGATGCCGGGCCCCGCGATACTCAAGGAATCGATATTGCCCAGTCCCTCGGCAGCGGTGGCTTGCAGGCGGATGGTGTGCGTACCCTGGTCGAGCCATAGTTCAAGTGCCTCGCTGTTCGCCCAGCTTGTCCAACTGCCGGTTACCGGAAACGCCACACCGTGGGACGACGTCTGGTTGTCAACCGATACCTCGCCGGGGCGTCCATTCGCGCCGCCATTGGCATAGCGCCATTGCAGGCTGTAGGTGCCCGCCTGGCCGACCTCAATTTGCCAGTTCACTCCATTGCCCGTGGCATTCGTCGTGTTGGCAAAACCACTTCCGTGGTAACCTGAGTGATTGCTGTCGACCGAGCCGTCTACGTCACAGAAGCCAATGCCTTCCTCGATCACAATCTCGCTGGGGCCACCGCCGGACACCCGCTCGAAGAACACATCGTCGAAGCTGCTCCACTCGCTGTTTTCGGTCGTTATGCCCAGCTCGCAGTTGCCGCCGCTCACCGGGATATTGTCAACGACTACCTGGGCCCAACTGCCCCAGGGGCTGGAGGGAATGGGGGTTGAGAAGCTCTGGCCGTCGCAGTAGGCCCAGAGCCAGGCCCCGCTGGTTTCGCCGCCGACGGTGTAAACGGACAAGCGGTAGGTTCCCGCCGCCAGCCCCATTACCGTCTGTTTGGTCTCGGCCGTGTAGGAAGCACTCGACGACCAGTGGGTCAAACGGTTGCCATTGCGCCCGTTGGATTCGGTAAACTGGGCCGACGAGTCCTCTTCCAGAATCCAACCGTCGGTACCGTTTTCGAACCCGGGATTGGTCAACAGGTTTTGTGAAAAGGAGAAGGACGAGAAAGTCAGCAATGTGGAAAAAAGTACCAGGGATATTGCCAACTTACAGATCTGCAGGAATTTATACCTTACATTTATATAGCGAGTCATTATTCTATCTCCGATAGAAGGGGGTAATCGTATTACGCCTGCGGAATACAGGCCTGCTGAAACATATGTTCCACTTGATTTTGATAGCCGCCCATAGCGCGTCCTTTGCTTTTTGCCGCTTCCAGCACCGAACAACCCTTTTCATGATCCCTGCTGTTAAAAGCGACAAGTGCTTCAATCACATATCCCAGGGGTGCTTCCGGGGTGTGCACTCTCGCCTCATCAAGATCATTCCTTGCTTTTTTCCACTCATTTTGACTGAGGTAAGCAAAGCTTCGGTTTAGCCAAGCCGATCCTAAATCCGGTTTCAAGGCTATAGCTTTGTCAAAGTCGCGAAAGGCACCTTCGAAATCACCGGCTTCCCGTTTGATATCCCCTCTGAGATTGAATAGGTCCGCCGACTTCGGATTTAACTCCAGCGCCTTGTCAAAATCTGCTACAGCATCCTGGAGTTTTCCGATTTTCTGTTGCAGGAGACCGCGCTTGGCGATTATGTTGAAATTCATTGGATTCAACTCAACTGCTTTATTGATGCTTTCCAGTGCTCCGTCGAGATCCCCGATAAACTCCTTCGCCAGACCCAGATTAAAGGGGCCTCGAAAGTCTGTGGGGGCGATCGCTATAGCCTTCTTAAAATCGCGCATAGCCATATCGTCGTTATTGAGCTGCGAATGAAGCGCACCGCGTTCCAGAAACACATCCGGATTGTCAGGTTGTATTTCAGCCGCTTTGTCAAGCAATCGGAGAGCGTCTTCAAGCTCGCCATACCGGAGTAGATTCTTGGCAACTCGATAGTGGTAGTTCCCACCCTCTGAAAATTGATCTACAAGCTTCTCGATACTGTCGGGCTCTACATTCAGGAATTCCGGTATATTGGCTGCCCGATCTTCCGTCATTAGGTGCTCCAGCAAAACTGGCGGAGTATCATTGCCGTCTTCATCTATATGGGTGAGCCATAGCTGCGTATAAGGGCCACGCGCTTTGGACGAAAACACCATCCAGCGGCCATTCGGCGAAAAGCTGTGCCAAGAGTTCATTTCGACAGTATTGGCATTCATCTCCCGCGCCACCCCTCCTTCGGCGGGCACTATGTACAGGCGGCTATCCGGCTGTAGGAGCATAAAGCTTTCGGCCTGAGTAAACACAACCCACTTGCCGTCGGGCGTAACCTTGGGGAAATAGTTGCTTTTACCATTGTTGGAAGCGCCTTCCAATGGAACGGCCTCGCCACCTTCGCCGTTGTTGAAGGGAATTTTGTAAATATCGTACTTGAATTTTTTGCCATCACTCAAAAATTCGGACGCAGCTTCTTTCGGGATTATAGCGGAGGTATAATCGTCCGCGTTCTCGAGCTGGTGAGCGCGTGATCGTGCAAAGAACAGCGTTTCTCCATCGGGGCTCCAGGAAGGATTGCTTTGCACATACTCGGGGTTGTCAGCGCCCGGAAGCGCCTTGAATTCGCCTGTCTCGCGGTGGTACGACGCTATGATACCCTGGATAGGAAAGAACAGCTGCGAGTAGGCCAGGTTTTCCGGAAGTCCGACAAAAATCGAACGATCTTTCACAGTACTTACGACGTGATTCCCATCTGGCGATACACGCGATAGAAGCCCGAATGTAAGGGTTCCATCCTCTCGTTTGTAGTCACTCCAGGTGATAATTTTATCGGGAGTCAGGTCAGTGTGTTTTTCCAGCTCAGTAATAACATATGAACCTTTATCGTTGGCATAATCGATATCCATACCGAAAGTGCGGCCGTCATCGGAGGCCGAGTGGCAATTTCCACAAAGCGGCAGGTTGTCCATTAACACTCGCGATTCGTGTGATTCAGAAACATAACCGAGCCGATAGCGAATTTTCT
Organism: Microbulbifer sp. TB1203; assembly: GCF_030997045.1. Lineage (NCBI taxonomy): Bacteria > Pseudomonadati > Pseudomonadota > Gammaproteobacteria > Cellvibrionales > Microbulbiferaceae > Microbulbifer > Microbulbifer sp. TB1203. Next base: position 2,479,406 of record NZ_CP116899.1, on the reverse strand, counting down.
CCGGATACTTGTTGGCATAGTCAAACGGTAGCGGAACTTCCCTGAAGAAGATAGGTGCTCCTACCGGGTCATCTGAGGCCCGGATTGATACCTCGTCGCTCGACACCCAGCTATCATGATTGTGCTTCCCGTCAACTCTGCGGCCGCCCTGTACAATAATTGAGACCGGCTTTTCCAGTGCCGCGACTTTGATCGCTTCCCACACATTAGTGTTGGGCTTCCAGCTCTGTTCGGTAACCTGCTTTTCGACGATGGGAGCTTCCCCCTCGCGCGCCACCCGAACAAGCCATGTATCTGCTTCGCCGGAGTCATCGTTCCATATAAAAGTCGAGGGTGCTATCTCAAGCGGGAACATTGCCCCGTCCAGGGGATATTCAATAGTCAGCTTACCGAGCTGATCGGATGAGGCCTCCGCCTGCCCGTTAGTCGAAACGCTTTTTGAGCAACTCCAGACCAACAACAAGCTTACGGCTGCAAGGCACAGGATTGATGTTGTTTTTAATAAGCGCATTTTTTTGTTCCAGTTTTTGGCACCACGACTTCGGCGTCGATCTCGAAAAGGAGATCATCCCTGCAGATATCAGCAATCACCGGCACGCCGGGAAACTCAGCAAGGCCACGTTTCCTGGCGATTCTCTGGAAGATATCCCACAATGCTGGATCTTTGAGAAATACATTGGCGGTAGCGACCTGATTCAGACTCGCAGAAACGGTTTCCAATAGCGTCTCAAGCTTGTCCAGTGTACAAGCGATTTGTGATGCACCGTCTTTTGGATGAAGGGTCCGGCCATCTTCGCCTATAGATGCAGTACCGGAAACTTGGATGATATCGGCGGTCTGCTCCTGAATCAGAACTGCCCTTGAGAATGAAGCGCCGTAATGGAACGCCTCCTTCTGCGCCGGGTTACTGAGCTGTCTAACCGTATCTTTGGATATCGGCTTTACAGCCAGGAAGTCCGCCGCGAGAGCAGAGCGGTTTGCCGAGGTGCCCCCTATACCGGTGCTTGCTGGCAGGCGGAGTGGCGCACCTGATTTTTTTGCCAATCGAAAATCGGTGTAGTGTTTGTCCCGCACCTGATTGAATAGCTGATAGTTATCGAGGATGTCGTGAATGTAGAACCAGGTTCTGGTCACGTCAGTGAACGAAAAACCATTGTCGACCAGGGCGCTGGCAGCGGCCAGGAATACCTCGTTCGCTTCGAGATCAAGTTGGGATGATAATCCTGTGTTCCTCCCAAACTGCAACATTGCGTAGTCGACAATACCCGAGGACCAGATTCGACCCACTGGGGTACCATGAATTTCCAGGGTTTCCGGTTTCGCGATGCTCCCCGGTACAGCATGAAAGAGGGCGCCTGCCAGCCCGGCACCCCACGGAGGGCATCCGTGGATCAGTGTCACAGGTATATTGGGATCAATGCCGTAGCGAGGTAGCGTTTGCTGTCTTTGGTAAAGTAAATCGTGCTGGCACGATAAGCTGGCAAACACTCTTTCATGAGTAATCACCAGCTGCTTTTCCGTCAATAGCGTTCCTATAATTTGGTAAAGAGTTTCGTAATTATCGTGCTCTTCACGAGGGCCTTGGGCACTTCCGCTTGCAATTGCCGAAATGAAAATTCCGGCCGTGCCGGCATCGGTATATGTCAAGATAAAGCCGTTTCGAGCGAGCCTCTGTTTTACCACGGACGGCGGCGAGGGCGAAGCCTGAAATGCTTTTGAGATGGTTTGGTTCATAAATCTTTGTTTCATACAGCGCGGAGGTAAAGTTTGTTTACAGATTCCCCGGCGTAAACGCCGGGGAACCAGGCGTCCAATTCGCGTATCAGAACTGCGTGATGAATTCCCACGTCTCATCGTGCACCCATGACGACCCGATAGGCTCATTGTTCGGCGGATAGGTGTGTGCTCCGTCGAAAGTGGACCAGCGCACGGGGTAATTGTCCGGGCAATCGTAGTCGTAGGTGACGTGGGGGCCTCCGTCCCAGGCCTCAGGTACGGAACCAGGTGTCGCGCACGCGTTGTTCGCCACGAACCGATCTCTCGACCGCCGTCCTGATGAGATGGGGCAGGTCGGGTCATGCAGGCCATGAACCCCCATATAAGCGAGGGGCTTGCCGGTATTCTCCGGGAAGTAGATGTTGTAGTCGGCGGTAGCGTACACCACGACGCCTCGCAGAACATCCTGATGCGTTTGCGCCAGGCCATTGGTGTACATTGCACCCAGGCTGAACCCGACGGAGAAGATTCTCGATTTATCGATGCACAAGTTGGATGCGAGGTGAGCGTTCAGATCATCGAAGAAGATGTGGTCGCGGTCGTCGCTCCCTGACCACCACTCGTTATATCCGTTAGGTGCAACGAAGATGGTGTTATTCCCTGTGTCGAGCGCTTTAAGGCCGAACCACTGTGACCAGCCCGCCACAGCTTCGTCACTCCCATTCGCCCAGTGCATCCCGAAAATCAGTCGGTAGGGCTTGTTCGCGTCGTAGTTGCTTGGAAGGGAGAGAATGTACTCTCGGTTGTAGCCTGCACTCGTCATCGTGTGGGCACCGCTCGCCAGACCGGGGGACTGACCGCAACCGCTACTTGGAACGGGTGGGTTGCCCAGTGGATACCCATCACCGGAATTGTTTCCGCAATCGATCGCCTGCGGACTGTTGCCGGTGACGGTCAACGAATCAATGTTACCCAGTCCCTCGCCGGAAATTGCCTCCAGGCGAATGGTGTTCTCGCCGGCGTCCAGGGAAATGGTCGCACTCGCCACAGCCCAGGTCTCCCAGGCGCCGGTGGAGGGGAAATCCACCGTCGCTACACTGTTGCCATTGACCACAACACTGCCCGCACGGTTGTTGTCCGAGGCGTTGGCGTAGCGCCATTCCAGCTCATAGCTCCCGCCCGCGGGCACTTGAACACGCCACTCGACGCCGTTGCCCGTGGCGTTGTCGGTGTTGGCGAAGCCTCTGCCGTTGTAGCCTGAGTGGTTGCTGTCGACCGAGCCGTCCACACTACAGAAGCCAGTGGCTTCCTCGATCACAAGCTCGCCGGGGCCACCGCCGGACACCCATTCAAAAACCACATCGTCGAAGCTGCTCCACTCGCTGTTTTCGGTCGTTATTCCCAGTTCGCAACTGCCGCCGCTCACCGGGATATTGTCAACGACAACCTGGGCCCAACTGCCCCAGGGACTGGAGGGAATGGGGGTTGAGAAGCGCTGGCCATCGCAGTAGGCCCAGAGCCAGGCTCCGCTGGTTTCGCCGCCGACGGTGTAAACGGACAGGCGGTAGTTCCCCGCCGCCAGTCCCGTTACCGTTTGTTTGGTCTCGGCCGTATAAGAAGAACTCGACGACCAGTGGGTTAAGCGGTTGCCACTGCGCCCGCTGGACTCGGTAAACTGGGCCGACGCGTCCCCGCCCAGCGTCCAACCGCTGGTACCGCTTTCGAAGCCGGGATTGGTCAACAGGTTTTGTGAAAAAGAATAGGAGGAGAAAGCCAGCAAGGTGGAAAAAAGTACTAGAGACGTTGCCAACTTCCAACTCTTCAGAAACCTAGATCTTATATTAAGGTAGCGAGTCATAATTATATCTCCGATAAAAGTGATTAATGAGTAAGCCTGCACTACCAGGCTGCTAACACGTTTAAAAAGTTCATCGATAGCATATTTATGGTGCGAGTCATAATTATTCCTCCGAGTTAAGAACGTGTGGTGAATGAGCCCGCGCTGGCGGGCTCATTCCCTGAACTACAAAATCTATGGTTACGGCCGGGGAGCCGGACGAATGAGCGGCTTGGGTGGTACAGACATACCCTCGCCAAGGTAGTAATCAACATGATGTGACTGCTTATACCCCTGAACCGTCATGCTGTTGCGGTAGCCGGGGTTATGAGGCAGGGTGTAAATCCGATGATCAGTTTGGTAGCCCGTTGTGTAAATCTTCAAGTGCGAATGGTCAGACGCTTCAATGATAACTTCTTCACGCCAGTCACCGAGAATGTCACCGAAAAACGGCAGCGCGCCCCGTGCTTGGACCAAACCGTCGAAGCTTTCCCGCCAGACGTAGGTATTGCGTTCTTGCGCCTGCGTATCCCAATCACCAACCCGGTTTTGGTCCAGCAACTCGCTGCTCAGGTCACCGTCCCACTGAACTTCGAAGTTTGGCCAGGGCACATTTCGAAGGTCGCCGGCTTCCGGTATGAGCACTTCGCCACTTGCGGAATAGAGCCCATTGAAACTCCAGTATTCCATGCCAAGGTGCTCGGGGAAAATGTCGGCGACAGTGCCACGGCCCAAATCCCTGCCAGTGCCACCGGTGGGATTATAATATGCACGCAGGATTTCGCCGGTGGCCGCATCGTAGTAGTAGGTTTCCAATCCGTTGGGATTATCCTGCTGGATTGCAAATCCCTCCAAACCGGGGTGGGTCGGGTCAATGTCGGTGATATGAAAACGGTCGCCATGAACAACGCCATTCCCGCGCAGGTCGTAGAGTACCGTTCCGTCCTGATCAAGTGCGTAACCGCCATCCAGCACTTCGTCCATGCCGTCGCCGTCAACGTCCATTATGCGTATTTGATGGAAGTCGTGGCTGGCGCCCCAGTCACGGTTGTACTTCCAGCGCCGTGTCAATTGGGTTCCGTCAAAATCATAGGTAGTGACTACCAGGTTGAAGCCGCCACTGCCTACGCGGTTTTTGCATTTGGTGACTACGCTGGGGTTTTGGCCGTCCAGGTAGCCAGCGCCGAAATGACACTGAAGGGGGCCATCAGAGATATAGTCGTCGGGCAGGGGCGCACGCGTTATTTCAGCACCGGTCTCTCCATTGACAATGGAAACAAACTGATCATTATTGTTGTTGTGGTTCAGCGTTTGCCCATCTCCGAACACGAAGCCATTGGCCGTCTTTATCGCCACTTCCGCTTTGCCATTGCTGTCAAAGTCAAACACGGTCAGCCCGTCGTTGTGGCCATTGCTGATGGTGGTGGCACCGCCTTCGATATTGTTTTGATTGACGCCCAGTGGCCCCGTGTCCAAACGCCACAGGAATTCACCGCTCAGGGTGTAGGCATCCACCTTTGGCGATTGAGAGCTTTTGCGGTCCACAATCACCTCGTATTCGCCGTTGCCTGTCAGGTCTCCGACCCAGCCGAGGCGGACATCCGCGCCGGATGGCGCCGGTGCCAGGGGAATTTCAATCCAGTGCCTCGGAAGCAGGGATGCACTGGCACTGGGCTCGCCTTCATCGCCATTAACGACGGGGCGCACGAAATACTCTGAATTGGCGGATTCATTGGAATCCAAGCACCAGGTTGGGTCGCTACCGCTTCGCGAGCAGACCAGTGACGTGTTGCCGCCATCCTGTCGATACAGGTTGAAAGCCGTACCGCGCGGCTCGTAGCCAAACAGACGCCAACTGACAAAAGCGTTGGAGCCTTGCTGATGCGCAATAACCCCTCGATCCAGACATTCCATGAATCTGCCATTGGCCTGGCCGCTACCACACTGTGCATTTGTATTGCCACAGGCCACCGCCTGCGGACTGTTGCCGGTCACGCTCAAGGAATCGATGTTGCCCAGCCCCTCGCTGCCGGTAGCTTGCAGGCGGATGCTATTCTCGCCGGCGCTCAAAACAATTTCTGCGCTCGCCGACGTCCAGCTTTCCCAGGAGCCCGTAACGGGGAAATCCACCATGGCGTGACTCGAGCCGTTGATCAGCACCTCGCCGGGCCGGTTGGCCGAGCCGCCGTTCGCGTACCGCCATTCCAGGGTATAATCGCCGCTGCTCGGCACGTTGACCTGCCAGTCGGCGCCGTCGCCCGTGGCGTTGTCGGTGTTGGCGAAACCACTGCCATTGAAGCCCGAGTGGTTGCTGTCGACCGAACCATCCACGCCGCAGAAGCCGGTGCCTTCCTCAATGACAATCTCGCTGGGGCCACCGCCGCCGGATACCTGTTCAAAGACCACATCGTCGATGCTGGTCCACTCGCTGTTTTCGGTCGTTATTCCCAGCTCGCAGCTGCCGCCGCTCACCGAGATATTGTCAACGACTACCTGAGCCCAACTGCCCCAGGGGCTGGAGGGAATGGGAGTTGAGAAGCTCTGGCCATCGCAATAGGCCCAGAGCCAGGCCGCACTGGTTTCACCGCCGACGGTGTAAACGGACAGGCGGTAGGTCCCCATCGCCAGCCCCGATACCGTCTGTTTGGTCTCGGCCCTGTAAGAAGAACTTGACGACCAGTGGGTCAAGCGGCTGCCACTGCGCCCGTTGGATTCGGTAAACTGGGCCGAGGCGCTCTCGGCCAGAGTCCAGCCGTTGGTACCGTTTTCGAACCCGGGATTGGTCAACAGGTTTTGTGAAAAGGAGAACGGCGAGAAAGCCAGCAAGGTGGAAAAAAGTATGAGGAATCTTGCCAACTTCCAGCCCTGCAGAAATTTAAATCTTATGTTTATAGGGCGAGTCATTATTATATCTCCGATAATTTGAAGTCTCATACTACTGGGGAGGCAGGTTTGTTCTCAGGTTCCCCGGCGTAAAAGCCGGGAAACCTGTTCCCCCGTCAACGAAGAATCACCTCTCGTAGGCACCCAGGTCCGGGACGGGTCCATTGTAGGGGAGTCCGACATCCACGCCGCGATCGATCATCTGGCTATTGGGGCTCAGTTTCAGGAAGTTCAGATCCGGCAGGCTTCCGTCAGCTTGGCGCGGCCCCATAAATCCGTTGTCGGACGTACTCAGAAAATCGCTGCTAGTCGGCGTAATTCCCAGATTCCAGGAGTTATATTGGTCATCCACTCCCTGCATGTTCCTGTTATTGTTGGGGTAGCCGATATTGTTCCTCATGCGGTGACGTTTACTGCCCGTCAATATCACGCCATCGGTTCGGTTCCCGTTTGAATCCCAGGTGCTGGCCAGCATGTCGTACTGGACACCATTGGAAAACGAGGTATTGTTGAACCAGTCGTTACCGCCAGAGGAGTGGTTTGCGTAAAAGCCCTGGGCGCGGTTACCAAAGGCGAGGTTGTTGCGCACAACGTGGCGAATACCCGTCTTACTACTTCCAATCTTGAACCCGGCGCCGTTACCGTCTGGCGCCCGGTCTGCACCGGAGTTGATATAACCGCTGCCCATCGCCCAGCTGTTCTCAACGATAACGGGTACTTCCTGGGATATAAAATCCCAACCATCATCTGAATTCCACCAGGCGCGACAACCGCGGAAAACCGTGACATCTCCCGACGTCTGGTAGTGCACACCAAAGCCATCCGCATTTTGGCCATTTCCCTGGTGCGACCACGGATCATAGTTGTCATGTGAATCCGAGTTGAGGAACAGGTGTCCGCCGCGGGTGGTATGAACGAACACACCGGCACCGGCGATATGGTGGATATCCAACAACTCGAAGATGTTACGATAAGCGTCGTTACCACCTACCCTCAGGCCTACATTCGAGCGCGTGTTCATGGGTACATTGCGAATTTCGAAGCCCTTGAGATGGAGATAGGACCCAGTCACTAATACCCCGAAGGTGTAGTTGGGATCCGGCCGGATCTGGAGGTTTGAAAAATCCAGTACCGGGCGCTCACCCGGGTAGGCGAAATACCTGATTCGGTTGTTATCGGAGGTACCGCTCTTCCAGAAATTAACGCCGGCTGACGGTATTGCGGGATTGGAGATGTTGTAGACACCACCACGTACGTAGACCAGGTCACCTGGTCCCGCGACATCAATGGCCTTTTGCAATGTGCGGAATGGCTGATTGAGCGAGCCCGGGTTTGAGTCGCTGCCATTCGGCGCGACGTAATAGTCTCCGTCGCCGGCACCATCGGGTGGTGTTCCGCAGTCTTTGGCACTGACACTGCTACCTGCAATGGTGACACTATCGACATTGCCCAATCCAGCACTGGTTACGGCCTCAAGGCGAACCGTGTGGGTGCCCTGATCCAACCATAATTCAACGGTTTGGCTATCTGCCCAGCTGCTCCAGCTTCCTGTGACCGGGAAAGACGCTCCTTGATATTCCACCTGGCCATCGATATAGACATCGCCGGGACGGTCACTTTCACCGCCATTGGCATAGCGCCATTGCAGGGTGTAACTACCCGCCTGGCTCACCTCGATCTGCCAGTCGACGCCGTTGCCCGCGGTGTTGTCGGTGTTGGCGAAGCCACTTCCGTTGTAGTCCGAGTGGTCGCTGTCGACCGTGCCGTCCACGCCGCAGAAGCCGCTGGTGTTTTCCTCGATCACAACCTCGGTGCTGCCGCTGGAAGACACCAGCTCAAAGACCACATCGTCGAAGCTGCTCCACTCACTGTTTTCGGTCGTTATGCCCAGCTCGCAGCTGGCGCCGGTCACCTGGATATTGTCCACGGCAACCTGGGCCCAATTGCCCCAGGGGCTGGAGGGAATTGGGGTTGAGAAGCTTTGACCGTTGCAGTCTGCCCAGAGCCAGGACCCGGCGGTCTCGCCGCCGACGGTGTAGGCCGACAGTCGGTAGGTCCCCGCCGCCAGCCCGGTTACCGTCTGTTTGGTCTCGGCCGTGTAGGAAGAGCTCGGCGACCAGTGGGTTAAGCGGCTGCCACTGCGCCCGTTAGACTCGGTAAACTGGGCCGAGGCATCCCCGTCCAGGGTCCAACCGTTGGTGCCGTTTTCGAATCCGGGATTGGTCAACAGATTTTGTGAAAAGGAGAAGGACGAGAAAGCCAGCAAGATGGAAAAAAGTACCAGGGATGATGCCAACTTCCAGCTTTCCACTAATCTATATCTTATATGGCGGGTCATTTATTATATCTCCGATAAGGGTGGGCCACGCGCTGAAAATAACGAGCGTGGCCACAAGCGCGGGAAATTTATGGATTCCGCAAGTAGCCAATAATGCCGATATTTTGTCGGCGAATTTCATTAACAATCATTTGGGAAAACAGCTCCGCCCCCATTTCATTGGAGTGAGTCCTGTCGCTGCCAACAAAATAGGCCTGTGCTGCAGACCGCCCAATACTGCCCGCCCATTCACTGGTAAGCTCCATCAAGTCAATGAGTGGGACATTTTGCGCATTGGCCACACCAATAAGCTCATTGCGAATGTTCAGATCTCCCCAAACATGCTGCCCGGACAAGGGATCCCCTGTGTTGCGAATCATCGGAGTGATCAGTATTGGATTGGCACCTTTGTTGCGAATGGCGGTCACCATATTCGTAATCCTTGAGCGATAAAGAGATGCGGAGGTGGTTTTGTCATTGTGCCCCAGTTGAATCATTACCCAATCGCCAGACTTTAACCGTGAGTTAATCTGGTTCCACAAACCGCCTCCATCGGTCCTGAATGCCTGGGTGCCCTCACCGGAGTCCGAGTAATTTGAAACCTCTATGCCACTGCCAAAGTAAGCCGGAATAAACTGGCCCCAGCCGGAATATCGCGCATCGGGTTGTGCATACAACTGAGGCCGCTGGTCCGCGACGGTTGAGTCCCCCGCGATAAACAGGGTTGTTGGACTGCTTATCGGGCTGAAGGTTAATCTGCTCAGGGCTGGGGCTCCCTGTGCGATGCGCAGATTCAATCCCGAGGTGCCACGATCGGATTGATCTTGCCAGGGCTGGCCTTCCGGGTCGCGAACGTCCACCAGAAAATCCGCGCAACGGGCAGTTGAAGTGCTTTGCTGGGGGGAGGTAAACATTCGCCGCCGTGATTCGGCAAAGACTTCGAGTTCACCGTTGTATCCGGCATCGAACTCCATGGTCACACGGTAGTTTCCAACACCACCACCCAAAAGACATACCGCTGGATCACCGCTGCAGGAAAACTGCGAATCGGGATTACCTTCACCACAGTCACCGGAATTGTTTCCGCAGCCGATCGCCTGCGGACTGTCGCCGGTCACGCTTAACGAATCGATGTTACCCAGTCCCTCGCCGGAAATTGCCTCCAGGCGGATGGTGTTCTCGCCGGCATCCAGAGAAATGGTCGCAGTCGCCACCGCCCAGGTCTCCCAGGCGCCGGTGGAGGGGAAATCCACCGTCGCTACACTGTTGCCATTGACCACAACACTGCCCGCACGGTTGTTGTCCGAGGCGTTGGCGTAGCGCCATTCCAGCTCATAGCTCCCGCCCGCGGGCACTTGAACACGCCACTCGACGCCGTTGCCCGCGGCGTTGTCGGTGTTGGCGAAGCCTCTGCCGTTGTAGCCTGAGTGGTTGCTGTCGACCGAGCCGTCCACACTACAGAAGCCAGTGGCTTCCTCGATCACAAGCTCGCCGGGGCCACCGCCGGACACCCATTCAAAAACCACATCGTCGAAGCTGCTCCACTCGCTGTTTTCGGTCGTTATTCCCAGTTCGCAACTGCCGCCGCTCACCAGGATATTGTCAACGACAACCTGGGCCCAACTGCCCCAGGGACTGGAGGGAATGGGGGTTGAGAAATTTTGGCCGCCGCAGTACGCCCAGAGCCAGGCCCCGGCGGTTTCGCCGCCGACGGTGTAGGCGGACAGGCGGTAGGTCCCCGCCGCCAGTCCGGTTACCGTCTGTTTGGTCTCGGCCGAGTAAGAAGAACTCGACGACCAGTGGGTTAAGCGGTTGCCACTGCGCCCGCTGGACTCGGTAAACTGGGCCGACGCGTCCCCGTCCAGCGTCCAACCACTGGTACCGCTTTCGAAGCCGGGATTGGTCAACAGGTTTTGTGAAAAAGAATAGGAGGAGAAAGCCAGCAAGGTGGAAAAAAGTACCAGGGATCCTGCCAGCTTCCAGCTCTGCACGAGCCTGTGCTTTATATTGTGAATCATGGTTGTATCCCGTATTAATCAAAACATCCAACGAACCCGCTTGGATGCCGCACCGTTTTCTGACGGAGCGGGTGACGAGTGAGCAGTAAGCCCGCTTGCGCGGGCTCACTCATTGGTACGCCAACTTACTGACAGGTGGTTCCCTGCAGCTGCGACGCGGGTTTTGAAGGCACGGGAAGGCCAGCTTCCTGAGCAATGCGCGCATACTCGTCCATGGCCGAGTTGGTGGAGTAGACGCCGTTACTGAAGCTGAATGGCCTGCTGTCGCCATAGGCCGTCGGCTCCCAGATAAAGGAGCCCCAACCCATGTCGTTCGGCAGGTTCAGGAAGGTGTTGTTGACGAGATCCCGGCGTTGGTTGGTGTATTCGCAACTCATCACCGGTTTACCCGTGGTATCGATGACGTAGTTGAACATATCCCACCAGTCTCCGCCGTTGTTGGTGGTTCCGTAAGTCGAGCCGCACACCACGTCCGCATCGATAGGTGGATTGCTGCCAAATATTCTGTCCACCCAGAAAGGAAAGTCACCGTCCGGGCGCGGTCGACCATGTTGAACCACAGTGATGATGTCGGGATCGGTGTCCCTCACCGCCTGGAGACAGGAGTTCATCACACCGGAGAAGCCAGCCCAATCGTTATAGGAATAGCCCGCCACGTGCGTGTTGTTTTCGTTCCCGCATTGGACCATGTCCGGCTTCACGCCGGCTGCCACCATTTGGTCGAGTACGCCCTTGCTGTAGTTGTAGGAGGCTGCCCGGATTTGCGCGTTGCTCATTCCCTGCCACTGGGAAGGTCTTTCCTGGTGGCCGATGGATGCCCAGTTATCGCTCAGGTGGAAATTGAGAAAGACCCCCATGCCACAAGCCTTGACGCGCTGCGCCATGTCAATGGTATGCGCGGTATCGGCCCAGTTTTCTGTCGGCCCGGCGCCGGAGTAAAGGTTATCCAAATAGCCCCCGGGGCACTCCGGACAGACGAAGGTACGCAGTCGAATGAAGTTGAAGCCGTGGTCGACCAGTATCCGCTCAAGGGATTTGGTCTGTCCCTGGTCCCGGTAAGTCCGGCCTATCGACTCCTGTTCGAGAGTCCAGGTGATATCGGCACCCAGGATGTAGTCGGGCCGAAATATGTCACCATTGCCTGGGTTACCGCCACAGTCGACCGCTTGCGGATTATTGCCGGTCACCAGCAGCGAATCGATATTGCCCAGCCCCTCGCCGGAGATTGCCTCCAGGCGGATGCTGTTCTCGCCGGCGTTCAGGGAAATGGTCGCGGTCGCCGCCGACCAGCTGTCCCAAGCGCCGGTGGAGGGGAAATCCACCGTGGCTACACCGGTGTCATTGACCACCACACTGCCCGCACGGTTATTTTCCGGGGCATTCGCGTAGCGCCATTCCAGTTGATAGCTCCCGCCGGCGGGTACATAGACACGCCACTCGACGCCGTTGCCCGCGGCGTTGTCGGTGTTGGCGAAGCCGCTGCCGGTGAAGCCGTCGTGGTCGCTGTCGACCGAACCGTCCACGCTGCAAAAGCCCGCGGCATTTTCCTGGATTAGAACTTCGGTGTTGCCGCTGGCGGACACCAGCTCAAAGACCACATCGTCGATGCTGGTCCACTCGCTGTTTTCGGTGGATATTCCCACCTCGCAGCTGGTGCCGCTCACCTCGATATTGTCAACGGTAACCTGGGCCCAACTGCCCCAGGGACTGGAGGGAACGGGAGTTGAGAAGCTCTGGCCGTTGCAATTGGCCCAGAGCTGGGCCCCGGCGGTTTCGCCGCCGACGGTGTAGGCCGACAGGCGGTAGGTTCCCGCCGCGAGCCCGGTTACAGTTTGTTTAGTTTCGGCCGTGTAAGAAGAGCTCGACGACCAGTGGGTCAAGCGGCTGCCGCTGCGCCCGTTGGACTCGGTAAACTGGGCCGACGCATCCCCGTCCAGTGTCCAACCGTTGGTACCGTTTTCGAACCCGGGATTGGTCAACAGGTTTTGTGAAAAGGAGAAGGGCGAGAAAGCCAGCAAGATGGAAAAAAGTACCAGGGTTCTTGTCAACTCCCCGCGCTGTGCGAATTTGTGCCTTATATTGTTAGTCATTGTTGTTCCTCGATAGCAGTTTTTGTGTGAAGCAACCACCGGTTTAAATGACCCGCCAGGAATACGCCCGGCGACATTTGGCAGTGCTTTTTGTGGTACGAGGAAAAAAATAGGAAAACAGGACGGGAAATACGTACGGCGATTTTGTAACAGAAATCAGTTGCCGCGCAGGGCTGCGAAATGCAGATACTCGGCGGCCATCCTCGTGTAGAGGCCGCGGCTTGGTTTCTCTCTCGTCGCTGTTAAACCGTCTCTTATTATTCTTTTATCTGCCTCCCACCGTGATGGGAGACAAGCTAAAAGTTATATTTATCATATAAAGCAGACGGAATTCTTTCCGATAGCGCCGAGTTTTTCAAGGGGGTTGTCGCGCGCTTCAACGACTTTCGAATGTCGATGAGACGAACGGAGTTTACCTTCACAATTTATTTGTGTAATGTCGGATTTATCAGATAAGTTATATGCGTCTGATGGTCGGCGCCCAGGCACTGAAAAGGACAGGTGCTGGCACAGCGATGAAGCGGTTAAGTAATTAAATAATACAATTAAATAATTTAACCGGCTGGAGAGAGAAAACAATGCCTAAGAAAAACGAGCTTTCAAAAGCGATATTGGCATCACTGACCGCCATGTATTGGGATAACGGCGGTTGCGCAAAGCAATCTCTCCCCTTCGACGAAGCTCAGGATCTTCGGCAGGGATCGTTTTGAACAATAAAGTGAAAACGTCGAAAACATGACGTTTTGTTTTTGAGAAGCAAGCCACTACTAGCCCGTTCTGAACTGCCGTGAGTTCGGGAGGACTGACCACTTCCCCTCTCCAATTATCCCATGCCGATGAAACCTTCTGTATCTGTAAGCCAGGAAACGATCGAGTTGCCGACCTACTCGCCAGCGATGCCCGACCGCTATCCGCAGTTTCTGGAGAAGCGCGTGTACCAGGGCTCGAGCGGGCGGGTCTATCCGCTGCCGGTCTGTGACGACATAGCGTCGGAACCGCAGCCGCGCCCCTGGCAAGCGGTGTACTTAGAGAACGAATACCTGAGGGTGATGATACTGCCGGAGCTTGGCGGCCGCATCCACCGCATCCACCGCATCCTGGACAAGATCCGCGACCACGATCTGATCTACTACCAGCCGACGATCAAAGCCAGCGCTGGTCGGCCTGGCCGGCCCTTGGGGGAGCGGTGGCATCGAGTTCAACTGGCCGCAGCATCATCGGCCTTCGACCGCGATGCCGGCTGCGGTGGCGGTGGAGGAGGAAGCGGATGGTTCGGCGACCGTGTGGCTGTCCGAGCACGATCCCATGGCGCGGATGAAGGGCATGCACGGAGTTCGATTGCAGCCGGGCGTCGCCCGCGTGGAACTGCGGGCGCGCGTCTACAACCGCACCGACGACGTGCAGACTTTTCTTTGGTGGGCCAACGCCGGCTTGGAGGCCCACGAGCAGTACCAGTCCTTCTTCCCCCCCGACGTGGTCTACATGGCGGATCACGCGAAGCGGGCGATGAGCGCTTTTCCGCTCTGCGGGGGAAGCTACTATGGGGTCGACTATGCCGCCCGCGCGCGGGACGGCGGCCTGCTGGCGCCTCAGCTGGCGGACCCGCGTTTCGGCGGGGTGTTTCAATTTATCCAGCAGTTCCAGGGCTATATCTGCCCGGGGGTGGTGGCAGCCTTCGTGTTCGGTCTGCTGGTGCCAACGGCGCCGCCCGCTGCGGGGGTCGTGGCGCTGGTGGCGGGGCCGGCGCTGTACGGCCTGTTCCAGCAATTCGCTCCCAACGTGCACTTTCTCCTCCAAGTCGCATTGACCTTTCAGCTCGTCGTGTTCGCAATGGGCTTCATCACCTTCGTCCGGCCGCTGAAGACGCCTCGCGTCCTGCCCGTGTGTGAGGACCTCGAGGTCCGCAGCACGCCGGGCCTGAAACTGGCCGGCGGCGTGGTGGTGCCGCAACCCTGTTAATCGTATGGAGTTTCCGATGAAAACTGCAATCTGGCTTTTTTTGCTATTAACCCGGCAAACAAATAGGTTTGCCGGGTTAATGCGACACAGGGATGTGCCGCCGCCGGCCGAAGGCCGGTGCGAGCCCTTGAAATACAAGCAATTCCGCGCAATTGCGCGGGGCGGCCATCCGCCAGTATTTCAAGGGAGACAATCAAATAGATCAAGGATGATCTATTTGATTGCCGGATTAATAAGCGCCGTTATGGTATCCCCTCAAGCGATGGCCCGGCAAACCTATTCGCTGGATCTCGACCAGCCATTGCCGCCGGTGCGGCGGGGGCACCTCGATCTGGGCGGCGAAAGCCTCACTGGGGAGCGCGTGACGGTGAACAACCAGTACATCGAGTTCAATGGCCGGCCCTGGATTCCGGTTGTTGGCGAAATCCATTTTGCGCGCTACCCGGCGGAGTATTGGGACGAGGCGATTCGCAAGATGAAGGCGGGTGGCATCAACCTGATCGCGACCTATGTGTTCTGGAACATGCACGAACGCACCGAGGGCGAGTTCGACTGGAGTGGCGGTCGCAACCTGCGCCGGTTCCTGGAGCTGTGCGCGGCCAACGGCGTGCGGGCCATAGTGCGGATGGGGCCGTTCAGCCATGGCGAGGTGCGCAACGGCGGCATCCCCGACTGGATCTACGGCCGCCCGCTGGAGATCCGCTCCAACGATCCTGGCTACCTCTTCTACGCGGACCGGCTCTACGGCGAGATCGCGCAGCAGATGCGCGGGCTGCTGTTCAAGGACGGTGGGCCGGTGATCGGTGTGCAGTTGGAAAATGAATACCAGCACAGCGCAGCGCCCTGGGAGTGGACCTACCCCGGCGCTCCGCGGGAGCTGACGGTGGCCGACCGCGACGTCGACGTCACCCACATCCAGATTACGGCGGGCGGACCGGAAAACAAGTTCGCCGACGAAGGGCGCGACCATATGGCGACGCTCAAGCGACTGGCCCGCGCACATGGCATCGACGTGCCCATCTACACCGCGACCGGATGGGGCAACGCCGCCATCGTCACCGGTGGCAGCATTCCGGTGACCGCCGGCTATGCCTATCCCTTCTGGGCACCGCCCGAGCCGTCCGATTTTTATTTATTCAAGGACATCCGGCTGAATCCCGACTACCCGCCGATCAGCTACGATGCGGCGCTCTATCCGTCCATCCCGGCGGAGCTGGGCGCGGGGATCTCGCTGACCTACGGGCGGCGCACCACAGTGCGGCCGGAGAGCCTGGCGCCGCTTATCGTGCGCACCCTGGGCAGCGGCGCCAACGGCATCGGCTACTACATGTATCACGGCGGCTCGACCCCGGTGATCGACGGCCATTTCTTCAACGAACAGGCCGGCGGCCTGCCGCGCATCAACTACGACTACCAGGCGCCGATCGGCGAGTTCGGCGAGATGCGCCGGCATCACCGCGAACTGAAGCTGCTCCACCTGCTGCTGGCGAACTGGGGCGATCGCCTCGCACCCATGCCGCCGATCCTGCCCGAGACCAATGCCGCCATCGCACCCGACGACGTCGATACGCTGCGCTGGGCGGCGCGTACGGATGGGCGCAGCGGCTTCGTTTTCCTGCATAATTTCCAGGATCACGTCGAGAACCACGACCTCACCGGCCTGCGGCTGGAATTGCAAAACGGGGAGGATGGTCTCATCACCTTCCCCCGCGAGGGCAGCTTCGGCCTGCGCCGCGATGCCAGTGGAATCCTGCCGTTCAACCTCGACCTGGGCGGCCTGACCCTGCGCACGGCGACGGCGCAGCCGCTGACGGCGTTGCGCCGCGGGAGCGAAACCCACTACATCTTCACCACGGTCGAGGGCATGAAGCCCGAACTCGTGTTCGCGGGCGAGCACAGGTTTGACACCGATGACGACAGTGTGGCGAGCCGGGGCGACGGCATCACGGTCGTTGCCGGCGGCGAGGAGAACCCGTTTCGTTTCCGCAGCGGCGACCGGCACTTCCTGGTCGTGCCGCGGAAATTCGCCCTTACGCTCGTTCACGCTGACGGAAAGCGGCTGGTGTTTGCCGATGCGGATGGCTTTCCTGCGCCGGAAGGACTCGAACTGCGCTCGATCGGCCGGCCGTCGATCGATCTGCAGGCCTACCCCGAGACCGCGGTATCGGAGCTGCGGGTGAGTCGTGGCACGGTTGAGCCGCAGCAGGCCGGGGAGGGGGGAATGTCGGCCTGGCGCGTGGAGTTCGACAAGTTGCAGCCGGCCGTGACGGTGCGGCGCGTCGGCTCGCGGCGCCTGGTGGTAAGCGCATCCGGTGACAAACAGCGGGCAGACGATCTCTGGCTGCGCCTGCCTTACGTCGGCGACCGGGTGGCGGCGTTCCTCGGCGGTGAGCTGGTGGCCGATCATTTCTATTTTGGCCAACCCTGGGATATAGGGCTGCGCAAATTCGCGGACCGGCTGGCTAGGGAGGATCTGGTGTTCGTGTTTCACCCGCTCTCGCCCGGCGCAACCTATCTTGACGACCTTCCGGCATCAGTGCAAACCGAACTTGCGGAAAGCGGGTTGCCACTGCTCAGAATAGAGGACCCGGTGGCGCAGCCCGAATATCGCACCCGGGTGACGTTTGGTGACTAGCTCAAGTTTTGGAGTTCGAGGTCCTGGGCCGGGGGCGCCCTTCTGGGACTGTCTGCGAGAGGGACTTTGCGAACAAGCTACAGTATTCACAGCGTGTCCCGGGAGAGGGGTATCCTTTCCTTCCGACCGGTAGTAGGTCATAAATTTCGAATGCCGATCAGTTCGGGTAACGAGTGAGCCCGCTTACGCGGGCTCAACTGCATCTCACAGGTTTCAGATTATTGACAGGAAGTGCCCTGGAGCTGCGACGCGGGTGTCGAGGGCACGGGAAGGCCTGCCTCTCGGGCAATGCGCGCATACTCATCCATGGACGAGTTGGTGTAATACACGCCGTTGCTGTAGTTGAACGGCCTCTGATCGCCATACCCCGCTGGCTCCCAGATAAAGGTACCCACACCCATGTCGTTCGGCAGGCTCAGGAAGGTGTTGTTGACCAGATCACGGCGACCGTCGGTGTACTCGCAGCTCATCACGGGCTTACCCGTGGTGTCGATGACGTAGTTGAACATATCCCACCAGTCTCCGCCGTTGTTGGTGGTTCCGTAAGTCGAGCCGCACACCACGTCCGCATCGATCGGCGGATTGCTGCCAAACACTCTGTCCACCCAGAAAGGGAAGTCTCCGTCCGGGCGCGGCCGGCCATGATGCGCCACAACGGTGATCTCGGGATCGGTCTCTCGCACCGCCCGGATACAGGAGTTAATCACACCCGAGAAGCCAGCCCAGTCGTTATAGGAATAACCCGACACATGAGTATTGTTTTCGTTACCGCATTGAACCATATCCGGTTTCACGCCCGCCGCCACCATCTGATCAAGTACGTCTTTGGCGTGGTTGTAGGAGGCCGCCCGTATTTGCGCGTCGCTCATTCCCTGCCACTGGGACGGTCTGTACTGTTTACCGATGGATGCCCAGGTGTCGCTCAGCATGAAATCGAGAAAAACACCCATGCCGCAGGCTTTAACCCGCTGCGCCAATTCAATGGTGTGCGCGGTATCGCCCCAGTTTTCCGTGGGACCGGCACCGGAATAAAGGTTATCCAGATAGCCTCCCGGGCATTCCGGGCAAACAAAGGTGCGCAGGCGAGCAAAGTTGAAACCGTGGTCCACCAGAATACGCTCAATGGATTTGGTTTGACCCTGATCGCTGTAGCTACGGCCAATCGATTCATGTTCCAGGGTCCATGTGATAGCGGCACCCAGGATGTAATCGGGCTTGAAGACACCACCGGGAGGGGAACCGCCGCAGTCGACCGCCTGCGGGTTGTCGCCGGTCACGCTTAACGAATCGATATTGCCCAGCCCTTCGCCGGAAACAGCCTCCAGGCGGATTGTGTTCTCGCCGGCATCCAGAGAAATGGTCGCAGTCGCCATCGCCCAGGTCTCCCAGGTGCCGGTGGAGGGGAAGTCCACTGTGGCCACTGTGTTGCCATTGACTACAACACTCCCCGCACGGTTGTTGTCCGAGGCGTTGGCGTAGCGCCATTCCAGCTCATAGCTCCCGCTCGCGGGCACTTGGACACGCCACTCGACGCCGTTGCCCGCGGCGTTGTCGGTGTTGGCAAAACCGCTGCCGTTGTAGTCTGAGTGGTTGCTGTCGACCGAGCCGTCCACGTCACAGAAGCCAGTGCCTTCCTCGATCACAAGCTCGCCGGGGCCACCGCCGGACACCCATTCAAAAACCACATCGTCGAAGCTGCTCCACTCGCTGTTTTCGGTCGTTATTCCCAGTTCGCAACTGCCGCCGCTCACCGGGATATTGTCAACGACAACCTGGGCCCAACTGCCCCAGGGACTGGAGGGAATGGGGGTTGAGAAATTTTGGCCGTCGCAGTAGGCCCAGAGCCAGGCTCCGGCGGTCTCGCCGCCGACGGTGTAGGCCGACAGGCGGTAGGTTCCCGCCGCCAGCCCGGTTACAGTTTGTTTAGTTTCGGCCGTGTAAGAAGAGCTCGACGACCAGTGGGTTAAGCGGTTGCCACTGCGCCCGCTGGACTCGGTAAACTGGGCCGACGCGTCCCCGCCCAGGGTCCAACCGCTGGTACCGCTTTCGAAGCCGGGATTGGTCAACAGGTTTTGTGAAAAGGAGAAGGGCGAGAAAGCCAGCAAGATGGAAAAAAGTATCAGGGTTCTTGCCAACTCACCGCTCTGCGCGAATCTGTGTCTTATATCGTCAGTCATTGTTGTTCCTCGATAGTAGGTTTTTGTGTGAAGCAACCACCGGTTTAAATGACCCGCCAGGAATACTCTGCACAAACAGCTGTGTTTGCGCGCTCGGCAACATTCGGCAGTGCCTTTTGTGGTACGAGGAAAAAATAGGAAAACAGGACGGGAAATACGTACGACGATTTGTAACAGAAATCAGTTGCCGCGCAGGGCTGAGAAATGCGAATACCGGGCGGCCATCCTCTTGTGGAGACCGCGGCCTGGTTTCTCTCTCGTCGCTCTTAACCGTCTCTTATTATTCTTTATCTGCCTCTCGCCGTAACGAGGGGTAGAACTAAAAAATTATATTTATCATATAAAACAGACGGAATTTTTGACGATTGCGGCGAGTTTTTCAAGAGAGTTGTCGCGCGCTTCAACGACTTCCGAGTATCGATGAGACGAACGGAGTTTACCTTCACAATTCATTTGTGTAATGTCGGATTTATCAGACAAGTTATATCTGATGGCTGGTACCTAGCCAAAGAGGGAGGCCGAGGTATTGGCACAGCGGTGAAGTGGTTAAGTAAAAAATAATATAACCAGCCGGAGAGAGAGAAGACCATGCCTAAAAAAAACGAGCTTTCAAAAGCGATATTGGCGTCAATGACCGCGATATATGGAGCAGGAGTGGTTGCTCAGGACGAAGTCAGTCCGCTAATGGAAGAAGTGGTTGTTGAGGGAATTCGCGCCAGCCTGAGCCGGGCGGCGGATCGGAAACGCGATGCCAACAAGATCCAGGACAGCATCGTCGCCGAAGATATCGGAAAATTCCCCGACCAGAATGTGGCGGAATCCCTGCAGCGTATCGCCGGTGTTTCCATTTCCCGTGTAAACGGCGAGGGCTCCCAGGTAAGTGTGCGCAGCTTCGGCCCCGAGTTCAACGTGGTCAAACTGAACCACCGCACCCTGGCCACTGTTAACGGAGGCCGCAGCTTCGATTTCCAGATACTGCCTTCCGAGTTGATCGGCGGTGCCGACGTCATCAAAACCCCCACTGCCGATCTGTCCGCCGGCAGTATCGGCGCCTACATCAATGTGCGCACCGCGCGCCCGCTGGACAATGCCGGCTTC
The DNA here is from genome assembly GCF_030997045.1 of Microbulbifer sp. TB1203. NCBI lineage: Bacteria > Pseudomonadati > Pseudomonadota > Gammaproteobacteria > Cellvibrionales > Microbulbiferaceae > Microbulbifer > Microbulbifer sp. TB1203. Next base: position 2,458,676 of record NZ_CP116899.1, on the reverse strand, counting down.
CACGCCACCGGCTCCACCAAGCTCAATTATCACGGTTTGGCCGAGGATTCCAACCCGGAAGCGGCGGGCGTGGTCAGCAATACCTTTGCCGACGACACCTTCGGTGTCCTGGTGGGCGTATCCTTCAAGGAGACCGACGGCCGTATCGACAACTACCGGACCAGCCACTGGCATCAGTACGCGTCCGGCGGCTTCGGCCTGCCCATGGGCGATGACACCCTCGGCGAGGACGGCAACCCCACCAGCCTCGAAGGCAGCCGCGGCCCCGGCCGCACCATTTTCAATATGGTGGACGAGAACCGCGAGCGCACCGGCGGCAACGTCGTCCTGCAGTGGGAGCCGGGCGAGAATTTCTCTTCCACCTTCGATGCCCTCTATACCAAGCTCGACCGGGAGTTCCTGGGTTCCGGCCTGCAGGTGCCCATGCAGCACCTGGGTAAATATACCCGTGCCGTGGTCAGCGATTCCGGCACCCTGCTGGAAGCCACCATCGCCGACACGGACGTGGAAATGAACGTGGACTATGGCCTGCAGGAGTCCACCACCGCCGCCTACGGCTGGAACAGTGTTTTCAACAGGGGCAACCTGACGCTGGAAGTCGACGCCTCCTGGTCCAGGGCCGAATCGACCTTCGAGGGCGACAACACCACGGCCCTGCACTACACCCGCTTCGACGAAAACGGCGTCGCCCAGCCCAGCGAAATCATTCTGGATTACCGCAACGATATCCCCAGCCTGAGCACCACCGGCTCCCTGGACGTGACCGATATCTCCAAGGTCCGCGCCGCCTGGCAGCGCTATGCGGCCAGTGAGTCCGAAGACGAAGTGAAGGAACTCAAACTGGATGCGCTCTACGAGATTGACGTGGGCGTGATCAAGTCGGTCAAGGCGGGGGCCGCCTATGCTGGTCGCACCATCGAATTCAACGAATTTGGTACTGAGTTTGATGCCGAAACCGGGGGGGCAGACTGGGGTGGTGGCGGTGCCGTCATGTGGATCGGCGATGGCAGTACCTGGAACCCCGATACCAATCTCGGCGTGCTGCCGGCGGAAGTTCTGGAACTGAGCGACAGCAACTTTATGGACGGCGAAGGCGGCAACTTCCCGCGCCAGTGGGTACAGATTACCGACCACGAAGCCTACCGCGCGGCAACCCAGGCCTATCTGGAGCAGGCGGTGGCGAACGGTGATGACTGGCGGGCGGCTCTCGTCAACGCCGGCTGGGATACCGTATACCCGGGTGCTGGCGGCAGCTACGGCAACGAAGAGGACACTGTTGCGGCCTATGTGCAATTGAATCTCGAAGGCGAGCTGGGCGACTACGCCTGGTCGGGCAACCTGGGCGGCCGCTATGTCTCCATCGAAAACGCGGCCAGTGGCACCGCTTCCACCATCGACCTGTTGACACTGAACGAAGAGTCCTCGGACCTGCCCGAAAAGGTCCATAATGCGGCTACTACCTCCGCCAAGTCCCTCACCTTTGAGACCAGCGAGGAATACTTCCTGCCCAGCGTCAACTTCAGCCTGAATTTGAACAACGGCAACTACCTGCGTGCCGCCGCCGCCAAGACGATTACCCAACCGTCTCTGGCCGATAAGCGCGCCAGCCTGAGTGAGAGTCCGGGGCTGGAGAATCCGACGGTGACCATCGCCGGCAGCAACCCCCTGCTGGAATCCTACCGGGTCAACCAGTTTGACCTGTCTTTTGAGCACTACGCCGACAACGGCTCGGCCTACTCCGTTGGCTATTTCTACAAAGACATTTCCGACTTTATTTCGACCCTCACCACCGTGGGTCCCTGGGACGGCCCCATAGCCCAGGACCTGGCCGACGCCTATGCAGCCAATGGCCAAACCGTGATATTCCAGTCGGAGCGCAAGGAAAATCGTCCCGGTGGCAAGGTTCAAGGTATTGAACTGGGGGTGCTGCACTACTTCGACAACCTGCCGGGCATCTGGAGTGGCCTGGGTATCCAGGCCAACTACACCTACGCGGACAGCGAAGACAAGGATGCGGCCCCGATCAACCTGCCACTGGTGCCGGAGCCGGGTAATGTCCTGGAGGGTTTTGCCAAAAACTCCTACAACCTGGTGGGCTTCTACGACAAGGACCGCCTGCAGGCGCGTATCGCCTACAACTGGCGGGATGAATTCATGAACAGCCGCTCCGGCGACGGTCTACAGCCGGAATATACCGATGCCTACGGCCAGTTGGACCTGAGCCTGTCCTACGATGTGACTGACAATCTGACCGCCGCCTTTGAAGCCATCAATGTGACCAACGAAACAAGGTTGCAGTATTTTGGGCAGCGCGACCGCGTCAGCCTGGTGCAGATGTCGGGGGCGCGCTATCAGTTCGGTATCCGGGCGAACTTCTGAGCTTGCTCGCGCCAGTGTTTCGCAGTTGTTGAGCGCGGGTATGGAGACCCCGCCGGACTGTCTCTCCTTGCGTTGTTGTTGGATTTTTGAGGCTCCCCTGGAGCCTTTTTTAAGTTGAGTTTTAAAAAGATAAAAAAGAGAGGGAAAATCCACATGCGCTTGCTGATCTTATGTGTGCTTACCCTGCTGCCTGCAATGGAAATTACCGCCCAGCCCCCGGGGATTCCCGACGGATGGTCGGATGGCTATGTATACGCCAACGGTATTCGCATGCATTACTACCGAGCTGCACCGGCGCCGGGAAAGCCGGTAGTCGTGATGGTTCATGGGATTACGGATATTGGACTTAGCTGGACCACCCTGACGTGGAAGCTGCAGGACTCATATGACGTATATATGATTGATGCTCGTGGGCATGGTCTGTCAGATCCTTTCACCGCTGTTGATGATGCTAATACGTTAGTGAAAGACGTGGTGGCGTTCGTGCAGGCGATGAACTTCGAGAAACCGATCCTTATGGGCCACTCAATGGGCGCTGCCACGGTAATGCGGGTGGGTGGGGAGTACCCCGATCTGGCGAAAGCCATCGTCATGCTGGACCCGTGGCTGGGGCCCTGGCCTCCCCGCAGTCGTGATTCCACGGAGCGTGAAGACACAAAAGATGAAACAAGTGACGCCGGGAAAAGCGAACCATCGCAACCGGATCGTCTTTCCGTGAGCATGTCCGGGGCTCCTGAAACGCTGGTGGCGCAGAATAACTATAGCTTCGAAGACCTGGTGGCGACTTGCCACCACAACACCCCAAAATGGGACCCGGTGGATTGCCGGTATTGGGCACTCTCGAAGAAGCAATATCATGGTGCCTATACCAGTGAAGCGTGGCAGGCGGTGTCGGGCACAATGAGAACCGGGGAATCACTGACCAAGATCCGGGTCCCCGCGCTTATTCTCAAGGCCGACGCCTCGCCGAAGCAGCGCGGGGCCCACGAGAAAGCGGCCAGCGCAATGCAGAAAGGCAGGCTGGTGCACGTCGACAATGCCGGCCATAACCTGCACCATGACCAGTTGGAGGCTACCGTGGAGCTCCTGAAGGAGTTTCTGTCGACTTTGTAGCGAATATAGGGCGCCGATGGCTGATAAATCGGGAGTAGTACCAATTTCCAGCGAGCACCGTCCAATCGAATCCTGCGTCGTCGTCGGCGGCGGCACCGCCGGCTGGATGACCGCCGCGCTGCTCGGCCGCGTGCTTCGCAACACCGGCGCGAGTATTACACTGTTGGAATCCCCGCAGATCGACACTGTCGGCGTGGGTGAGGCCACGGTGCCGTCCTTTGTCGACTTCATCAGGATTCTCGGTATCTCCGAGCCGGACTTTGTCAGGAAAACCAGCGCCACCTTCAAACTGGGCATCCGGTTTACCGACTGGCAAACGCCGGGTCATCACTACTGGCATCCCTTCGGCAACATAGGAGCCCGAATCGACGGGCAACCCTTCTTTCAACAATGGCTGAAGAGCCACTTTTACGGAACGGCCGGCGAATATACCGACTATTCGCCCTCCGCCGCCATGGCCAGGGCGGGGAAATTCTATATTCCGGACCCCGGCAAGCCCAACAACCTCACCCGCATGGGCTATGCCCTGCACTTCGATGCGGCGCGGGTGGCTGAATATCTCGCCGACTATGCGCAACGGCAGGGTGTAAAGCGCATATCCGCACATGTGGAAAGCGTCCACAAGTCGGATGACGGCAGCATCAAATCCATCCGCACCGAAAACGGCGGCTGTATAGAGGGCGATTTTTTTATCGACTGCAGCGGCCAGCGCGCGCTGCTGATGCAGGGAGCCCTACAGGTGGGTTACCGGGACTGGCGGGACTACCTGCCGGTAAACGGTGCGGCGGTTCTCCAATCCGAAAATGGCGATGATTTACCGCCCTATACGGAGGCTATCGCCGAGAAGTGCGGCTGGCGCTGGCGTATACCCTTGCAGAGTCGTACCGGCAACGGCTATGTGTTCTGCGACGAATACTGCTCGCAGGACGAGGCGGCGGCACTGTTGCTAAAGAAAATAACCGGTAAACCACTGGGCGATCCGCGCTTGCTCCACTTCCGCACCGGCAGGCGGGAAAAGATGTGGCACAAGAACTGTGTCGCCGTCGGTCTTTCCTCCGGATTCCTGGAGCCGCTGGAATCCACCAGTATCTACCTGATTATGCGGGCGGCACTGAACCTGGTGAAGCTGCTGCCGGGGCGCGATCATTGCCAGGCAACGGAGGACGAGTACAATCGCCTGATGGATATCGAATACGAGAATATCCGCGATTTTATTGTGATGCATTACTGCACCAGCCGACGCGACGATTCTCTCTTCTGGCAGGGCTGGCGCCACAGGCCCATTCCGGAATCCCTGCAAACCAAGCTGTCCCTCTACAAAAGCCGTGGCCAGCTGGTGCACAATGACCTGGACCTGTTTGCCTCCGACAGTTGGCACGCCGTGCTTACGGGGATGGGCGTCTATCCGCGCGATTACAGCGCAGTGGTGGATGCGTCGGACTTCGACAAAGTCGACAAGCTGCTCAAGGATATCGACAACTCCCTGAGTCACTCCGTCGGCCAGCTTTTGTCCCACCGGGAATATCTGCAGAGGCTTATCTCACATTGTTAGTCGTGGAAGGGGAATAATCATGAAATTACGTTTCTGTTGCCACCTTGGAATGGCAGTCCTGTCTCTTACAATTTTTGGGTGCAGCGCAGTTAAAGAAAAAATTGTTAATTCGCAGATGATGACAGAGCATCTTCAAACGATTAGTGCAGGTCATACAGGTTGTATGCCACATGACAATGAAATTAGTATTGTTTCCATAGCAAATAATGGCAGTGGCGTATGGACAGCAGTATGCAGAGGTAAGCAGTACTTATGTTCATCCGCTGGTGGTACAAAAGGACAATCTTTCAGTTGTGCACCGTCTGTGAAATGACAAGGGCTAACAGCGCTGCCATAAAAAATACCTCGCCGAGAACCTGCTGCTTGTCTTCCTCCTGAGTGGCCCTTGCGTCGCAGCGGGCGGAAAAGCGCTGGATACCGAGACCTTTGCCTTCAACTGGCAGTTTCACCGCGGTGATATCGAGCTGGCCGAGGCTGAACCATATCCGTGGCGCAAAGTGCAGATACCCCACGACTGGTCCATCGAAAGTCCGCCCGGCGAGTCGCCATCCTTCGCCACCTTGGAGGACGCCTACGACACGAGGCGTTTATTAAAAAAATGATTAATCGAATATTCTCAAAGTGGGTATACATTACCGTCGCGGTCGTGTTTGTCCTTGAGCTATCGGGAAATCCGGCGTGGGCCGCAGATAGCGAATATGCGATCGGAGCCGACCTGTCCTTTCTCAAATCCGCCGAGGACCGCGGGGTCGGGTTCAAAGACGGCGGCGCCGTCAAGCCGGGCCTCGAGATCTTCCGCGACCACGGATTCAACTGGGTCCGCCTCCGGCTGTTTCACTCACCCGACCGGCTGCCCAATGATCTGGAATACACCATCTCGCTGGCCAAGGCAGCCAAGCAACTGGGCTACAAGTTCCTGCTCAACTACCACTACTCCGACACCTGGGCCGACCCGCAGCAGCAGTTCATCCCCGCCGCGTGGGAAGGGCAGTCGCACGGGGAACTGGTCGATTCGGTGCGCGCGTACACGAGGGAAACGATGCAAGCCTTCCGCGAGGCCGGCGCTTGGCCGGATATGGTGCAGCCGGGCAACGAGGTGATCGACGGCATGATGTGGCCCGACGGCCAGCTCTCCCAAGAGGGCGGCTGGGACCGCTTCGCCGATCTGGTCCGCGCCGCAATCGAGGGCGTCGAGGCCGCGACGACGGACGACGTCGAGCCGCCGCTGATCATGATCCACATCGACCGCGGCGGCGACATGGAGCGCACCAAGTGGTTCTTCGACAAGTTCCACAGCTACGGCATCGACTACGATGTGATCGGTCAGAGCTACTACCCCTGGTGGCACGGCACCCTCGCCGAGCTCAGGGCCAACTTCGCGTTCATGGTCGAGGCGTACGACAAGGACATCGTCCTGGTCGAGGCCGCCTACCACTGGCGCGAGTCGGGCGAGTGGGAGGACGCCGCGCGCGCGGACGCGATGGAATACCCTCAAACGCCCGAAGGCCAGATGCGGTACTGGCTCGACGTCGACGCCGCCGTCCGCGCCATCCCGGGCGGCCGCGGCAAGGGGGTCATGTGGTGGGAACCCGCCGTCGGCAACCGCCGCGGCATCGGGAGTCGCGGGATGTTCGACGAGGACGGCAACGCCCTGCCCGCGGTGGGCGCGATCCAGACCCGTCAGCGCGAGGCCGCGCCGCGGTAAAGGCAATAATTTATCACCGCGATCGAGCCTTTGCCGATGCCCAGGGCAATGAACCTGAAATCATTTTCGATCAGCAGCGCCACCTGCCGGATTATCAATCGCAACAGCGGCAAAGTGCTCGATATCAACGGGCCCGGCTGAGAACGGGCCGCTGGATATTCAGTGGTACAACAACGGTGGCTGGAATCAGCACTGGCAGATCCTGGGAAACCAGCCGGAAGCGGTTTTACAACTACTGCGCATGCGTCCGGCGGCGTTCGTGTACCACTTGTACACTGCGCTGCTTTCGCTCTGGCGACCGCCGCCAGGCACCTGCTCTCCACAGTGTGAAACCGTTTCTACTCAATTGTCGGGGAGCAGCATCCTCACCAGCCCCTGGGTAGAACCGTCCCAATCCTTCGGTAACTCTCCCTGCGCCGCTTCGAAGATGCGGCTGCCGAGCTGTTTGCCCAGTTCCACCCCCCACTGGTCGAACGGATTGATATCCAGCAGGAAACCGTGCACGAACACCTTGTGCTCGTACAGCGCCAGCAGGGCGCCCAGGTTGTGCGGGTCCAACTTCTGCAGGATCAGAGTGTTGCTGGGGCGGTTGCCCGGGACCACCTTGTGCGGGGCGAGGGCGTGGATATCCCGGTGGGTGTGGCCCTCGTCCTCCAGTTCGCGCCGGGCCTCGGCCAGGGTCTTGCCGCGCAGCAGCGCCTGGCTCTGGCTGATGCAACAGGCCAGCAACCACTTGTGCTGTTCTTCCAGCCCGGAGGTGGGCTCCTTGATGGCGATGAAATCCGCCGGGATCAGATCGGTGCCCTGGTGCAGCAACTGGTGGAAGGAGTGCTGGCCATTGCTGCCCTCGGTGCCCCAGATCACGCTGCCGCTGGGGTAATCGAGCGGGTGGCCCTCGCGGTTCACACCCTTGCCCAGGCTCTCCATGTCCAGTTGTTGCAACCAGGCGGGGAAACGCGCCAGGCGCTGAGCGTAGGGCAGCACCACCTGGCTTCCGGCGTCCCAGCACTGGCGGTACCAGAAGTGGATCAGCGCCAGCAATACCGGCAGGTTTTCAGCCAGCGGCGCCTCGGCGAAATGCCGGTCCACGGTGTGGGCGCCGGCCAGCAGTGCTTCATAGGTCTCGAAGCCGCAGGCCAGGGCGATGGGCAGGCCGATCGCGGACCAGAGTGAATAGCGGCCGCCCACCCAGTCCCACATGGGAAAGATATTTTGCGGGGCTATGCCGAAGTCCTGGGCGGCGACGATATTGCTGCTCACCGCGACAAAGTGTTGCTCCAGCTGATCTTCCCGGCAGCCCGCATCCAGTATCCAGCGGCGCGCGGAGAGTGCGTTCTGGCGGGTCTCCAGAGTGGAAAAGGATTTCGAGGCGACGATAAACAGGGTCTGCTCCGCGGGCAGTCGCGACAGGGTGTCGCTCAGGTCGGCGCCGTCGACGTTGGCCACGAAATGCACACTGATATCTTCCCGCTGCCAGGGGTACAGCGCCTCCACGGCCATGCGCGGGCCCAGGTCGGAGCCGCCGATGCCGATATTGACGATATGGCGGATGGGCTCCCCGGAGAAGCCCCGCCAGCGGCCGCTGTGTACCTCTTCAGAGAACCGCTTCATCTGGGTGCGGCAGTCGGCCACCGCCCGCTCGTGTTCGTTTTGCGGTTCGCCCTGGAAGCGCAGAGCGGTATGCAGGGCGGGGCGGCGTTCGGTGTTGTTCACCTCGGCGCCCGCCAGCAAGTCGGCGATCGCCTGCGGTAATCCGAGCTGTTCCGCGCAGTCCAGCAGCAGCTGCAGGGTATCGTCGCGCAGGTGGTTCTTGCTGTAGTCGAGATAGAGGCCCGCAGCTTCGAGGCTGAAGCGCTGGGCCCGGTCGGGATCAGTGGCGAACAGTTCGCGCAGGGACCATTTGTGTTGCTGGTAGTGGGACTGGAGTCGGGCAATGGCGGCGGAACGGGATTCAGTTGTCATAGCGGTGCGGATTTATTGGCTCGTAAAAAGCCGCTTATGCTAGCCGCAAACGGGCCTGTCGGCCAGTCTTGGAAGAGTTCAAACAGGCTCTCAGCAGGTTTTTCACCCTATGTTGCCAAAAGCCCCAAAATACGGTGGCGTAGAAAATGCAAATGCCGCTTCGAAAAGCGGCATTGCTAGGCTTGCCGGAAAGTAATCTTACTTGACCACTTTCATGCAGCGGACATTGTCGGAAGCCATCCAACAATCTGCGTCTGCGGGGCAGGCCATTGACAGCGGAATTTGTTCAGAGCCCGGAGGGCAGTAAGCCGGCGGGACTGGCGCTGCACAGCAACCTGCCAAAACCAGTGCACTGATAATTCCGATTAAGTACTTGGCTGGAGTGAAATTCATCCCCTAACTCCTTTCCGTTGATGTTAGCCATTAGCATAGACAATAAAACGTCACCTGTTTGGTCTGCTTTGTAAAAATCTTTTCTACAAAGATACCGCCCAATGGAGTGTAATAGGCGCACGGTTAAAATAACCGCCAGGGGGAAAGTCTGGGTAAATTTTGTGCCAGTTTGGCGTGACAAAATACCTAAATTTGAAGGGTTATCCGCCAAATCGCTCTGTAGACTATTGCGGAATTTTCGAAAATTTTTTTTGTAAAAAACTGTATAAAAATTTCTTTAAACCCATGGTGGCTTTGCGCGTCAAAATATTTTTGTGTTGCCGGGGCGCCCCAAGGTATCCGGGCTAGTGGGTCGGCAGCGAGCCCCGGAGCAGTATTCCGAATGCGCGCGCCAGGGATTCCGGGCGCGCCGGGTTGCGCAGTGCCCCCAGCAATACCGGGCGCACTTGGGGCAGGAACAGCAGGTCGGTGAGCAGCAGGTTGAAAGTTTCCTGGTCCAGGTTTTCCGCCAGCGCGGCGAGCCAGGGCTCGGCAATTTCCGCTCGCTCCAGATCTCGCGGACAGCGGCTGCCGATGGCCGCCAGTACTTCTCTGTCGCGCCCTGCGGAACCCTGCAGGACTTCGCGCAGAAATTCCCGGCGCAACCCACCGGCGACAGAATGGGAAATGCCGCGCACGGCGGCGGCCACCGGGGTGTAATCCGCGGCGCCGCCGGCCAGTTGCGAACGGGCGCGGTCGATGATCCCCGCCGCCAGCCGGTGATCGATGGCCTCGTTCTCCAGGCACTGGCACAGATTGATAAATACCGGAGCCGCCAGCCTGACCATTCTCTGTTGCAGCAGCGCGCCGTGCTCTTCCCAGCGCGCCGCCAGATCGGCGACGCCCTGGAGGGCCAACCGGTCCCAGGGCCGGGTGTCCGGGTCGCGGCAGTACTCCAGCGCCGCGGCGTAGTGCTCGCTGGGAGGCCGCTTCAGCAACAGGCCGGCCCGGGCGTGGAAGCTGGCGCGGCGCTCCGGCAGCGGATCGAATACCAGCTCGCTCCGGTCCAGGACGCTTTGCAGGCGCGCGGTCGGGTCCCCGCCACTGTCGGCGCACAGTTGCTGTGTGAGCTGGCGCAGAAAGCCGTCGCGCACCGGCAGTTGCAGTTTTCCCTGTTCATCAAGGGGCAGGCGCAGAAACCAGACCGCAGGTTCTCCGCCTTCCTCCGGCCACAGCAGCAGCCCTGTCCAGGCGTGGCGCAGGTAGGGGTGCGGCCAGGGTGAGCGGCCGGATTCGAAGGCCTCTGCCTGGGTGCGGGTCAGCGGCTGTACCCGCCGTCCCAGATCGAACCAGCGCAGCTTGAACTGCGCTCCGGCGATCAGCTCGCCGAGGGTGCCGCTCTCCCCCATCGCACTACTGCGGCTGGGCATGTGCCTGTGCCACGGCGGAAGTGTCCGCGCCGGCAGACAGCGGCATCTGTTTGAAGTGGAACCAGCCGTAGCCGATGGCCAGCAGTGGGCAGAGGAGGTTGAACAACGCGAAGGGCGCGTAAGTAAAGGTGGCGATGCCCAGGGTGGCACTCATATAGGCGCCGCAGGTATTCCAGGGAATCAGCACCGAGGTGATGGTGCCCGAGTCCTCCAGGGTGCGCGACAGGTTGAGACCGTGCAGCCCCTTGTCGGCGAACGCCTCGCGGAACATGCGCCCGGGGATGATGATGGCCATATACTGGTCGCCGGCGGCGGCGTTCATGCCGAAGCAGGTGAGCACGGTGGAGGTGATCAGGCCGCCGACGGTTTTTACCCCCGACAGGGCCCAGTTGACGATGCGCTCCAGGAAACCGGCCCGCTCCATGGCGCCGCCGAACGCCATGGCGGAGATGATCAGCCAGATGGTGTTGAGCATGCTGCTCATGCCGCCCTTGGACAGCAGCGCCGCCACATTCTCGTTGCTGGAGGTGGACTTGTAGCCGTCGAACAGGCTGATCCAGGCGCCTTTGAGCAGGTCCAGGGCACCGCCTTCTCCCCCCGCCAGGCGGCGAGTGCTCTCCGGTTCGAAAATCACAGCGATAACACAGCCCACCAGCGCGCCGATAATCAACGTGGGATAGGCGGGAATCCTGCGCCAGGCCATAAACAGCAGCAGCGCCAGCGGCAGCAGGCTCACGGCGGAGATATTGAATTCGTCCTGCAGGGCGTTCAGCATCAACTGGATATCCGCGGCGGAGGCGCTGCCGGTGTCGGCGGCGAGGCCGATCACCGCAAAGGCCACCAGGGCCAGCGCGAATGCGGGCATGGTGGTCCACAGCATATGGCGGATATGCAGGAAGAGGTCGTTGGAGGTCACCGCGGCGGCCACGTTGGTGGTGTCGGACAGCGGCGACATCTTGTCGCCGAAGTAGGCGCCGGAAATCACCGCGCCGGCGGTGATCGCCGGGGACAGGCCCAGCGCCCCGGCGATGCCCATCAGTGCCACGCCCAGGGTGCCCGCGGTGGTCCAACTGGAACCGATGCTGAGGCCGACCACGGCGCAGATAATACAGCTGGCGGCATAGAACCACTGCGGCGATAGTATCTGCACGCCGTAGTAGATCATCGACGGGACGGTGCCGGCGAGGATCCAACTGCCGATCAGCGAGCCCACCGCCAGCAGGATCAGGATGGCGCCGAACACCAGGCCGATGCCGTGCAGCATGCCGCCTTCCATATCGTTCCAACTGTGGCCGTTCTTCATGCCCATCAAGGCGGCCACGCCGGCACACAGCAGCAGGGCGATCTGGTTGGGGCCGTAGGAGGAGTCCTCGCCGAAGAAGAACACGGACAGCGACAGCAGTGTGATAAGAATCAGTAGCGGGATCAGCGCATCCAACAGGGTTGGATTGCGGGGCTCGGCGGAACTGGGCTGGCTCAAGGGTTACTCCTGGAGTACTGCGGGGCCGCGGAGGCCCGGAATCATTATCGTTATCGTTGTTTTTGCCGTCGTCGACGGGATTAGCCGCCTATTCTCCCGGCTGTGGCCGGGGAAGTCCACTTTGGCGAGGTCAGTGGTTGGTGGCCAGTGGTGAATTGAATTTCGCTGGTCCGCATCCATTCCGCCCATCGCCGACCACTGGCAGTTCTGCGGCGCTTCCGGTATGTTCTGCGCCCTGCCCGGCGTCCCCGGCCGGGGTAGAGTTCCCGTCCACAAATAAGCAAATTAAGAAAACCGCGCTTTGCGGCCAACTGGTGTAGTGAGTGCATGAGAGCGAGTGAGTTGGATCCCGCCCAGTTCGAGGATATCCGTCCCTACCGGGACGACGAAGTGCGCCCGGTGCTGGACCGGCTGATCGCCGATCCGGAGATGTCCCGCGCGTTGGCGCACTTCCTGGTGCCGAGTGCGGCGCGAATGCTGGAGCGCCCGGTGGCCTGGCTGGTGCGCCAGTTCGTGCGTTTCGAACTGCGCAAGGCGCGGGATGTGCGCGGCGTACAGGAAGTGGTCGACAAGTACGTGGACCGCATCGTCGAGCGCACCACCAGCGAGTTCTCTATCTCCGGCCTGGACAGCCTGCCGCGGGACCGCGCCTGCCTGTTTGTGAGCAACCACCGGGATATCGCCATGGACCCGGCGCTGTCCATCGTGGCCATGTTCCGCGAGGGCCACGAGACGTCGCGCATCGCCATCGGCGACAATCTGCTCACCAAGCAGTTCGCCACCGATCTCATGAAGCTGAACAAGAGCTTTGTGGTCAAGCGCCAGGCCGGCAGCCGCCGGGAGAAACTGGCCGCGGCCACCCAGCTATCCAATTACATCTATCACTCCGTAGTGAACGACAACGAACACGTGTGGATCGCCCAGCGCTCCGGGCGCGCCAAGGACGGCATGGACCGCACCAATCCGGCGCTGGTGGCGATGTTCGCGATGACCAAGGACAAAGAGACCCCTTTGGCGGAGTTCTGGCGCAAGCTGCATATAGTTCCTCTGTCCATCTCCTACGAGTGGGACCCCTGCGATGCCAGCAAGGCCAAGGAGCTGTATATCACCGAGCACCAGGAGGAGTACCGCAAGGCCGAGCACGAGGACCTGGGGACCATCGCCCGCGGGATCACCGGCCCAAAGGGGCATGTGCACGCCGCCTTCGGTACGCCGATCGAGGGGGACTTCAACGACGTGGCCTCCGTCGCCGAGGAGATCGACCGGCAGATTATCGGCAACTACGTACTGCACCCAACCAACCTGATCGCCTACCAGATGCTCTACGGCGAGGCGCCGGACCTGCCGGTCTCCTATCCGGCCCGGCCCTGGCACCCGGACGAGCATGAGGCGACGCGGCAGAAATTCGAGAAGCGCATGGCGGACATCGATGAGCGCTGGCGCGAAAAGGCCATCCGCGCCTACGCAAACCCGGTGGTCTCGCGCCTTGCGTATGAATAGCTAGAGAGTAGGATGGGCAAAGCGAAGCGTGCCCATCAGACAAACCTGATGGGCACGCTTCGCTTTGCCCATCCTACAAATTGACTCACCACCACACAGTGCTCAACCAAAAAGACAAAGAAACCATCCAGGCCGCCTACAGCCGGTTCCTCTCCGGGCGCGAACTCAAGGCCCGTTACGGGCAGAAGCTGATGGTCGCCGCCATCGCCCGCACCCTCGGCGGCATTGCCCGGGCGGCGGGCGGCGAGCGCGATTGCGACAAGACCGACGGCGAGCATATCTGCGTGGTGGAGGCGGGCACCGGCACCGGCAAGACGGTGGCCTACCTGCTGGCCGCCATTCCGCTGGCCCAGGCGCAGGACAAGAAACTGGTGGTGTCCACCGCCACCGTGGCCCTGCAGGAACAGATCATCCACAAGGACTTGCCGGAATTGATGCGCCACAGCGGCCTGCAGTTCGACTTCGCGCTCGCCAAGGGGCGCGGCCGCTATCTGTGCCTGAGCAAGCTGGACCAGCTGCTGTCGGAATTCAGTGCCGGCGGTGCGGGTGTCAGCCTCGCTCTCTACGAGGACGAAAAGCCCCAGGTGGGCGAGGAGGGGGTCAAACTCTACCGCGAGATGGCCGACAAGCTGGCCACCGGCGGCTGGGACGGCGACCGCGACAACTGGCCGGATACCCTGGAGGTGGAGGACTGGAGCCGGGTCACCACCGACCACCGCCAGTGCAGCGGCCGCCGCTGCCCACACGTAAGCAATTGCAGCTTCTTCCGCGCCCGCGAGAGCCTGGGCAAGACCCAGGTGATCGTCGCCAACCACGACCTGCTGCTGGCGGACCTGGCCCTGGGCGGCGGCGCCATACTGCCACCGCCGGAGGAGACCATCTATGTGCTGGACGAGGCCCACCACCTGCCGGACAAAGCGCTCAATCACTTCTCCCACCACAGCCGCGTGGGCGCCACCACCGGCTGGCTGGACCAGGCGAACAAGAACCTCGGTCAACTGCTGGGCGAAATCGGCGACGGCGGTGAGATAGACCGCTGTGGCGAACAACTGCCGGCGGTGCTCAGTTCCGCCAAGCTGTCCATGGAGCAACTGTGGCCGCTGATCGAGGACATTTGTGAATTCGAAGACCCGCGCGGCGGCACCTCGTCTTCTCCTGGCCGCGGCGCTCGCCACCGCTTTGCCGGCGGCGTGGTGCCGGAGGTGCTGATGGAGCTGGCGGAGAAGCTGCGCGAGGACTTCGATGAACTGGAGTCCCTGCTGGACAAGATGCTGCAGTCCGCCCAGCGACTGCTGGAGGACCCCCACAGCCCGGTGCCGGCGGTGGACCTGGAGCGCTGGTATCCGATACTGGGCAGCTGGTACGGGCGCGCCGAGGCCAACCTGCAGCTCTGGGCCAACTATTCCAGATCTGACGCCGAGGGCGCGCTGCCCCAGGCGCGCTGGGTCACCCTGGTGGACTGGGGCGGCTCCACCGATTTCGAGGTATGCAGCTCGCCGATCCTCGCCGGCAAAACCCTGGAGTACAGCCTCTGGCGCCGCTGTTTCGGTGCCGTGCTCACCTCCGCCACCCTCACTGCCCTTGGGCGCTTCGACCGCCTGAAAATGCGCGCCGGCACCCCGGACAACGCCAGCTACCAGGTGGTGCCCAGCCCCTTCGACTTTTCCCGGGCGGAGTTGCGGGTGCCCGCCGCCGCGGTGGACGCGGGCAATGCGGACGCCCACACCAACGCGGTGATCGATGCGCTGCCGGAACTGCTGCAGGACTCCGGCGGTGCACTGGTGCTGTTCTCCTCCCGCCGGCAGATGGAAACCGTGTACGAGGCGCTGCCCGGCACCTGGCGCAACCGCATCCTGGTGCAGGGGCAGCGTTCCCGCCAGCAACTGCTGGAAATTCACCGGGAGACGGTGGACGGGGGCGGCAGCAGCGTGCTCTTCGGGCTCGCCAGTTTCGCCGAGGGCCTGGACCTGCCCGGCGACTACTGCCGCCAGGTGGTGATCGCCAAGCTGCCCTTCGCGGTGCCGGACGACCCCATCGAGGCGGCGCTGGCGGAGTGGATCGAAGCCCGCGGCGGCAACCCGTTTATGCAGATCACCGTGCCCGACGCCGCGCTCAAGTTGGTACAGGCGTGCGGGCGCTTGCTGCGCACCGAATCCGACAGCGGCACCGTGATCCTGCTGGACCGACGTATCGTCACCCGGCGCTACGGCCGGGCTATCCTGGATTCACTGCCGCCCTTTACCCGGCGGATCGAATAACTGGCCGGAATCCGGCCCCTCTCCCGCTTGCGAGAGAGAGGGGTTGGGAAAGAGAGCAACCCGCACAATAATAGTTTCGCTATGCAGTCGATTTACTCAGACGTCGCCGACCAATTGCTCCAACTGGAGGTGGAACTGCGCCGCCTCGACCTGTGGCAGGCGGAACCGCCCCCCGCTGAGGCCCTGGCCAGCCGCGAACCCTTTTGCGTGGATACCCTGAGCCTGCCCCAGTGGCTGCAGTTTGTGTTCCTGCCGCGCATGAGCCTGCTGGTCGAGCGGGAACAGCCGCTGCCGCGACAGTGCGGTATCGCACCCATCGCCGAGGAGCACTTCAAGGACAAAGCCACAGCCGCCCCCCTGGTAAAGCTGCTCGGCGACATAGACGCGCGCCTCCGGCTCGGCTGATTTCTCCCGTCGGAGAACCGCGAGCTGTCGAGCAGTCGCTGTTCAGATCCCGGGCGGATAGGTTACTATCCGGCCTTTGCAAAAAAGGGGGCAGGGATTTCCCGATATCAGAAAATGCAGGGACAAGCTTTGCACACAGGGGTGGCCGAGAGGCCCTAAGGTAGTATTTAAGAATGCGGATTTTTCCCATTTTGTCGCTGTTGCTGGCCTCCCAGTTGCTGGTGGGCTGTGAAATGTTGCAGCGTCAGGCACCCGGGAGACAGGCTCCGGCGGCCGAGCCGGCCACAGGCGAAGCCGCCACCGATATCCCGGAGGCGCAGTGCCCGCCCCCGGTGGAGCTGGCCTGCGCCGAGCCGGAAGTCAAAGTGGTCGAGCGCATTATCGAACGCACCCGGGAAAGGCTGGTCGAAGTGCCGGTGGCAAAAGACAAGCTGGTGCTCGGGTCGGTGGAAACCGTGGCTATAGAGCCCGGTGGCCTGCGCCTGCGCTCGCTGGTCGATACCAGTGCTCCCACATCCTCCCTCAGCGCGCAGAAGCTGACGCCCTTCGAGCGGGACGGCAAGGACTGGATTCGTTTCGAACTGACGGACCCGGACGAGAAAAAGGCGGAGCCGGTGACGATCGAGCTGCCGGTCAAGCGTTTTGTGCGCGTGACGCGCCCGGGCTTCGACAGCCAGCGGCGGCCGGTGGTGGAGATGAGCCTCACCGTGGGCGAGGTCACCCATATGGTGGAGGTCAACCTGACCGATCGCGGCGCTTCCGACTACCCGCTGCTGGTGGGGCGCAACTTCCTCAAGGACGCCGCGGTGGTGGACGTGAGCCGCCAGCACGTGCAGGGCCGACCCCGGGACCGCTCGTACAAGTAGCCCCGAAATACTCGTCCAGATAACAACGTTCGGCGCTGCGCCTATCTTCGCGCGCCAGTAGAAATTATGGAGATTGGCGGATGTCGCCGCGCGCTCAGGTTTATATTATCGCTGGGCTGCTTGCGCTTATGGGTGCGGGCCTGACGATTTACAAAAACATTGAATTGGGCTTCCCGCTGCTGCCGGGGGAGTATCGCACCGTCTGGACCATCGAGGCCAAGGTGCGTTTCACCGCCGATGACGGCCCGGTCAAGGCCGCGCTGACCCTGCCGCGGGAACAGCGCAATATGGAAGTGCTGAACGAGAGCTTCAGCTCTTCCGGCTACGGCTTCAATATTGTCAGCGAGGACGACGAGTACCGCGCCGTCTGGTCGCGTCGTTCAGCCTTCGGCCCCCAGTCGCTCTTTTACCAGTTGGACGTTCACCAGACACCGGGGGCGGCGCTGGAGCAACCGCTGGATTTGAGTACCCAGGTACAGAAACCCTTTCTCGGCGCCCGCGAACAGGAGGCGGTGCGTCTCGCCATCTATTCCCTGGTGGACAGCGCGCGGGAGCGCTCCTCGGATACCGAGACCTTTACTACCCAACTGCTCATCGCCCTGGGCGACAGCCGCAACCAGGATCGAAACCTGATCTTCGGCTACTACAAGGACCGCTCCCTGGTGGACGTGGCACTGGTGGTGCTGTCCGCCGCGGAAATACCCGCGCACCGTATCCGCGGCCTCTACCTGGAGGACGACCGCCGGCGCCTGGACCCGGAGGACCTGCTGGAGGTCTACGACGGCGAGCGCTGGGTGGTGTTCGAGCCCCACAGCGGCTTGCCGGGCGTGCCGAAAAAATTCTTTATCTGGCAGCGCGGCGGCAAGAGCCTGCTGGACGTGGAGGGCGGGCGCAATTCCAGAGTGACCTTCTCGGTGATCTCCAACGATGTGCCTGCGCGGGAAGTGGCCATGCGCAGCACCAGCCGGGAGAAGGAAGCGCTGGTGGATTTCTCCATCTACAGTCTACCCATCGAACAGCAGAGCATTTTCAAGCTGATCCTGCTGGTGCCGGTGGGTACGCTGGTAGTGGTGTTACTGCGGGTCTTTGTGGGCATTCGCACTTCCGGCACCTTTATGCCGGTGCTGCTGGCCGTCGCTTTTATCGAGACCCGGCTGTTCACCGGCCTGTCGATCTTTGTTTTGATCCTGGTGCTGGGGCTGTGGGTGCGCTTCTACCTCAGTCGGCTCAATTTGCTGTTGGTAGCCCGGATCGCCGCGGTGGTGGTCGCGGTGGTGATACTGATGGGCGCCATCAGCGTGGTGAGCTACAAGCTGGGCATCGAGCAGGCGCTCACGGTGACCTTCTTCCCGATGATTATTCTGGCCTGGACCATCGAGCGCATGTCCATCGTGTGGGAGGAGGACGGCCCCTACGAAGTGGTGGTGCAGGCGGGCGGCAGCCTGCTGGTGGCGGTGCTCGCCTGGTGGGTGATGACCAACCGCTACGTGGAGCACTGGACCTTCAACTTCCCGGAACTGTTGCTGGTGCTGCTGGGTCTGATCCTGATAGTGGGCAACTACACCGGCTTCCGCCTCGGGGAACTGATGCGGTTCCGGCAATTGGTACGGTAGCAGATGTAGGGTGCGCTGCGCGCACCGGGAAGCAGCGACTCTTGCACCGGCCCCGATAACGGTGCGCACGGCGCACCCTATGGCACCAATCATGAGATTGCATTTGGATTAGCAGATGGGTCAGGTCTCGATATCGCAAATCTTCGGCAAGCTGCGCGGCGGTTTCGTCTCGCCGCTGTTGTTGCGGCGTATGGGTGTGCTGGGCATGAACGCGCGCAATGTGAACTATATCGCCCGCTATAACGACCGCGACAAATTCCCGGTGGTGGACGACAAACTCAGTACCAAACGCGCCGCGGCGCGTTACGGTATCGCGGTGCCGGACCTGATCGCCGCTTTCGACACCCAGCCCAGCCGTCGGCGGGTGATGGAAGTGATCGAGCCCCTGTGGCAGTTCGTGATCAAGCCGGCGAGGGGCTCCGGCGGCAAGGGAATCCTGGTGATCGCCGGACGCAATGGCGATAAATACGTGAAAACTTCCGGCGCGGAAGTGACCGCGTTGGATATCCTGCGCCACGTGAGCAATATTCACAGCGGCCTCTACAGCCTGGGCGGCAAGCCGGACCGGGTGATGGTCGAGGCACTGGTGGATTTCGATCCGGTGTTCGACAACTACTCCTTCGAGGGGGTGCCGGATATCCGCGTGATCGTCTTCCGCGGTTTTCCGGTAATGGCCATGCTGCGCTGCTCAACCCACGCCTCCGACGGCAAGGCCAACCTGCACCAAGGGGCCGTGGGGGTGGGCATCGACCTTGCCAGCGGCAGATCCTGTCACGCGGTACAGCGCGGCCTGCGGGTTTCCCAACACCCGGACACACAGATGCCGTTCGGCGAACTGGTGGTGCCTGGCTGGCGCGATCTGGTGCGGCTTGCCGCGAGCTGCTATGAAATGACCGGCTTGGGTTACCTGGGTTGCGACATAGTGCTGGACCGCAAGCGGGGTCCGCTGCTGCTGGAGGCCAATGCCCGCCCGGGATTGGCGATCCAGATCGCCAACGGCGTGGGTTTGCGCAAGCGGCTGCAGCATATCGAAAGCCTTGACGTGGAACAGCTGGAAAAAAATGTAGAGGAGCGGGTGGCCTATTCCATGAACCAGTTTGCCGCCAAGGGGAGCGATTAGAAAAGGGAGGTCGTCCGGCCTGCAACCCGATCGCCGGCAGTGCAGTTTTTATTGGCCCGCAGCTTTGGAGTCGCCTTTCGCGAACTGTTCATAGGTTGCCGAATTCGCGGCGTTCAGGCTGTATTCCGGGACTTTCCCGTTGTCGTCCTGCTCGATATCCAGCGCCGTTGCAATATTGAATGCGGCGCTGGAGGCAATGTAGTCCTGTATCGCAAACAGGCTCTGCTCCGATATTTCAAAATCAAATTTTTCAGAGTATTCGAATAAGCCGTCAGAGCTTCGAACCAGGTGCACCAGCACGCGAAGGCGGTCATCGTCCTGTAAAAGGTTGCCCCTGACAAGGTGGTCGGTCCCGGGAGGAGGCTGTTCGCGCCTGCTCCCGCTGATGGAAATGATTTTCAGCCGCTTCGATTTCGAGAGCCGGTCAGCCAGATTACTGGTCAATCCATCGTTGAGAACGCGGTCCACCGAGGACACATTTCCCTCGTGTGTAAACCGTTCTATTCCCACCGTAATGACATCCGTATTTTTCTTCGATGCCGGTTCCCTCATCAGCCACCCAAAAACTGCCAACACCAGTGCCGCGCTCAAGCCGACAGCGAAGTAGTCGCCGAATTCGATTACCCGTTTACCCATAGTGGCCAAGTGTTTTCCGTTGTCCTCAGAGGCGGATGCGGGAGATATGGGACTGGGTGCGTGGAGGAGTTTGTACCCTCGTCGCGGAAGGGTTTTGATATAGGTCTGGCGACGCACATTGTCGCCCAGGGCGCTGCGTAAATCCGCTATCGCCTTGTGCACCGCGTGGTCCGAGGCAACCGGGCTCCAGAATTTATTTAACAGCTCATCACTGCTGATTACCCGATCGGCGTTTTCCGCGAGATAAATCAGGACCCCCATATTCTTGGGGGTGAGTTTGGTCTCTTCATTATGGCTCCCCACAAGGATGCAGCGATCAGCCGATATACCGAAGGAGCCGATATAAAAATCTATCCCGGGATTATTGCCTTTCATGTCGCACACCAATGTCGCCGTTAGGGAGGGATGTCGGTCGCATCCGGTGCTCTGGCGATCAGGCACCTTTTTATTGTGTTGTGCTGACAGCGTCTGGCCGGCCGCACCTGTCTATCCCATTAATCGACGGTGCAACTTCCATGCCACCTTACCCCGCATTCAGGTGTGGGAGCTAATTGGGAGGAATATAGGAGGTTTGCAGGAGGACTTTCAGGGTCCTTCGGGCATACAAATGTTCCCGTCCCGCACCGCCGATAGGCGTGCGACCAGGCAGACACAAAAGAGCGCGAGATCTTCTGTGCCTGGTAAAGGGCAGGCGGGGTGCTTCGGGCTGTTTTGCCTGTAAGCCGTTCTGTTCGATTATTTGGGGAGCTAGTAGAGAAATGAA
Organism: Microbulbifer sp. TB1203; assembly: GCF_030997045.1. Lineage (NCBI taxonomy): Bacteria > Pseudomonadati > Pseudomonadota > Gammaproteobacteria > Cellvibrionales > Microbulbiferaceae > Microbulbifer > Microbulbifer sp. TB1203. The sequence continues at coordinate 2,437,522 of NZ_CP116899.1, read as the reverse complement.
TAAGTCCAATCCCGATCTGTTCAAAATGAGTGCCCTGGCACTCGCCGTGAGTTCCACTCTGGGCGTGGGGGCGCCCGCTTTCTCCCAAGAAGATGCCTATCAGATCATGGAAGAGGTCGCTGTAACCGGCAGCCGGGGGCGGCCCAGGACGGTTTCCGATTCCCCCGTGCCGGTGGATGTTTTCAACAGCGATACGATCGAGGAGGTGGCCTATACGGATACCAACGATGTCCTCAAGACCCTGGTCCCTTCCTACAACGTTTCACGGCAGCCGATCAACGACGGCAGCACTTTTATCCGCCCCGCCCAGTTGCGGGGCATGCCCACGGACAAGACCCTGGTGCTGGTGAATTCCAAGCGTCGGCACCGGGCCGCATTGGTGGAGATCGGCGGGGCCGGCACACAGGGGCCGGATATAGCCACTATTCCCACCGCCGCGCTCAAAAGCGTGGAGGTCCTGAGGGACGGCGCCGCGGCCCAGTACGGCTCGGATGCCATTGCCGGGGTGATCAATTTTATCCTCAAAGACAACAGCGAGGGCGGCAGTCTCACCGTGGAGGGCGGGGACTACAGCGAGGGTGACGGTGCCCAGACCACAATTCAGGGAAACTGGGGACTAGCGCTCGGCGCCAACGGTTTCCTCAGCCTGTCCGGCGAGTGGTCGGAAGCCGATGCCACAGAGCGCGGCGAGCAGTACTGTGAACCCTGGTTCTGCCTGGATCAGTCCAATCCGGTCTACGACTCCACGGCTTCCTATACGGCCTATACCGAGGACGAGGATTTCATGGCGGCGACCGCCGGTGCGAACGTAGGTCCGGGGGATCATGTGCAGCCGTGGGGCCAGCCGAACAGCGAAGCGACTCGGCTGTTCTTTAACAGCGGCTATGAACTGGGCGCGAATTCCGAATTCTACGCCTTCGGCAACTACTCCAGGAGCGAAGCCGACGGCAGCTTCTATTACCGCTATCCCGGCAATGGGACCATCGAGGATCTGCGCGAGGCGGACGGCTCCATTTACAGCCCCTTGGAAAAGTTTCCCGGTGGATTTACCCCACGCTTTTTTGGCGAGGTCTACGACTACTCGCTGGTGGCCGGATGGCGTGGCGAATTTGGCAGCGGCCTGAGTTACGATTTCAGCGCACGGAGTGGAAACAGCGAAGTCGAATACACCTTGGTCAATACGGTCAACCCATCAATGGGGCCGGATTCCCCCACTTCCTTCCGCCCCGGTGACCTGATCAACGAAGAAATGCAGGTCCAGGCGGATTTCTCCTACGAGATCGGTACCGATGCAGTGGGCCCCGTGCTGCTGGCGTTCGGTGCCAGCTACCTGGATGAGTCCTATGAGATTGTGGAGGGCGAGGAAACCTCCTACGTTGCCGGCCCCTATGCGGTAACAGACCCTTGGGACCTGTGCAACGACGACGGTACCGCGACCGTCGCGGGCCTGAGTGCCATCGGCAGTGGTTCCAGCCTCAACTGTGCCGACCCGGAAGACCCGGTGTACCAGGTGGTGGGTGTGGGCTCCAATGGATTCCCCGGCTACTCCCCGGAGTACTCCGGTACCTATTCGCGGGATTCCTACGCCGCCTACCTGGATATCAGTGCCGATGTGACCGATCGCCTGTTCCTGCAGGGAGCCCTGCGCTACGAGGATTACTCCGATTTCGATTCCGAGGTGGTCGGCAAGCTCGCCGGCAAGTTGAGCATCAACGAAAACTTCGGGATTCGCAGTTCGATCGGCACCGGCTTCCGGGCGCCCACTCCGGGCCAGCAGGGCACCACAAATGTATCCACCCGCCTGCCCAACGGCCTCCCGGTGGCGACCGGCCTGTTCCCGGCCAGCAGCGATGTGGCACTCGCCCTCGGTTCATCGCCATTGGAGCCCGAGACATCCACCAACTATACACTCGGCTTTACCTCCAGCCTGGGCGAGTTGGATGTCACCGTGGATTTCTATCATATCGCCATCGAGGACCGCACCTATGCAATCTCCACCCTGGACGTTTCCACGGATCCGTCGGCGGGGGATGCCTACAACAACTATCTGGCCCTGGTAGGCGCTGGTGTATCCGGAGCCGAAACCATCGGCGGCGTATTCTATTTTGCCAACGCCTTTGACACGGTCACCGAGGGTGTGGACATCGTCGCCACCTATCCGTTGGACTGGAGCAACGGTTCCTCGACCACGCTGACGGCTTCTTTGAACTATAACACTACAGAGTTCGATTCCGACCCCAGTGAATTCCTCAACGAGGAAGACCAGTTCGATTTCGAGAACCTCAACCCGAACTGGCGCGGGGTGTTTACCGCGCGACACTCGTTCGGCGACTTGTCCCTGATGGCCAGGGCCAATTATTACGGCTCCTACGAAAACTCCAATGCTGCGGATGACGGCCTGGCGGTGCAGGAGTTCGATCCGGTGGTGATGGTGGATATCGAGGGCAGCTATCAATTTAACGAGATGTATTCCCTCGCCGTCGGCGGACGCAACATTTTCGACGAATACCCGGAGAAGGACGAACTCGACGATTACTGCTGTGGAGCCTCTTATCCCACCGACACAGCGGTCAGTTGGCAGGGCAGTTTTTACTACCTCAGGCTGAACGCGGATTTTTAGTTGAATGGAATTTGATGTTCGGGATCGGTCCGTGTGGGGCTCCCCACCGGCACCGGCCTGAACTTCAAAGCTTGAGATTTGTTATGACCTCCGGGAGGTACTCGTGGAAAAATTCGTCAGCCGAAGGGATTTTTTACAGCTTCTGGGCCTCACATTCGGCAGCGGCGCCCTGATAAAGACCGGCTCCGCGCTGGGGATGCTTCCGCAGGCAACCGCTGTCGCCCAACCGGATACCGCGCAACTGGGGAGGGTCAAACGACGGGTAGCCATACTGGGCGGCGGTATTTCCGGACTCACCGCCGCCTATGAGCTGATGAAAGCCGGTCACGAGGTTACCGTTCTGGAAGCTTCCCATCGCGCTGGCGGCCGAGTTTTCACCGTGCGCCACGGCGATCTGATCGATGAGATCGGCAACCGACAGTACTGTGAATTCGACGATGAGCCTCACCTCTATTTCAATGCCGGTGCCGCGCGCATTCCCAGCACTCACCGCAGCGTGTTGCGCTATTGCCGCGAACTTGGGGTCGAGCTGGAACTGTTTATCAACGAGAATAAAACCGCCTACTTCCAGGACGACGGGATCATGGGCGGCAGGCCGATAAGAAATGCCGAATACAGCACTAATGTGCGCGGCTTTCTGGCGGAGCTGTTCTCCAAGTCACTGACACAGGCGGAGCTCGACGGGCCGTTTGCGGAGGGCGAGATCGAATCCCTGCTGGAAATCATCCGTTCCTTCGGCGACCTGAGTGAAGACCTGCTGTACAAGGGCAGTCTCCGCGCGGGTTATGCCAGCGGTGGATTCCTGGACCACGGTACCCAGAAAGATATGATTGCGTTCAGGGATCTGATGCAGTCCGAGTTCGTGCAGTTGTCACTGACGGCTAACGAAGGGGAGACCGGCCCCGTACTGATGCAACCCGTCGGCGGCATGGACATGATTATCAAAGGTTTCCTGCGCCAGCTGGGTGATCGCGTTAAATATCGCGCGCCGGTGACGGCGATCACCATCAAGGACGACGGCGTGGATGTGGTCTACGGCCAGGACGGCGCGCGCGAGCTTTTGCAGGTGGACACTGTGTTCAACTGCATTCCCTCTCACCTGCTGACCGGCATTCCAAACAACTTCCCGACCGAGTACCTGCAGGCCATGGAGCATATCCGCCGCGGTCGGGCCTACAAGGCGGCATTCCAGGCCAGGACCCGTTTCTGGGAGGACGAGGATATCTATGGCGGCATCACCTGGGTCAACGCACCCATCAGGCAGATCTGGTACCCGCCACATGGTATTCATAAGGAAAAAGGCATTGTCCTCGCCGCCTATGACTTTGTCGGCGGAATGCATTTTACCAATATGACCCAGGGGCAGCGCATCGAAGCGCTGTTGCAGCAGGGGGAAAAAGTGCACCCGGATTATCGCCAGCAGGTCGAGAAAGGTATCACCATCGCCTGGCACCGGATCAATCATATGCTGGGTTGTGCCGCCCGCTGGACTGAAAGCTACCGGGCCCTCAACTCCACTGAGGAAGCCATGATGGCGACCCTGGTACAGCCGGCGAACGGGCGGCATTACTTTATCGGCGATCAGGTGAGCACGCATGTCGCCTGGCAGGAAAGTGCGATTCAGTCGACGCACCGCGCCCTGGCCGACTTTGCCCACCGGCTGCAATCCACAGCTACGCACGCGGCCTGAGGTCGTTACTCGGAGTTCCGGAGAGAATAATGACCACCAGACTGTTTACCTCAGCGCTGTGTTTGATCGGCCTGATGTCCGGGCCGCTTATTGCGGCTGAGCCGGTTCAGCCGCAGGCCCCTTACGACCATCGGTATTGCACCACATGTCACGGTGTCGATGGGCGGGGCAACATCGGGGTGCGCGCTCCTCGACTGGCCGGTATGGAGCCCTGGTATTTGAAGCGGCAGCTGGAAATGTTCCGCGCGGGTGTGCGAGGGAAGCACCCGAAGGACACAGAGGGGCTGGCTATGCAGCCCATGGCGGCCAAGCTGTCGGACGAGCATATCGCGGATATTGTCACCTGGGCCGGAGGGTGGTCCGTACAGTCTGCGCAGGGCACCCTGCAGGGTGACGTGGCAGCGGGGGAAAAACTCTACAGGACTTGTGCCGTCTGCCACGGCGCCGGGGCCGGCGGCAACGAGGCGCTGGGCGCTCCGGCCCTGGTGGGGCAGAGTGACTGGTACCTGCTGACCCAGCTCAGGAATTTCAAAAATGCCTATCGGGGCGGCCACCCCAAGGATACTTACGGCGCACAGATGCGCGCTGCGGTACAGGCCTTGCCAGACGACAAAGCCATGGTCGACGTGATCAGTTATATCAATCAGCTCGAGCCAGTTATCAAACCAAGCGAAAAGGTAGGTATGTAATGAAAAAAATAGTGGGTTCTCTGCTTCTGTCGTGTTTATTCAGCGCCGGAGTACACGCGGCGGAGATAAAGAGGGAGGGAGAGGGAAAGCTTTTCTACAAGACCATTTCCATCCCGGCGGGCGCCGAGACCCTCTACCTGAGCGGCTCCGGTGCCTCGCCCGAAGAGGATGGCAGCTGGGGGGATATGGAGGCGCAGGCGATCAGCACCTTCGAGAAATTCAAAGAGACACTGGAGAGCCAGGGCTGGTCCATGTCCGATATCGTGCAGGTGCGCGCCTTTGCGGTTGCCGGCCCGGACGGCAAGCTAGATTTTGCCGGCTTCAACCGCGGCTACCAGAAATTTTTTGGGACGGAAGAAAACCCGCAAAAGCCGGTGCGGTCCTTCGTTCAGATTGCGGGTTTGGTGGTCGATGGCTGGCTGGTGGAAATAGAGATTCGCGCTGCGCGTGTACCGGACTAATCCCCAAGACAAAAAGTGGGCAATCCTGTTCATTTAGGTAATGGACGTGATGTGAAGATCCTGATGTCGAGGGCTTTTTGCGGGACCGTCGGAGGCATGGATGCCGACGCCGAGCGTACAGGGAAGTATTCACAGCGTGTCCCGCAAAAAGCCCTCGACAGCAGGATCGCCCAGTCGCTTGATTCGTAGCCATGGGCGACCCTGCTACCGGGTACTTCCTTGCGAGACACGCCGTGAATACGTCCCTGTAGGCTTGTCCGCGAGGTCCCTCTCGCAGACAGTCTCGCAAGGAAGTACCCGGCATCAGGGCCTTCGCATCGAGGTTATTACCTTGTAGGATGGGCAAAGGAGCGCAGCGACGTGCCTGTTTTCCGACTGCATGGAACAAAAAAGCGGGCTCAAAGACCCGCTTCTCGCTTTTGTGGCAGACGTCACGCCACCTGCGCCGGACACAGGTGGAACTGCTCCATCATAATATTCAGCCGTTTGCGCTGCATTTTCAGGCTGTATTCCAGTTCCTTCACCCGGGTGCGGATCGCCGCACTCTCCCATCTGGCCAGCAGGCGCTCGCGGGCATTTTCGTAGCGCTGGGCCTGCAGCTCCTTCCACTCCGCCAGGGCCGCGGAAAACTGCTGGGCTTCCTTTTCCACCAGTTGGCGCCAGCTGTCCCGATGATTGGATTCCTCCAGTTTCCGCTCCGCGCGCTTGAACTGCATGGTGAGCATGGCGCGCTGGATACGCATCGCCGGCACCGTCTTCAGGTTGTGTGCCAGGCCCAGCCAGCTCGCGGTTCTGATCAGCCACTTGGTGGGGTCCCAGTGGTACCAGCGGATGCCGTTGCGGTAATCGGTCTGAAAGATGTGGTGGTAGTTGTGGTATCCCTCGCCGAAGGTGAGGAACGCCAGCAGGTCGTTGTCCCGCGCGGTGTTCTCATCGGTGTAGGGACGGCGGCCCCACATGTGGGCCAGGGAGTTGATAAAGAAGGTGGTGTGATGATTGACCACGATGCGCAACACGCCGGCCAACAACAGCATGGCGACGATATCGCCGGTGAGCCATCCCAGCAGCAGCGGCAGGCCCAGGTTCATGGCCAGAGTCAAGGGGACATAGTGGTTGTGCTGGAACATCACGATCTTGTCCCGCTGCAGGTCCTTGGCGTTGTCGAAATCCTCTTGGCCGCTGGGGTAGTCCCGCAGCATCCAACCGATATGGGAAAACCAGAAACCGCGGTTGGCAGAGTAGGGATCGCGCTCGTTGTCGTCCACGTGGCGGTGATGGCGGCGGTGGCCGGAACACCAGACCAGCGCGCTGTTCTGCAGCGCAGCGGCCCCAAACAGGGCAAAAAACAGCCGCAGGGACCAGTGGGCCTCATAGGTGCGGTGCGACCACAGACGGTGGTAGCCGGCGGTGATGGAGAGACCACACAGGGCGCCATAGACGGCGAAGGCCAGCCACTGGTACCAGTGATAGCCGTAGAGCACGCCATACAGCGGCACGAGGATCAGCGCCGCCAGGGCTGTGCTGGCAAACAGGATGGTGGTGACCCACAGGCGCGGCGGCGTCGCGGGCTGCGGGGTCTCGGATACTGCATTCATAGTACAACCTTTCAATATGCTACAGCGGTGCCCGGGAAGAACAGGGTAATAGGTATATAGCCCGATTCGGCGGAGTCCGCTCAAGGGGTGATCCTACCCCATCCTCTGGACCCAAGACACCCCAGTTCCAGAGTTTGAGAACCCACTAAGAACTTTGGGTCACATTGCGCAGCTTTGGTGCGCCCCCCCGGTTTTTGGCGCCCCGCTGGTTCACGCGACTCCCCGCCGGGCCCGGAACAAGGCCACAGAGGCCCCGTGGAGACGGGTTTTGCAAACTTGGCACAGCGATTGCTTTAACAATAACTGTGGGCCGCAAGGCCCGCGCTCCGGGAATCCATCACGGGTTATGGCAAAAGTTATTAATGCGTGACTTCCCGTTTTCTCTCATCATCGCTGATTATGGCCCCGCTTGCGGGGCCCTTTTTTTTGAGGAGCACTCAACTCTCACTTTGTGAGCAGCTTCGGCAGTGCAATCCTGTACTCTTCCCCTGTGCGGGGATAAGTGTTTCACTAGCCGGTAACTGACTGGTAACCATAGTGATCCGAGTGCTCGAGCGACCCTCTTCCGGACAAGCCGCATTCCCGCTGCAGTTGGCTGCACCACAAGTGCCGGGCCCCGAGTCCGCGCAACCGACTTATTTGCAACGCCTGCTGCAGGCACTTGCCGACATCGGTGATGGCCTCTGGGAGTGGGATCTGCGCAGTGATGAGATAATCCTGGATCGGGTCTGCTGGGCCATCCTCGGCTTCGAATTCAGTCAGGTGGACACGGAAGGCGGAAGCCCATTCGCCCAGTGGAAGAAGCGCACCTTGCCGGAGGACCTGCCCCGCGTCGAGCAGGCGCTCGAAGACCATGTTCGCGAGCGGCTGCCGCTGGATGTGGAGTTCCGCCTCTGGCACCGGGACGGCGGTATCGTCTGGGTGCGCTCCCGCGGCCACGTGCAGCGAAACAGAGACGGCGAGCCCCAGCGGGTGCTGGGGGTGCTGCAGGACATAACCGGCAGCCGCGAGGCGCTGGCGCGCGCCGAGCACGAGCTGAGCCGGCAGCGGCGGGAGAATGACAATCGCGCAGACCTGCTGTTCAGCCTGAGTCACGAACTGCGTACCCCCCTCAATGCCATCCTCGGCTACAGCCAACTGGTGGAACTGGACCAGAGCCTGAATCCGGACCAGCGCCAGCGCATGGGTGAGATCCGCCGCGCCGGCCAGCACCTCCTGCACCTGGTGGGCGACGTGCTGGAACTCGCGCGTATCGACAGCAACCGCCTGGCGCCATCCATGGAGCCGATGCAGCCGGCTGCCGTGGTGGAGGACTGTACCCGCCTGCTGGAGCCGCTGGCGGAAACCCGCCGGGTGAACCTGATTTTTGAACCTCTGGGCTGGGAATCGGCGTATATCTGTGCCGATCCGGTGCGCTTCAAGCAGGTGGTGCTGAACCTGGCGGGCAATGCGGTCAAATACAACTACGAGGGCGGCCGCGTGGTGATCAACTTCGCGCCCCAGGCGGAGGGCTGGCTGCGTCTCAGTATCCTGGATACCGGCCGCGGCATTCCCAACGAGAAGCGTGTAGAGGTGTTCGAGCCCTTTAACCGTCTCGGCGCGGAGAAGGGACAGATCGAGGGCACTGGCGTTGGGCTGGCCATCGCCAAACGGCTCACCGAGGCAATGGGCGGGCGTATCGACTTTGACAGCCACGAGGGGCAGGGTTCGATTTTCTGGATAGAGTTCCCCCTGATCGACGCACCGGTTGAGGTGATGCAGCTGTCAGCGCAGCCGGCGGCGACACTGTACCTGCCCCCCTGCCGACTGTTGCAGGTGGACAGCCGCCCCAGCGGAGTCAATCGCCTGAAGGGGCTGTTGAGTGGATTTCCCCAGGTCCGGCACCTGGTGGCGGCGGATGCGGTCGAGGCGATTTTCACCGCGCGCACCCGGAACCCCGATATCGTGCTGTTCGATGCGGCGCTGCCGGGAATGTCCGGTGCGGAAATGGCGCATATTCTGCGCGAGGACCCGCTTACGGCGGGTATCCGTTTTGTCGCGGTGGGCGAAAGCAGCGGGGACGCGTGCGATGCGGCGCTGCCCGCGAACTTTGATCTGGCGCAGTTGTGTCAGGTGGTGGAGAAATGTATGGAGGTCGGGGACGATTGATGCCCATTTTCGGAAACTGATCCCTCCATTGCAGAAAAATTACCTTCCGATACCAAATAACCCCGGATAGTGGATGTCTGGTATGCAGTCACAATCTCGCCAATCCCCTATTATCCCGGCAGTGCTGTTGGCGGTGTTGAGTGCTGTTTTCTATACCCTGTGTAAAAAATTTCTCAGCGGCGGCAACGGCGGTGCGGCAATCTGGTTTGCCGACGCAGTCGCCATTGCCTTTCTGTATCGTCACCGCTACAGGCACTGGCCGCTGCTGATCGCCGCCTTTCTGTCGGCAATTATCGCCGCCGGGGTGGGAGTCGGTTTCGGTATTCTTCTCGCCATCCAGTATGCTCTCGCCTGTCTCAGCGAGGTACTGCCCGCCGCGCTGCTATTGCGTCGATTCTGCCCGCGGGAGGATTACTTTGATGGCCTGTGGCCCTGGGCGCGCTTTACCCTGCTCTCCGCGGTACTGCCGCCCCTGTGCAGCGCTGCGGTCGGCGCGGCGGTGGCGGATGCCTCTGGACGGGGAAATTTCTCCGAGGTCTTTCCCCCCTGGTATATCGCCGATGCGGTGGGCATATTGGTGCTGTTGCCCATCGCCTTGCAGTGCCGGTGGGACACACTGCGCAGCCTGTTCCGCGGGCCGGACCTGCGCAGGTTTCTGCTGGTGGGTGCGTGGGCGATCAGCAGTATCCTGCTGATACTGCCACTGGCAACATACCCCTTTGTTCTTGTTAGCCTCCCTTTGATCTGGGCGGCGAGCAGGCTCAAGCTGCTGGAGGCCCTGGCGGTCATATTTGTCGCCATACTGCTGATGTCGCTGCATTTTGCAGGCATCGATCGCACGGCGCAGGGCGAAGGCTTTGTTCTCTTCCTGGCGGTGTTCGCCTCCGCGATACCCGCCTACGTGATGGCGGTCTCCGCAAACATCGAGCGTCACCGCAATGCGCGCATCGTGGAGATGGAGAGCGACCTCAGTTACCGCGCCTCCCACGACGACCTCACCGGCCTGCCCAACCGCGAGGCTTTCGAGCGCGAACTGCTCGAAGCCATAGGCAGCGCGCGAGAGAGCGGTGAGCGCCACGCGCTGGTCCATATCGACCTGGACGGCTTCAAGCTGATCAACGACAGCGCCGGCCACCTGGCGGGGGACGCGCTGTTGCAGAAAATCAGCCGGCAGTTGGGCGGCCTGCTGCATGCCACGGACCGGGTGGCGCGGCTGGGAGGAGATGAGTTCGGCCTGCTGTTTTTCCGCAGCACCAAAGAGCAGGCCCGTTCGCGCTGCGAGGAACTGCTGCGGGGAATCACCGCCCTGCGTTTTCCCTGGAGAGGGCGGGTCTACGGCGTGGGTGCCAGTGCCGGCATCACCGAAATCAACCGTCACAACAGTCGCCTGGAGGACCTGCTCAGTCAGGCGGATGTGGCCTGCTATTCGGCCAAGCGCGCGAGCCGCGGCACCGTGATGCTCTACGAAATAGCGCGGAGCGCCGCCGCCGAGCAGCACCGGGAAATTATTATGGCCTCGACTATTCGCGAGGCGCTGGACCGGCGTCGCCTTGCACTCAGCGCGCAGTCCATTGTCCGCGCCGCGGACGTCGGGTCCGTAGATCACTACGAAATCCTGGTGCGCATGCTGGACGATCGCGGCGAACCGCTGATGCCCGCGGCATTTATTCCCGCCGCGGAACGCTACGGCCTGATGTTGCAGATCGACCGATGGGTCGTGGACGAAATTCTGCTGCGGCGGGCGCACCAGGTGGCCGGTGCGGGGTTCAGTTTCTCGCTGAATATTTCCGCGGAGGCATTGGGGGATTCGGGGTTCCAGCGTCACCTGATCGAAATGCTGGAACACACGCCGATTCCGATGCGGCGTATCGGTTTCGAGATTACTGAAACTGCGATGGTCAATCAGATGGACAGGGCCAGTGAATTTGTCGCCTCGCTGCGACGGATGGGATGCAAGGTGGCGCTGGACGATTTCGGCAATGGCCTCAGTTCCTTCAGCTATCTGAAGGCTTTTGCCATCGATTTCATCAAGATCGACGGTAGCTTCGTGCGCGAGATGGAATCCAACGTTGTCGATCCGATCATTGTCGAATCCATTAACCAGGTTGCGCACCGCCTTGGGGCGCGCACTATCGCCGAGTATGTGGAGAGCGCGTCTGTCGCTGCGCTGTTGCATTCGATCGGAGTGGACTTTGTGCAGGGGTACCATATCGGCCCGCCGCTCCCCTTGGAACAGCTGTTGCACGTCGGTACCCAGTTGGAGAATAGCGGAAGGATGGAATTGGGGTAAACATCGACATAATTAAAAAACTGGCGCCAGGATAGTGTTGTATTTCGCAATTTTGTAATAATCAGGGGCGGTTTTCAGTGTTATTTCCGTCTCTTGGCAATTACACTGGTTTCCGTTTCAAGCGGTCAGGAAGTACCCCTAAATAACAAAAAGGAATTGCAGACAATGAAGCATCTATCCAACCGGCGGCTGGCGGCCGCACTCCTGTTGTTCTGTTCCTCCGCAGTCTGGGGCCACAGTGCCATGTTTCCCGACGGTTTCAAATTCGACGACAGCAACGAGGGCGATCTGCCCCCGGCAATGATGTCGGCGATGCAGGCGGCCACCCTGTGTCAGGGCGGCAGTGCCGGCGGTTATCCGTGTAACAACGTCGACCTGATGTCTTTTGTCGCCAAGGCGGACATGGGCGGCGGCAGTGCCAACCTCAACGATATCTGGGGATATTCCGATCCGCAGACCGGAGCGGAAATCGCCATAGTGGGGCGGAACAATGGCACCTCGTTTGTGGATGTCACCACTGCGGACGCACCGGTATACCTCGGCTTTTTGCCCTCCCACAACAACGGCAGCGACTCCTGGCGGGATATCAAGGTCTACAACGACCACGCCTTTATCGTCGCCGACGGCGGCGGCAACAGTTCCCACGGTTTGCAGGTATTCGACCTGCGCACCCTGCGCAACCTGCCCTCGCCGGGGCAGACTCTCAGCGAAACCGCGCATATGAATGGTTTCGGCAACGCGCACAATATCGCCATCAACGAGGACAGCGGCTACGCCTATGTGGTGGGCAGCAACCAGTGCAGCGGCGGTCTGTATATGGTGGATATTTCCGATCCGCTGAATCCGCAATACGCCGGCTGTTTTTCCTCGGACGGTTACACTCACGACGCTCAGTGCGTGATCTACGGCGGCCCTGACACGGAGTACAGCGGGCGGGAAATCTGCGTCGGCTACAACGAGGACACCATCACCATCGTGGACGTCACGGATAAGTTCAATCCGGTGCAGGTGTCCCGCACGCTCTACCAGGGCTCGCAATATACCCATCAGGGCTGGTTCCTCGACGGGAACCACAGCATCCTGATCATGAACGACGAACTGGACGAGTCGCGCAACGGCCACAACACCACGTCGTATATCTACGATGTGAGCGACCTGGAAAATCCCGCGGAGTTGGGCCGTTACGTGGGCCCCACGCCCGCGATCGACCACAACCTCTACACCAAAGACGGCTATGTGTACGAGACCAACTACCGGGCCGGCCTGCGTATACTCGACGCGGCGAATATCGCCAGCGGCCAGCTGAGCGAGGTGGCCTACTTCGACACCATTCCCAATTCCAACAGCGCCCAGTTTTCCGGGACCTGGAGCAACTACGCCTATTTCGCCAGCGGCAACATCATCCTCAGCGATATTGGCAACGGGCTGTTCGTGGTGCGTCCCGACTGGGACGCGATCAATAATCCGGACCCCGATCCGGGCGATCCCCAGTACTGCAGCGCTGCGTCGAACAACGCCAGTGAGGAGTGGATCGGCGAGGTAAGCCTGGCCACATTCAGCCACAGCTCCGGCTCATCCACCTATTCGGATTTCACCGCGCAGATGGTGAACCTGGAAGAGGGCGCCAACGCCGTCAGCCTGACCCCGGCATTCAGTGGCAGCAGTTACGGCGAGTACTGGAAAATCTGGATCGATCTCAACAGTGACGGCGACTTCGATGATAGCGGCGAAGAGGTGTTCAGCTCCGGTGGTACCTCTTCCTCCACGGTGACCGGTACCCTGACCCTACCCGCCGGCAGCGAGGGCGTGAGCACGCGCCTGCGTATCGCCATGCGTTACAACGCCGCGCCCTCGCCCTGCGGAAGTTTCAATTACGGCGAGGTGGAGGACTACAGCGTAACTATCGGCTCCGGTGGCGGTGGCGGTGGTGGCGACAGCGATCCGGTGACCTATTCGAACACCGGCAGCTACAGTATTCCCGACAACAATGCCACCGGCGTAAGCAGCCCGATCGACGTCGACCGCGGTGGTGCCTCCGAATCCATCAGCGTGAGTGTGGATATCACCCACACCTACATCGGCGACCTGGAGGTGGATCTGCTGGCCCCCGGCGGAACGGTTTTCAATCTGCACAACCGCAGCGGCGGCAGCGCCGACGATATTGTGCAGACCTACAACCTGGATGCCGGCACAGTGGAATCCTCGGGCCAGTGGTCGCTGCGGGTGCGGGACAGGGCCAATGTCGACACCGGTACCATCAACCAGTGGAGCCTGACCTTCCAGTAATCCGCAGGCGCCCTCACCCTGTAGGAGCGGGCCATGCCCGCGATCGATCTGTGGATTGAACCACCGCTGATCGCGGGCATGGTCCGCTCCTACAAAGCAAAATAACAATTAAAGTTCGGGAGTCAGGATGCAACTCCGTTTTATTTTTCTCACTGCGGCCCTGCTATTAGCCACGCCGGTTTTCGCCGATGAATCCACTAACCGTTCACTGATGACACTCGGCGGCGAGATGCTGCGCAGTGCCGAGGCGTTGCAGGCGGAGTCGGTGACTGCGATCCGTCACGGCAATTCCCTGCGCAAAACCCTGAATCAGCTGCGGGTCAAGCTGCGCTCGCTGCCCGAAGGGGAGGGGCGGGCGGCGCTGGGCGAGACGATCGACCTGTTCGCTGGAGAAATTCCCCGTTGGCAACAGCAGGCGGCCAGCTTGCGCGAACGCGGGCTGAGCGAGCGACAGCGGGCGCTGGCGCTGCTGGAAACCGGCTACCGGGAAATCTGGCAACCGCATATACGCCTGTCGGGCCCGTTGCAACTGGATGGGAGCGATTCACTCACCTCCGGACACAACGCGCGGATACGCAGCGTTCACCCGAGCAAACTGAATATGAATGTCGTTCCTGGCGACGGCGCAGCGCCAGCGGATATGTCCCTCGCGGTGCCCGCGGCCAGCGGGCAGAATATTCCCGGGGAACTGGATTTGCGCAGTTTCCAGATTTCCCGCGAATTGGCGGTATTCGCGCATGTGGAACCCGAAACCGGGAACAGCCGGGTGCCCCTCAACGAGATACACAGTTGGAAACTGATGCTCTCGCGCCTGGACGGCGAGCCGTTGGGCGATGCCGAAATCGAGATCGAGGGGCATATGCCTGGCCATGTGCACGGGCTGCCCACCCAGCCGCGGGTAACCGGTGAAGTGGAGCCCGGGGTCTACCGGGTGCAGGGGGTCAAGTTCCAGATGACCGGCTGGTGGGTGATGACATTCAAGGTCTCCGCCGGGCCGCTGGATGACGCTGTCACTTTCAATATCCGCTTGTAGGGAGGTGGCCGTGAAGAGACTGCTGCCGCTGCTCGCGGCCTGGTGTTCCCTGGCGTTTGCCGCCGGCGAGGAAATTTACCGTTTCACCCCATCGGATATCCACTTCCTCGAGCGCTTTTCCCTGCAGGCGCTGCCGCCGCTGCCCCCGGCCCCGGACAACGGGGTGGCGGACGATCCGCGCGCGGCGGCGCTCGGCCACCGGCTGTTCTTCGATACCCGGCTCAGCGCCAACGGTCAGGTGGCTTGCGCCAGCTGCCATCAGCCGCAGAAGTATTTCACCGATGGTCTGCCCCGTTCGCGGGCGCTGGGCATCACCCGGCGCAATGCGCCCACCATTCTCGGTGCAGGCCACAGCCCCTGGCTGTTTTGGGACGGCCGCAAGGACAGCCTCTGGTCCCAGGCGCTGGGGCCATTGCAGGATCCCGGCGAGCACGGCCTGGCGCCGCTTGAAGTGGCGCAGCTGGTCCGACGGCATTACCGCAGCGAATTCGAACAGGTCTTCGGCGACAGCGCCGACCTGGATCGCCTGCCAAAGGAGAGTGGCGGCAGCCTGTTCCGAGAACAGAGGACGGCGCTCAATCGGGTGCTCAGCCGGGTGGGCAAGTCAATCATGGCCTACGAGCGCCGGCTGCAACTGCGCCCGGCGCGCTTCGACCGCTTTGTTGCCCAGCTACAGCGCGACAGCGGTGACCGCAAAGCCCTGGCCGCATTGATGTCGGAGGGTGAGGTGGCGGGCATGCGCCTGTTTATGGGCCGGGCAAATTGCGCCAGCTGCCACAACGGACCGCTGTTCACCAATTACGAATTTCACAATATAGGCGCGCCGGAACCGGACCCTGCGCAGGTGGACCTGGGGCGCTACGGGGGAGTGGCGGCGCTGGAAAAGGATGGCTTTACCTGTCTCTCCCCCTGGAGCGATGCCGGAGCGGAGGACTGCCTGGAGATGCGATTTCTGAAAAAACAGGGGCCGGAGCTGGTGGGGGCCTTCAAGACACCTACATTGCGCAATGTCGCCCACACCGCGCCTTATATGCAGTCGGGACAGCTGGCCACACTGGAGCAGGTGCTGGCTCACTACAACAATCCCACCCCGCCATACTACGACCGCGAGCAGCACCCCAGCCGGCCGCACTTCGATATTCTGCCGCTGGGGTTGAGCGAAGAGCAGATGGGGCAGGTGATCGCATTCCTGGAAACCCTGACTTCGCCGCTGCCGGAGGACGATCCGCTGTGGCGGGCGCCGGAGCAGGGGAGTGGTCGGTGATTGCTGTAGGAGCGGCCGTTGGCCGCGATCTGAGGCCGATCGCGGCCAACGGCCGCTCCTACACTAAGTCCTGCGAGTTCCGAGCGTAACGCAATCCCAACAGCAGCCTGCGGCCCGCATGCCGAGCTGGGGCTCGGCGCTCCCGGCCAGCGCTCCCCGCTACCGCACATGCCCCAGGTGCCTGCCCACTATCTGCAACAGCGGCTTGAACACCTTGGGTGTGGCGCATACCAGATGGCCGGAGTCCAGGTAGTCGTCGCCGCCGCGGAAGTCACTGATCAATCCTCCGGCCTCTTTCACCAGCAGCGAGCCGGCGGCGATATCCCAGGTGCTCAGGTACATCTCCCAGAAGCCGTCGAAGCGGCCCGCGGCCACATAGGCCAGGTCCAGGGCGGCGGCACCCGGGCGGCGGATACCCGCGGTCTGGCCGGCGATTTCCTTCAGCGCCGCCAGGTAGGGATCGATATTTTCCAGTGCCGGGCCGTTGAAGGGGATGCCGGTGCCGATCAGCGCGCCGCGCATGTTCTGGCGCGGCGACACGCGGATACGGCGGCCATTGAGCGCCGCACCGCGGCCGCGGCTCGCGGTGAATTCCTCGCGCTTGATGGGGTCCAGCACCACCGCGTGCTCGATGCGGCCGCGGTAGCGGCAGGCGATGGAGACGCAAAACTGGGGGATGCCGTGAATGAAGTTGGTGGTGCCGTCCAGCGGATCGATGATCCACTCGTACTCCGGCTCGGCGCCCTCCTGCAGGCCGCTCTCTTCGGCGCGGATGCTGTGCCGGGGGAAGGCCTTGCGCAGGTGGTAGATGATCTCCTGCTCGGCTGCCCGGTCCACCTGGGTGACGAAATCGTTGCGCCCCTTCTCCTCCGGGATCAGGTGGTCGCCGCGCTCCCAGGCCCGTTCGATCAGCTCCCCGGCCTTGCGCGCCGCGCGCAGGGCAATATTCAGCATGGGTTCCATAGCAATTCCGCACCAGTGATTGATTAAAAAGCAGGGGCCGGGCTGGCCGGCGGGGGAGGATTGTAGGGATTCCGCCGTATATTTGCTACACTCCGCGGCCCGATTTCAGCCCTGTGCGGAGAGGCCGTCGGCCCTCCTACGGAATATTTGTTCAATGATGCCCGATTCCCCCTTGGACACCTCTCCCCTCGACAATGTGCGCGTGGTCCTCGTGAACACCGCCCACCCCGGCAATATCGGCGGCGCCGCCCGCGCGCTGAAGAACATGGGCCTGAGCCAATTGTACCTGGTGGCGCCGAGGGAATTTCCCGCCGCCAATGCCATCTGGCGCGCCGCCGGCGCCGCCGACCAGCTGGACACGGCGGTGGTGGTGGACACCCTGGAGGAGGCCGTGGCCGACTGCGGCCTGGTGATGGCCACCAGTGCGCGCGAGCGCCGTATCCCCTGGCCGCTGCTGACTCCACGCCAGTGTGGCGAGCGGGCGGTGGCGGAGGCCGCTGCCCATCCGGTGGCCCTGGTGTTCGGGCGTGAGGACCGCGGCCTCACCAACGAGGAGCTGCAAGCCTGCAATTACCATGTGCATATTCCGGCCAACCCGGACTACAGCTCCCTCAACCTGGCCACTGCGGTACAGGTGCTGGCCTACGAGGTGCGTGTGGCCGCGCTGGAGCTGGAGAAGGGCGCCGAACTCAGCTACGCCGACTGGGACAGGCCGCCGGCCAAGGCCCGGGATATGGAGCTCTATTTCGACCACCTGCAACGGGCGCTGGGGGAACTGGGCTTTATCGATCCGGACAACCCTCGCCAGACCATGACCCGCCTGCGTCGCCTGTTCAGCCGTGTGCGCCCGGACGATATGGAGCTGGGCATACTGCGCGGGATGTTGACCGCGATTCAGAACTATATTCACCGCACCGGGGGCAAGGGGAGACCGGAATAGAGCGGGGGCTGGGGTGGTCAGCATTCGCATTGCCCCACCCAATACCTGACCGCATTGCTAGGCTATATACTTGACTAGCTTGGTGGGTTATTCCATACTCGCGGCCGTTCGGAACAGGCGGGAACTGATATGCGTTTGACAACCAAAGGCCGCTATGCGGTCACGGCGATGCTGGATCTGGCGTTACACGCCGATCGCGGCCCTATCAGTCTGGCGGATATCTCCAAGCGCCAGGGTATCTCCCTGTCCTATCTGGAGCAGCTGTTCTCCCGGCTGCGCCAATCTGGACTGGTGTCCAGTGTGCGCGGCCCCGGTGGCGGTTACCGCCTGGCGCGGGGCGGCGAGGAAATTTTTGTGGCACAGATAGTGGATGCGGTCAACGAGTCGGTGGATGCCACCAGTTGCGGCGGCAGCAACGACTGCGCCGGCGGCGAGCAATGCCTGACCCACTACCTGTGGTGCGACCTGAGCGAACAGATTCACAACTTCCTGAGCAGTATCAGCCTGGGTGACCTGGTGGCGCGGGCGGAGGTGCAGGAAGTGGCACGGCGCCAGGAAATGCGCGAGACCGCCCCGGAGGAAAAGGTGGCACTGCTCGGCAGCCTGTAACCCGGCGCCTGCAGCGGGTTCTTGCAACGGGATTTTTGAGAGTTTTTTGAGCGGACACGATATGACTATGAAGTTTCCCATCTACCTGGACTATTCGGCCACCTGCCCGGTGGACCCGCGCGTCGCCAGCAAAATGGCGGAGCAGCTGACTATGGACGGCAACTTCGGCAACCCGGCGTCCCGCTCGCACCTGTTCGGCTGGAAGGCGGAAGAGGCGGTGGAAGAGGCGCGTCGCCATGTGGCTGAACTGGTAAACGCCGACCCGCGGGAAATCGTCTGGACCAGCGGTGCCACCGAGTCCGACAACCTGGCGATCAAGGGCGCGGCCCACTTCTACCAGGGCCGGGGCAAGCACATCATCACCTCCAAGATCGAGCACAAAGCGGTGCTGGATACCTGCCGCCAGTTGGAGCGCGAGGGCTTCGAGGTGACCTACCTCAACCCGCGCACCGACGGCATCGTCTATCCGGAACAGGTGGAGGAAGCCCTGCGCGAGGACACCATCCTGGTCAGCCTGATGCACGTCAACAACGAGATCGGCGTGATCAATGATATCGCGGCAATCGGCGAGTTGTGCCGCGCGCGCAAAGTGATTTTCCATGTGGACGCGGCGCAGAGCGCCGGCAAGCTGCCCATCGACCTGGCGGAAATGAAAGTGGACCTGATGTCCTTCTCCGCGCACAAAGTCTACGGCCCCAAAGGCATCGGCGCCCTGTATGTGCGCCGCAAGCCGAGGGTGCGTATCGAGGCCCAGATGCACGGTGGCGGCCACGAGCGCGGCATGCGCTCCGGCACGCTGCCCACCCACCAGATCGTGGGTATGGGCGAGGCCTTCCGTATCGCGAAAGAGGAAATGGCCCAAGAGGCCGAGCGTCTGCTGGGTCTGCGCCAGCGCTTTTGGGACGCGATCAAGGATATGGAGGAAGTGCATATCAACGGCTCCCGCGAGCAGCGGGTGCCCGGCAACCTGAACGTGAGTTTCGCGTTTGTGGAGGGCGAGAGCCTGATTATGTCGCTGCGCGAACTGGCGATTTCCTCCGGCTCCGCCTGCACCTCCGCCAGCCTGGAACCCAGCTATGTGCTGCGCGCCCTGGGCGTAAATGACGAGATGGCGCACAGCTCCCTGCGTTTCAGCTTCGGTCGTTTTACCAGCGAGCAGGACGTGGACACCGCGGCCGCGGAAGTGCGTCGGGCGGTGGAGAAGCTTCGCGAGCTGTCGCCTCTGTGGGATATGTACAAAGACGGCATCGATCTCAATACCATTGAATGGGCAGCTCATTAATTCGGCGGGAAAGTTTTAGGAGAAAAAAATCATGGCCTATAGCGACAAAGTCATCGATCACTACGAGCGCCCCCGCAACGTCGGCCGTATGGACGAGAAAGCGGACAATGTGGGTACCGGAATGGTGGGCGCCCCCGCCTGTGGCGATGTGATGCGCCTGCAAATCCAGGTGAATGAAAACGGCGTGATCGAAGACGCGAAATTCAAAACCTACGGCTGCGGTTCCGCCATTGCCTCCAGCTCCCTGCTCACCGAGTGGGTCAAGGGCAAGACTATCGACGAGGCGGAGCAGATCAGGAACACCGCCATCGCCGAGGAACTGGCCCTGCCGCCGGTAAAGATTCACTGCTCGGTGCTGGCGGAGGACGCCATCAAGGCGGCGGTGCGCAATATCCGTGAGAAGCGCGGCCAGCTGACAGAAGGCAAGGAAGAAGCGACCGGCTAACCAGTAAGGCCCAAGCGAAGCAGTAAGGGTATTGTTTATGGCTATCACCATGACCGAGGCGGCGCAGGCCCATGTCCGGCGCCAGCTCGCCAACCGCGGCAAGGGGATCGGCATCCGCGTCGGTGTGAGAACCGCCGGTTGTTCCGGCCTCGCCTATGTGCTCGAATTCGTCGATCAGGCGGAGCCGGAAGACGAAGTGTTCGAACAGGGGGGCGTAAAGCTGGTGGTGGACCCGAAAAGCCTCGCCTACCTGGACGGCACCGAGCTGGACTTTATCAAGGAGGGGTTGAATGAGGGCTTTGCCTTCTCCAACCCCAATGTGAAAAATGAGTGCGGCTGCGGCGAAAGTTTTCACGTTTGATCTCCCCTCGCCGAAAAGAGGCCGGGTGCGCCGCGCACGCCGGCCTTTTTAATATGTTCGCGACCCGGGACTTGGGAGGTGCGCACGGCGCACCCTACGTTTTCTCGGGCCCGAAAGAATAGCTCCCCTCTCCCGCTTGCGGGAGAGGGGCCGGGGGAGAGGGCCGCGGGCCCGCCATGCGCACCAAATAACGGGTGTAACAATGTCTCTGCAACAGACCTATTTCGAAATATTCGGCCTCAAGCCCGCGTTCGAAATCGACCGCGCAGCCCTGGCCGAGCGCTACCGCGAGCTGCAGCGGGGATTCCACCCGGACAAGTACGTATCCAAATCGGAACGCGAACAGTTGCTGGCGATGCAGTATGCGGCGCGGATCAATGAGGCGCACACGACGCTGCGCGACCCAGTGCTGCGCGCCGGCTACTTGCTGAAGTTGGCCGGGGTGGAAGTGAGTCCCGAGCAGACCACCGCCGACGCCGACTTCCTGATGAAACAGATGGTGCTGCGCGAGCGCCTGGAGGAAGTGCGCGAAGCGCAGGACCCGGCGGCGGTGCTCGACGAACTGGCTGACGAGGTGCGCCACCTCTTCTCCGGCGAGCAGAAACATTTTGCCGGCGTGTTCGCCGCTGGCGACCTGGAAGCTGGCAAAAGCTCCCTGCTCAAGTTGCAGTTTCTGAGCAAATTGCAGCGGCAGGTGGAAGAATTGGAAGAAGACCTGTTGGATTGAAAATGGCACTACTGCAGATTTCCGAACCCGGCCAGACCCCGGAACCCCACCAGCGCAAGCGCGCGGTGGGCATAGACCTGGGTACCACCAACTCGCTGGTGGCGACTGTGCGCAGCGGCACTGCGGAGGCCATAGCGACGCAGGACGGCAGCGTAATACTGCCGTCGGTGGTGCACTACGCCGCGGACGGAATTACCGTTGGTGCCGCGGCGCGCACCCGCGCCGGCGAGGATCCCTACAATACGCTGATTTCGATTAAGCGCCTGATGGGGCGCGGTATCGCCGATGTAAAGAGTTTCGGTGAACAACTGCCCTACAAGTTTGTGGACAGTGACGGGGGCATGCCTGCGATAGTAACGGCGGCGGGCCCGGTCAATCCGGTGCAGGTGTCCGCAGAAATCCTCAAGACGCTTTACCAGCGCGGCTCCGCCGCGCTGGGCGGCGAACTGGACGGCGCGGTGATCACCGTGCCCGCCTATTTCGACGATGCCCAGCGCCAGGCCACCAAGGATGCTGCGCGGCTGGCGGGACTGAAGGTACTGCGCCTGCTCAATGAGCCCACCGCGGCGGCAGTTGCCTACGGCCTGGACAAGGGTGAGGAAGGTCTGATCGCGGTCTACGACCTGGGCGGCGGCACTTTCGATATTTCCATTCTGCGCCTGTCCCGGGGCGTCTTCGAGGTTATGGCCACCGGGGGCGACACCGCCCTGGGCGGCGACGACTTCGACCGCACCATCGCCACCTGGGTGGCGGAGCAGGCGGGGGTGGGGACGGACCTGGACGCAGCGGCCCAGCGCGCGCTGCTGGACAGCGCCTGTGCCGCGAAAGAGGCGCTGGCGCAACAGCAGCAGGTGGAACTCGCCTACGGCGACTGGCGTGGCACCCTGGACCGCGCCGGCATGGCGGAACTGTTGGACCCACTGATCGACAAGACCCTGCGCGCCTGTCGGCGCGCGCTGCGCGACGCGGGAGTGAGCGCCGGGGAAGTGGGCGAAGTGGTGTTGGTGGGCGGCTCCACCCGAACCCTGCGGGTGCGCGAGCGGGTGGAAGAGTTTTTCGGCCGCGCCCCCCACGCGGATATCGACCCGGACCAGGTGGTGGCCATAGGCGCGGCTCTGCAGGCGGACGTACTGGTAGGCAACAAATCCCGGGACGACCTGCTGCTGCTCGACGTGATCCCGCTGTCCCTGGGTATAGAAACCATGGGCGGGCTCACGGAGAAACTGATACCACGGAACACCACCATCCCCGTGTCCAAGGCCCAGGAATTCACTACCTTCAGGGACGGCCAGACCGCGATGGCGATCCACGTGGTGCAGGGTGAACGCGAACTGGTGAAGGACTGCCGCTCCCTGGCGCGCTTCGAACTGCGCGGCATACCGCCGATGGTGGCGGGCGCGGCGCATATCCGGGTGACTTTCCAGGTGGACGCCGACGGCCTGCTGTCGGTGGCCGCGATGGAAAAGAGCAGCGGCGTCAGTGCGGACGTCACCGTCAAACCCTCCTACGGACTGGAGGACGGCGATATCGCGCGTATGTTGCAGGATTCCTACGCCCACGCGGAGGAAGACATCGCCGCCCGCGCCCTGCGCGAGGCCCAGGTGGAGGCGGAGCGCAGCCTGGAGAGCCTGCTTGCGGCGCTGCAGGAGAACGGCGCGCAACTGCTCAGTGAGCGCGAACTGGACGAACTGGAACGGGCTGCCGAGGCGCTGCGCTTCGCCCACAATGGCGGCGACGCCGAGGAGATCCGCCGGCGCATCGAAGCGCTCAACCAACTGTCCGAGCCCTTCGCCGCGCGGCGCATGGATGCCTCCATCAGGCGCGCCATGCAGGGCCACACGCTGGATGAATTTGATAAATAAGGGATCTCCCGCGATCCCCGCCGTAGCGAGTTAGCAACCTATGCCAAAAATCGTATTTTTGCCCCACGCCGAAATCTGTCCCGAGGGCAAGGTGGTGGAAGTGGAGAGCGGTGTCAGCGTCTGCGACGCGGCGCTGGAGCACGGTATCGAAATCGAGCACGCCTGCGAGAAATCCTGTGCCTGCACCACCTGCCACGTGATCGTGCGCGAAGGATTCGATTCCCTGGGTGAGCCGGACGAACTGGAAGAGGACCTGCTGGACAAGGCCTGGGGCCTGGAGCCGGAATCCCGCCTCTCCTGCCAGGCCATCGTGGACGACGAGGACCTGGTGGTTGAAATTCCCAAGTACACTATCAATCAGGTTTCAGAAAAACACTGACGGGTTGGTCACAGCCCTGGGTGGAAAGAAAGGAAAAGAACAGTCATGCAGTGGACCGATATTCACGATATCGCCATCGAACTGGCGGAGACGCATCCGAATGTGGACCCGATTGCGGTCAACTTCGTCGATTTGCGCAACTGGATCATGGAGCTGCCCGATTTCGAGGACGACCCGTCGCGTTGTGGGGAAAAGATCCTCGAGGCCATCCAGGCCGCCTGGATCGAGGAGCTGGAATAGTCCTCGCATTCTGTAGGAGCGGCCGCTGGCCGCGATCGATCTCACCTACGGAGTAAAAGGCTGATCGCGGCCAGCGGCCGCTCCTGCAAGGGGAAACAGCAGAGTACAAAAGCTGATCAATTACCCGTATAATCCGCCCGCCGCAAAGGGCGGCACAGGAACAGCACGAAGAGCAACTGCGGTTGCTCTTTCTATATGTAACAACACTAGACTGGAGAAAAACATGGCCCTGGAGCGCACTCTTTCCATCATCAAGCCGGATGCGGTTGCCAAGAATGTGATCGGCGAAATTGAAAGCCGTTTCGAGAAAGCCGGCCTGCGTATCGTCGCCATGAAAATGCTGCAGCTGTCCCGCGAGAAAGCCGAGGGCTTCTACGCCGAGCACAAAGAGCGCCCCTTCTTCAAAGACCTGGTGGACTTTATGACCTCCGGTCCGGTAGTGGTGCAGGTCCTGGAAGGCGAAAATGCCGTCATTGCCAACCGCGACCTGATGGGCGCCACCAACCCGAAGGAAGCGGCCCCGGGTACCATCCGCGCTGACTTCGCCCAGAGCATCGATGCCAACGCCGTGCACGGCTCCGATTCTGCAGAATCTGCCGCCCGCGAAGTGAGCTACTTTTTCGCAGACGACGAGATCTGCCCCCGCAGCTAAATTTCCCTCCCCTCTCCCATTAGTGGGAGAGGGGTCGGGGAAGAAGGTAATCCCATGAGCACCACTGAAACCGCCAAGACCAATCTGCTGGGCCTGTCCCTGGACAAGCTCGCGGCTTTCTTCGAGTCCCTGGGCGAGAAGCGCTTTCGAGCGGTGCAGGTGCTGAAGTGGATTCACCAGAACGGCGTGGACGATTTTGCGCAGATGACCAACGTCAGCAAAGCCCTGCGCGCAAAGCTGGCCGAGGTCGCCGAGATCCGCGCCCCGGAAGTGCTGGGGCAGTGGGACTCCGCCGACGGTACCCGCAAGTGGCTGATCCGGGTGACCGGGGGCAGCGCCATCGAGACGGTCTATATCCCCGATGGCGACCGCGGCACCCTCTGTGTCTCCTCCCAGGTGGGGTGTTCCCTGGACTGCAGCTTCTGCGCCACCGGTAAGCAGGGTTTCAACCGCGACCTGACCGCCGCCGAGATCATCGGCCAGGTGTGGATCGCCTGTAAGTCCTTCGGCCAGTTGCAACCCAAGGGCCCGAGGAAGGTGACCAATGTGGTGATGATGGGCATGGGCGAGCCCCTGCTCAACTTCGACAATGTGGTCGACGCCATGAACCTGATGATGGAGGACAACGCTTACGGCATCTCCAAGCGCCGGGTGACCCTCTCCACCTCCGGCGTAGTGCCGGCGCTGGACCGGCTGGCGGACGTGACCGACGTGAGCCTGGCCATCTCGCTGCACGCGCCCAACGACGAGCTGCGCAACCAATTGGTGCCCATCAACAAAAAGTACCCGATAGCGATGCTGCTGGACTCCGCCAAGCGCTACATCGAGCGTATGCCGGATACCCACCGCAAAATGACCATCGAGTACACCATGATGCGTGAGGTCAATGACCGTCCCGAGCACGCCGAGCAGCTGGCGGAGCTGCTGCGCGATGTGCCGGTGAAGATAAATCTGATACCCTTCAACCCGTTCGAGTTGTCGGACTACCAGCGGGTCAGTAACAACGCTTTGCGACGCTTTCAACAGATTCTGCTGGAGAAAGGCTTTACCGTAACCGTGCGCACCACCCGCGGCGACGATATCGCCGCGGCCTGCGGCCAATTGGCCGGCAGTGTCAACGATCGCACCCGCCGCTCCGAGCGCTACCGCAATGCCGGGCGGGTGACTTCCAGGGAGGGGGAACTACTGGCGGAGGAAAGGAGTCCGGAACAGCCGGTGCGAATCGTCGGCTGAGCGCCACTATAAAAAACACAGGTGATGTCGTGTTGGCGAAACTCTTTTCCCTGTCCCTGGCGGGATTGCTGCTCAGTGTGCTACTGGGCGGCTGCGTAACCACCGGAATGCCCCAGCGCCAGGAGATCGACCTGGACAAGGCGTTGCAGACCCACGTGCAACTGGGCCTGCGCTACCTGCAGAACGGTGGCCGCGAAGCTGCCCGCCGCCACTTCCTCGAAGCGCTCAAGCTGGGCAAGAGAAACCCTCAGGCCCACCACGGCCTGGCCCTGCTGTACCAGATGGACGGCGAACTGGACGTGGCCGAGTCCCACTTCAAGAAAGCCCTGCGCTACGACAACGATTTCTCCATGGCCCGTACCAATTACGGCGCCTTCCTCTACCAGCAGGGGCGCTACGTAGACGCCTTGGAGCAGTTTGAGCGGGCTTCCGAGGACCTCACCTACGGCCGTCGCTCCTACGCCCTGGCCAACTATGGCCGCACTGCCCTCAAGCTGGGCAAGGTGGAGGCGGCAGAGAGGGCCTACACCCGAGCCCTGGCGCTGGACGCGAACCTGCCCCAGGCGCTGCTGGAGCTGGCTGAGCTGAAGTTCGATGCCGGCGAGTACTCACAGGCCAAGCGCTACCTGGACAGGTTTGCGGAAGGAAGCCGTCAGGTCCCCCAATCCCTTTGGCTGGGCATCCGCATCGAGAAGATCTTTGGCAACCGGGACAAGGAAAGGAGCTACGCCCTGGCGCTGAAAAACCTCTATCCCTATTCGGCGGAAGCGCTGAAATACAAAGAGATGATGGCCCATGACGGATAGCAGCTCCGACACTTCGAACCCGCCGGCGCAGGAGACCGACGCGTCGCAGGACCTGGACAATTCCCCCGGCAGCCAGCTTCGGCGCGCGCGCGAGCACGCCGGTTTGAGCCTGGAAGAGCTATCCCGCCGCCTGTGCATGACACTGGGCAAACTGGAGCTGCTCGAGCGGGATGAGTACGACCGCCTGCCCGGGGCTCTCTATGTGCGGGGTTACATCCGCAACGCTTGCAAGGAGCTGGGTATCGACGCCGAACCGGTGCTGGAAGCCTTTTCCGGCTACAGCGCCGCGGAAGAGGAGAGTCGCGCCCTGCTGGAGCACGTGCGCCGCGCCCCAGTGATGGAAAGCAAGCCCCGGCGCAGCCTGCGCGGTTTGGCGTTGCTGCCCTTGGTGTTAGTGGCCGGGGTCTTCTGGTGGCTGCACGGGCGGGAGCCGGCTCCCCCAACGCTCTCCGTCGGCAACCAGTCCTCTGAGACCGAAGTGGCGGAGGCGGTGGAAGAGCCCGCCGTGGAAGCGGAGTCCACCTTATTCGCGGTGGGGGAGGAGGCTCCGCAGACCGACTTGCAGCCGGGAGAGCCGGTTGAAGCGCCTCGCCCCGAGGCCGCCGGTGAGGCCGAGCCGGCCCCGTCCCCCGGTGGGATCGAAGCGAAGCCGGACGTACTACCGGTCCCGGCAGCCGCTCCCGGTACCGGCAGCGCCTCGCAGCTGGAACTGTTTTTCGACGAGGAGTCCTGGATCGAGGTGAGAGATGCCAGTGGGGCGGTGCTGTTGGCCAAGCTGAAACCGGCGGGCAGCCAGGTGACCCTGGAGGGCCAGCCGCCGTTCGAACTGATGCTGGGCAACGCCAGCGGCACCCGGGTGCGCTACCGGGGTGAACCGGTCGCCAGTGACGCCCTCGGCAACCGTCGGACCCGCAAGCTCACAGTCGGCGAATAATCGGTATTCCGGAGTCGCAGCGGGGCTTGCCCCGCTTGCCGGCCCCTGTAGGTTTGCGCCCAATCTCTCTATAATTCCCCCTCATTTTTCAGCATCTGAAACTGCCGGGTCAGTCTATGCAATTTGAATCCCCCATCGTTCGCCGCGTATCGCGCCAGATTATGGTGGGCGATGTACCCGTAGGGGGCGGTGCGCCCATCTCGGTGCAGAGCATGACCAACACCGACACCTGCGATGTGGCCGCCACCGTGGACCAGGTCCGGCGCCTGCAGGCGGCCGGCGCTGATATCGTGCGGGTATCCGTGCCCAGCATGGACGCCGCCGAGGCTTTCGGCGAGATCAGGAAACAGGTGGGCGTGCCGCTGGTGGCGGATATCCACTTCGATTACCGCATCGCCCTGCGCGTCGCCGAGCTGGGGGTGGACTGCCTGCGCATCAACCCCGGCAATATCGGCCGCGAGAAGCGCATTCGCGCCGTAGTGGACAAGGCCCGCGACCTGAACATCCCCATCCGCATCGGGGTCAATGCCGGTTCCCTGGAAAAGGACCTGCAGAAAAAATACGGCGAGCCCACCCCGGACGCGCTGGTGGAATCCGCTTTGCGCCATGTGGAGATCCTCGACAGCCTGGATTTCCACAACTTCAAGGTGAGCGTCAAGGCGTCCGACATCTTCATGGCCACCGCCGCCTACCGCAAGCTGGCGCAGTTGATCGAACAACCGCTGCACCTGGGCATCACCGAGGCCGGCGGCCTGCGTTCCGGTACGGTCAAGTCCGCCATCGGCCTGGGCGCTCTGCTGCTGGACGGCATCGGCGATACCCTGCGGGTTTCCCTGGCCGCGGACCCGGTGGAAGAAGTGAAAGTGGGCTGGGACCTGCTCAAAAGCCTGCGCCTGCGCACCAAGGGCATCAACTTTATCGCCTGCCCCAGTTGCTCGCGGCAGAACTTCGACGTGGTGAAAACCATGAACGAACTGGAGACGCGCCTGGAGGACATCACCACGCCGCTGGACGTGGCGGTGATCGGCTGCATCGTCAACGGCCCCGGCGAGGCGAAGGAAGCGGATATCGGCCTCGCCGGTGGAACCCCCAGCCACGCCATCTACGTGGACGGCCAACCAAACCGCAAATTCACGAATGAAAACCTGGTCGACGACCTGGAGCGCCTGATTCGGGAAAAGGCCGCGGCGAAGGCGGAGCGGGAAGCGGATATCATCGCGAAGGCATAATTCTCGGGACTCGGGACTCGGAAAAGAATACGGAAATCAGACGCGAAGGCCCCGATGCCGGGAGCCATTTGCGAAACGTTTGCCGATGAGGCTGTTGAGCGAATGGCTACCGGTAGCGGGGCCGCCACGGGCTCTGCTTACAGGCAGGCACCTAGACCCGATCGCAGCCATGGGCGGATGGCCGCCCCGCCGCTCCTACAAGAAATAACGCACAGAATTCGAGTTAAAAGTTAAGGAACACCGTTGAAACAACTTCGCGCAATACGCGGCATGAACGACCTGCTGCCGGGCCAATCGCCCGCCTGGCAGTACGTGGAATCAGCCCTCAGCGAACTCTTCGCCCGCTACGGCTACAGCGAGATCCGCACCCCGCTGCTGGAGGCAACCCAGCTGTTCAGCCGCGCGGTGGGGGAGTCCACGGATATCGTGGAAAAAGAGATGTACACCTTCGACGACAAGAGCGGCGACAGCGTCACCCTGCGTCCCGAAGGCACCGCCGGCACCGTGCGCGCGGCCATCCAGAACAACCTGCTCACCTCTCCCCAGCGGCTCTGGTACACCGGCCCCATGTTCCGCTACGAGCGCCCGCAGAAGGGCCGCCTGCGCCAGTTCCACCAGTTCGGTGTGGAGGTGTTCGGCATCGACGGGCCGGATATCGATGCGGAGATCCTGGTGATGACCGCCCGCCTGTGGCGCCAGTTGGGTGTTTCCGACCAGGTGAAACTGCAGCTCAACTCCCTGGGCAGCTCCGCCAGCCGCGCCGCCTACCGGGAGGCGCTGGTGGAGTACCTCACCGCCCACCGGGAGCGGTTGGATGAGGACAGCCAGCGGCGCCTGGAGCGCAATCCCCTGCGCATTCTCGACAGCAAAAATGCCCAGACCCAGGAACTGCTGGCGGATGCCCCCTGTCTACTGGACTTTCTCGACAGCGAATCCGCGGCTCACTTCGCCAGCCTGCGCGAAATGCTCGATGCCGCCGGCGTCGCCTACGAGATCAATCCGCGGCTGGTGCGCGGCCTCGACTACTATGGCAAAACGGTTTTCGAGTGGGTGACCGACAGCCTCGGTGCCCAGGGCACCGTCTGTGCCGGCGGCCGCTACGACAGCCTGGTGGAGCAGATGGGCGGCAAGTCCACCCCGGCGGTGGGCTTTGGCCTGGGGGTCGAGCGGCTGGTGCTGCTGCTGGAGACCCTGGATGTGCTGCCGGACACACTGGAGCAACAGGTGGATGCCTACCTGGTGGCGGTGGGTGAGGTACAATCGTCCGCTTTGGCCGCCGCGGAACGGCTGCGCGACGAACTGCCCTGGTTGCGCCTGCAGACTCACTGCGGCGGCGGCAGCTTCAAGAGCCAGATGAAAAAGGCCGACAGAAGCAACGCCGACTTCGCGCTGATCATCGGCGAGGACGAGGCGGCCGCCGGCCAGGTGACGGTGAAATACCTGCGTTCCGATGAACCGCAGCAGACCGTGGCGCTCGCCGAGCTGCCCGCATTGTTACAGAGCTAAAAAGAAAATAGGTAGGAGCGCTCCCTGGGAACGGGCCGTAGGCCCACCGCTACTACAGGAAGATCATGGAATTTACAGGAAAGGCGAAATAGAGAATGGCTGACCATCTAACCGAAGAAGAACAAATAGAATCCCTCAAACGCTGGTGGGCGGAAAACGGCAGGGGCATAGTCACTGGCGTGGTCCTGGCACTGGTGGGTTATTTTGGCTACCAGTGGTGGCAGACCAGTGAACGCAGCAAGGCGGAAGAGGCCTCCAACCTCTACCAGAGCTTTGTGGAAGCGGTATCCGCCAACGAGGGCCAGCCGGACAACAAGCAGCTGACCACCGCCAAGAGCCTGGCACAGCAGCTGAAAGAGGACTTTTCCAAACGCATCTACGCCAGCCAGGCTTCCCTGCGGCTCGCGGCGTTGGCGGCGAAGGACAACGACCTGGAGACTGCGGCCAAAGAGTTGCAATGGGTGCTGGACAACAGCGATGAGGAATCCCTCAAGCTGCTCGCCAAACGCCGCCTGGCGACGGTACTGGCCGCCCGCGGCAAGCCGAAAGAAGGGTTGGAACTGGTGAGTGCCGATGTGCCGCCGTCGTTTGCCGCCCTCTACTCGGAGACCCGCGGCGATATCCTCTTACAACAGGGCGATAAAGCCGCAGCCCGCTCTGCCTACCAACAGGCGCTGGCACAGCTGCTGCCGGAGCAGCAGGGCAACCGCCGCCTGCTGGAGATGAAGGCCGAGAGCCTGGCCGTCGCCGAGCCCGCTGCCACAGAGGCGGAAGACAGCGCACCGGCCGTAGAGGCGACCGAGGAAGAATCGCAGCCGGACGAGGAGCGCGACGCACAATGAAATTCCCTACCCGCGCACTGAACCGCTTCGCGGCGGTGGCCCTGGCGGCCGTCCTGGCCGCCTGTGCCTCCAACGACGACAAGGAAGACACCGATCCGGTGGCGCTGGTGGATATCACCACCACCAGCGTGGAGCTGCGCGAGGTCTGGTCCAAAAACATCGGCAAAATCGACCGCAAGCGCTACGCCATGCTGCAGCCGGCGCTGGCCAACGGTGTGCTGTATGCTGCCAACAGCGAAGGAGAGGTGTTTGCCTTCGACCGCAGCACCGGCAGGCGCCAGTGGGAGACTGACCTGGACGTCTCCCTCAGTGGCGGGGTGGGCGCGGGTCAGGGCATCGTCGTGGTCAGCGATTATCGTGGCCGCGTGATTGCGCTCGGCCTGAGCGACGGCAGGGAAGTCTGGAGCTACCAAGTGTCCGGTGAAGTGGTCTCCGCCCCGGCGGTGGGTGCGGGCATGGTGGTGGTGCAGACGGTGGACGGCAAATTGATCGGCCTGGATGCCGCCAGCGGCGAAGAGCGCTGGAGCCACTTCACCTCCCTGCCGGTACTGACCCTGCGGGGCACCGCCGCGCCGGTGATTTCCGGCAGCACGGTATTCGCCGGCCTGGATAACGGCAAGTTGATTGCGCTGGGTGTCACCGACGGTATACCGCGCTGGGAGCAGCGGGTGGCCATCCCCCAGGGCTCCGCTGAACTGGAGCGGGTGGTGGATGTCGACGGCGCGCCGGTAGTGCGCGGAGACCTGGTGTTCGCTGCCAGCTACCAGGGCCGGGTGGTGGCCCTCTCCCGGCAAGATGGCCGCGGCCTCTGGGCGCGCGACGCATCCACCAATCACAGCGTGGCGGTGGGTGGCGGCAACGTCTACCTGAGCGGTGCCGACGGTAGCGTCCACGCCTACAATGTGGGCAACGGACAGATCGTCTGGAACAACAGCGAACTGCTCCGCAGGGAACTGAGCGGACCGATTTACTTCGGCGACGTGCTGGTTGTGGGGGACCTGGAGGGTTATCTCCACGTATTGGATCCCACCAGTGGCCAGTTTATCGGTCGCAAGCGGATCGATAGCGACCCGGTGCGTATCCCCATGCTGGTGGACGGCGACCTGCTGTTCGCCCTGTCCGACGACGGCGAGTTGGTGGCCCTGCGCCTGGAGCGCCGATAATACCGCCGGGTTCTCGCCAATAGCGCCCCTCTCCCCTCGGGGAGCGGGGCCGGGGGAGAGGGCCAGGGAGGCGCCCCCGAATTTGATAACCGCCCGCGTCCCGCGGGCGTTCGTATTTCTGGCAAAAGTGATTTTGCCCCGAGTAGACTGATTTATGCTGCCAGTAATCGCCCTGGTCGGGCGCCCCAACGTGGGCAAATCCACCCTGTTCAACCGGCTCACCAAGAGCCGCGACGCTTTGGTGGCCAACTACGCCGGCCTCACCCGCGACCGCAAGTACGGCGAGGCGGAAATCGAGGGGCGCAAGATGATCCTCGTGGATACCGGCGGTATCAGCGGTGGCGAAGAGGGTATAGATGCAGCCATGGCGCAGCAGTCACTGCAGGCCATCGAAGAGGCGGATATCGTCCTGTTCCTGGTGGACTGTCGTGCGGGCCTGACTCCCGCAGACCAAATGATCGCCGAACAGCTGCGCACCCGCTCCAAACCCACCTTCCTGGTGGCCAACAAGGTGGACGGGGTCAACCCGGATATCGCCCTGGCGCCCTTCTACGAACTGGGCATCGGCGAACTGTTTCCCACCACCGCCACCCACGGCCGCGGCGTGCGCACGCTGATGCAGCGGGTTGTCGAGGATCTGCCCGAGCAGGTGGAGCCGGAAGCCGTGGAAAAGGCCACCGGCATCAAGATCGCCATCGTCGGTCGCCCCAATGTGGGCAAATCCACCCTGGTCAACCGCCTGCTCGGCGAGGACAGGGTGGTGGTCTACGACCAGCCGGGCACCACACGGGACAGCGTCTACATCAATTACGAGCGCGACGAAAAACCCTACACCCTGATCGACACCGCCGGTATCCGCCGGCGCAAAAATATTGTGGAATCGGTGGAGAAATTCTCCATCGTCAAAACCCTGCAGGCGGTGGAAGACGCCAATGTGGTGGTGCTGGTGATCGATGCCCGCGAGGGCCTGGTGGACCAGGATATGCACCTGATGGGCAGCGTCATCCAGGCCGGTCGCGCACTGGTGGTGGCGCTGAACAAGTGGGATGGCCTGGAAGATGATCACCGCCAGTTTGTAAAAGCGGAGCTGGAGCGGCGCCTGCGTTTTGTGGACTTCGCCGATATCCATTTTATTTCCGCCCTGCACGGCACCGGCGTCGGCAACCTGTACCAGTCCATCGAGGCCGCTTATCAAAGTGCCACCGACAAGCTGTCCACCAACCACCTGACAAGAATCCTGCAGTGGGCGGTAAGCGAGCACCAACCGCCGCTGGTGCACGGCCACCGCATCAAATTGCGCTACGCCCACGCCGGTGGGCAGAATCCCCCGGTGATCGTGATTCACGGAAACCAGACCGAGCGGGTGCCGGCGCACTATGTGCGCTACCTTGAAAAGACCTACCGCAAGGCCCTGGATCTGCACGGCACCCCGGTAAAGATCGAATTCCGCACCGGCGCCAACCCCTATGCGGGCAGGAAACAGAAACTGAC
Source organism: Microbulbifer sp. TB1203 (assembly GCF_030997045.1). NCBI lineage: Bacteria > Pseudomonadati > Pseudomonadota > Gammaproteobacteria > Cellvibrionales > Microbulbiferaceae > Microbulbifer > Microbulbifer sp. TB1203. Next base: position 2,403,782 of record NZ_CP116899.1, on the reverse strand, counting down.
TGACCGACAGAAAGCCAAAAAGCGGCGCCTGATGAAGTTCGTCAAAAAGAAAAAGTAGTATCTTCGGGACTCGGTTCCCGGGACCGCGGAGCTATTTGTCTTTGAGCGCTGAAGGCTCCAGCTCCGCCTGCGGGCCGCAGGCCCGCTGTTATTGTAGGAGCGGCGGGGCGGCCATCCGCCCATGGCCGCGATCGATCTCTCAGCGGTCTGATCGCGGTCAACGTCCGCCCCTACAGCAAACAGACATGGAGGCCAAAGATGCTCGAACTGAAAAACCCCTCGCTACTGCGCAAACAGTCCTACATAGACGGCCAATGGCTGGACGCCGATTCCGGCAAAACCTTCGATGTCACCAACCCCGCCACCGGTGAAACGATCGCCACTATCGCCGACGCCGGCGTCGCGGAAACCCGCCGCGCCATCGAGGCCGCCGACAAAGCCTGGCCCGACTGGCGAAATGCCACGGTAAAAGAGCGCGCAAAAATCATGCGACGCTGGTTCGACCTGATTGTCGCCAACGCGGACGACCTGGCAAAAATTCTCACCGCTGAACAGGGCAAGCCGCTCTCGGAATCCAAAACCGAAATCCTCTACGGTGCCAACTATATCGAGTGGTTTTCCGAGGAGGCCAAGCGGGTCTACGGCGACGTGATCGCTCCGCCGTCGAACGACAAGCGCATCGTGGTGATCAAGCAGTCCGTGGGCGTTACCTGTTCCATCACTCCATGGAATTTCCCAAGCGCCATGATCGCGCGCAAAATGGCTCCGGCCCTGGCCGCCGGCTGTCCCTTTGTGGCCAAGCCCGCTTCGGAGACGCCGCTCTCGGCGCTGGCGCTGGGGGTCTTGGCAGAGGAAGCGGGCATCCCCGCCGGTGTGTTCAACGTAGTCGCCGGCAAGAGCGCCAGGGAAATCGGCCAAGAGATGACCTCCAACCCCCTGGTGCGCAAATTCACCTTCACCGGCTCCACCGCGGTGGGCAAACAGCTGCAGGCCCAGTGCGCCGAGACCATCAAGAAAACCTCCCTCGAGCTGGGGGGCAATGCGCCCTTTATCGTCTTCGACGACGCGGATATCGATGCCGCGGTCAAGGGCGCGATCATCTGCAAATACCGCAACGCCGGCCAGACCTGCGTCTGCGCCAACCGCATCTTCGTACAGGAGGGTGTCTACGACGAGTTCGCGGAGAAATTCACCGCCGCGACCAATGCTCTTAAAATGGGTAACGGCGCCGAAGAGGGCACCGAAGTCGGGCCGTTGATCAGCAGCAAAGCGGTGAAAGGCGTGCAGGAGCTGGTGGACGATGCGCTGAAAAAGGGCGCCAAAGCCATTGCCGAAGGCGGCCCCAGCTCCTTGGGGGAATGCTTCTATGCCCCCACGATTCTCAGCGGTGCGGACGACACCATGCGATTGTTCAAGGAGGAAATCTTCGGCCCGGTGGCGCCTCTGTTCAAATTCTCCTCCGAGGAGGAGGTCATTCGCCTGGCCAACGACACCGAATTCGGCCTCGCCTCCTATTTCTATTCCCGCGACATCGGCCGCATCTGGCGCGTCAGCGAGGGCCTGGAATACGGCATGGTGGGCATCAATGAGGGCATCGTCTCCAACGAAATGGCCCCCTTCGGCGGCGTCAAACAATCCGGTAGCGGACGCGAGGGTTCCAAGTACGGCCTGGACGACTACCTGGAAATTAAATACCTCTGCATGGGAGGAATTTGATTAATGCGGAATGCGGAATGATGAATGCGGAATATGAAATAAACACTGTAGGAGCGGCCCACGGCCGCGATCCATCTAGCGGATATTACCAAAGCCTGGTCGCGGCCAATGCTCTTGTTGCTTGGCAAAAGAACCGCCCGCGCATTCCGCGTTCCGCATTCATCATTTATGAAGCACATCCCTGTGCTTCACCCCTTCGGGGCAGCCTTCGGCTGTGCAAACCGGCAATCCTGCCGGTTTGTCCGCATTCCAAATGACTCCCATCGCCACCGTTCACTCCTGCTTCGGAGAAAAATTCGGCGTCCCCCGCCAACCTTTACTGGCAGACGCCAGCCGCGCCGCCATCGAGCTGTTGCCCCCCCTGAATACCCCAGACGCTGTCGCCGGCCTGGAGCAGAACACCCACCTGTGGGTAATCTTCCAGTTCCATCAGGCCGCTGGCGAGTGGTCCGCCAAGGTGCGCCCGCCGCGCCTCGGCGGCAATAAAAAACTCGGCGTCCTCGCCACCCGCTCTCCCTTTCGCCCCAACAATATCGGCCTGTCCGTTGTGCGCCTGCTGGAAGTGCGGTTAAAACCGAAGGTGGAATTGATTGTCGGCGGCGCCGACCTGGTGGACGGCACCCCGGTGCTGGATATCAAACCCTATATCCCCTACGCCGATGCGGTGGCGGAAGCGCAGAGTGCATTCGCCGACGCTGCGCCGCAATTGCTGCCGGTATTTATTCCCGAAGAAATAATGCAAAAGGCACATGCCTTCAAGGACGACTGGGATACGGATCTTCCCCGCCTGATCGAGCAGCTATTGGGCCAGGACCCGAAACCCGCCTACCAGAAGCCGGACCCGCAGCGGATTTATGGCATGCAGCTGTGTGGCTTCAATCTGCGCTGGCGCTATACCGAATCCGGTATCGAAGTAGTGGCACTTGACCCGTAGGAGCCTGCTGTGACCGCCATGGATGGCGGAATGCCGCTCAGCGGAGTGCCGCCCAGCGGAGTGCCGCCCAGCGGAGTGCCGCCCAGCGGAGTGCCGCCCAGCGGAAATACAGATTTTGCAGGAGCAAAAATCTGTCAGGCGAACCTCTCAGATTGTGGCCCTGCGGACCGCCTGTTAACCGGCCCGATCCCACCAATCGCCCACAATTGCCGGGCATTGGTCGCAACGGGTTTGCAGCCGACCGGGCAATCCGCTTGAATGGGGTATCCGAAATAAAAATAACGTCGGTGCCCCGCTCCCGACTGCGGGCGATGGAAGCTTCCGGCCAATATCGAAAGAGGTGTCAGTGTCCACTGTGCACAGTGTCGCAAAAACCATTCTTGCAGCTTTTCTGCTGTTCGCCGCCGCGATGGCCTCCGCCCAGGACAGTGCCAGCGGCGACCATGTGCGCGTGCGCTGGCTGGCGCCTGATACCTTTGCCGCCGATGAAACGGAAACCATCGGTTTTTATTTCGAAGTCGATCCGGGGTGGCACGTTTACTGGCGCAATGCGGGGGATTCCGGCGCCGCGCCGCGCTTCGATTTCACCGCCGGGGGCGCCGAGGTAGGGGATACCCGGTGGCCCTTTCCGGTGCGCCTGCCGATTGAACACCTGACCAACCTCGGCTACGAGGGCGATGTCGCCTACCTTTTCGATGTAACCCCTGTCCCCGGTGCTCGCCAGATTTCCCTGAAAGTGAACCTGGAGTGGCTGGTGTGCAAAGTGGAGTGCATTCCCGGCTTCGGCACCATGAGCCTCGAGCGACCGCTGCGGGAGGCCGCCAACTGGGTCGGCGACGATCTCGCGCTGCGCGATCGCTTTGCAGCGCGCATTCCGCAGCCGGGCTCCGCCAGCCCCTGGAAGATGGTAGCTCTGTCGGAAGCCGGTGCCGATAAGGTACAACTGACGCTGGCCCGGGAGAGCGGTGGCATGCCACAGATTTTCCCGCTGAACGGCGGCCTGCTCACCGCGGCCGAGCCCGAACGGCGCATTGACGGCGATCGGCTTCACTACACCTTTACCCGCGTCCCCGGCACACCATTGCCGGAATCCACGGGCTTCGTACTGACAGACGGCGAGCGCGCCTGGCAATTAAATGAGGTGCCTTTCGGCGGCGTGCCGATGTCCCGCGCGAGTGAACCGCCGGCGCTTTGGTGGCTGTTACTGGCGGCCTTTGCCGGCGGCGTTATCCTGAACCTGATGCCCTGTGTCTTCCCGGTGCTGTCGATCAAGCTGTTCGGCCTGGTCAACGCGGGTACCGGCACGGCCGGCCGGGTGCGTGAGGGGCTGGTCTACAGCGCCGGTGTGCTGGCCACTTTCGCCGTCCTGGGCGCTTTGCTGCTGGTCCTGCGCGCCGGCGGCACCGCGGTGGGCTGGGGGTTCCAGTTGCAGTCGGCGCCGGTGGTGTTGGCGCTGATTCTGTTGTTCTGGCTGATGGCGCTGTCTTTCAGCGGCGTATTTGAATTCGGGCACCGATTGATGACTGTGGCCGGTAACAGTCGCGGCGGCTGTTTCGCCACCGGCGTGCTGGCGGTATTTGTCGCCGCGCCCTGCACCGGCCCCTTTATGGGCGCCGCCCTCGGCGCCGCGGCGGTGCTGCCCGCGGCATCCGCGATGGCGGTGTTTCTCGGTCTCGGCGCCGGGTTGGCCGCGCCCTTCCTGCTGCTCTGCGCCAGCCCCGGGCTGCTGAACCGGCTGCCCGCGCCCGGCTCCTGGATGGACAAACTGCGCCAGCTGCTCGCCTTTCCGCTTTACGCTACGGTCATCTGGCTGCTCTGGGTACTCGGGCGATTGGTGGGGGAAAGCGGCTGGCTGATCGGCACCCTGTTGCTGCTGGCGGTGGTTTTTGCCCTGTGGCTCGGGCGCACGTTTTCCGGGGCGGGCAGGGCGGTCGGCACTCTGATGGCGGTTGCCGCGATGGTGACTGCCTTCGGCACACTGCGCGCGACGCCCGAACCGCAGACACAGTCGCTGGCTCTGGGCAGCTGGCAAGCCTACGACCGCGCCGCCATCGACCGGGCGCGGGCAGACCGACGCGCGGTGTTTATCGATTACACTGCCGCTTGGTGTATCACCTGTCAGGTGAACAAGAAGCTGGTACTGGAGTCGCCGGCGGTGATGGATTTGTTTGAAACCCACGACGTCATGCTGGTGCGCGCGGACTGGACCAACCACAACCCGGAGATCACCCGGGCCCTGGCCGAACTGGGCCGCAATTCGGTTCCGGTGTACGCCTGGTATCCGCCGGGCGCGGGCGGGCCCGAACTTTTGCCACAGATTCTGCAGGAGCGCATGATCGCAGCACTGTTCGAAGAGCACACCCTTCAACTTACAGAGGACGATACGCCATGAGAATAAAAGGAAAGCAACTGATCCGCAGCCTTCTGCTGCCACTGGTCTTCGCCGCGCCCACCCTGGCGCTGGCGGTAGCGACACCCGGGGAGAAAGCCCCGGCCTTTTCCGAAGTCGACGCCCAGGGCAAAACCCACTCGCTGGCCGACTACGAGGGCCAATGGCTGGTCATCGAGTGGTTCAACAAGGATTGCCCCTACGTGAAAAAGCACTACGGCAGCGGCAATATGCAGGCCCTACAGAAAAAATACACCGGGCGGGACGCCAAGTGGCTGACGGTGATCTCCTCCGCCAAGGGCAAACAGGGCTATCTGGAGCCGGCCCAGGCCCTCGAAGTAGCCGAAAGCCACGGACTGAATGCCAGCGCGCCCTTCCTGCTGGACGCCGACGGCAACATGGGCCGCGCCTACGGTGCCAAGACCACGCCGCATATGTTTGTGATCAACCCGGAGGGCAAAGTGGTTTACGCCGGCGCCATCGATGACAACGATTCCGCAAATCCGGCGGTGATTCCGGATTCCAGGAACTACGTCGCCGCCGCGCTGGATGCCTCGCTGGGTGGTGAAGCCGTTGCCGTCGCCTCGTCCCGCGCCTACGGCTGCAGCGTCAAGTACTGATCGCCTGTACGGGAGTATTCCGTTGCGGAAAAAATGGATCGCGGCGCTGCGAAATCTGGTCGGCTTTGTGCTGATGGCCGTGCTGATTGTGAGCGCCGTGGGCTACTACCAGCAGCGGGATATTCCCACAAAAAAGGCGCCGCCCCTGGCGGGTAGATCGCTGGAAGGGGAGTATCTGGACCTGCAACAGATGACCGCCCGGGGGCCGGTGCTCATTTATTTCTGGGCCACCTGGTGTCCCTATTGCCGGGTGGTGTCACCAACCATTACCGACCTAACCACCGATCACCAAGTCATCTCCGTGGCCATGCAGTCCGGTAGCGACAGCGAAGTGACTGAGTACCTGCAGCGTAACGATTTGCAGTTTCCCACCATCAACGACCCCAATGGAGCGCTCAGCAACAGCTGGGGTATCCGCGTAACCCCGACCATTGTGATTGTCGACAGCAGTGGCAATGTCAGCTGGGTAACATCCGGAGCTACCTCCAAATGGGGTCTGAAGCTGCGTATGATGCTGACTGACTGATGATCGATTGGCAGCTGAATACAGCCCACCGGATGCCTTATAGGCACCCATGGGAATTGTAACCAAGGAATTGCTGGGCTTTTAAGCACATAGCAAAGACCATCGGTGTAGGTATGATGTGTCAGAAACTTGAAAGGCTAACAATAAACCATCGGAGGAATGAATGAGTAAGAATGATAATCTGGTATCTATGTCCGGGGCGCCCATATTTAGGTACACGGATGGAGAAAGAGAGTGGGAGCTGAAGTTCTTAGCCAGATTTCCTCATAAATATGATACCTAGTTGGCTTGGGGGCGTACCATACCAAATGGCGACCCCGCAGAACCATTTGCTGAAAATACAAAATTCAATGGGGTAATCATTTTGCCTTCGATCAATCTGCCGAAGGATTTTTATAAGTTGAAAATTAACGATAGTAAGATAATTGAGTTCTTTAGTGTTGTTCCTTTGTATGAAGAGGAAATGAACTTGAAGTTGGCTGAAGGTAGCGACGCATCGGCGTTTTTCAAGATAGTTGTCGCCTTTTTTCGTTACGCTGCGACTTTGGTTTCTGGTTCTTCTTTCTGTGGATTTAGGGCCACTGCACCAACCGGTGTCCAGTCCCTTGTCTCTCCAGACCAGCGCGATGGATTTCTTTCCCTCGCCAGCTTGTAGACTTTCTCCCGCTCGGATAATAGGGCCACATCCTTGCCGTCATGCCTGTCCGCCGGGGTGACATACTTGATGCCACTATGCAGATGCTCGTGGTTGTACCAGTGCATAAATCTCTCTACCCACTGCCTCGCCTCGTCCAGTGAAGCAAAGCCCTCCGAGGGCCAGCGTGGACAGTATTTCACCGTGCGGAACAACGATTCCGAGTAGGGGTTATCGTTGCTCACCCGTGGGCGACTGTGCGAAGCCTGGATGCCCAGATCGTACAGCTTGGTCTGCAAGGTCTGCGACTTCATCGGCGCGCCGTTGTCGGAGTGCAATACCGGGGGACTGCAAAAACACTGCTCCCGCAGCATAGCCCGCTGTATCAGCACCGCCGCATGTTCGCCGGACTCGCTCTCGTGTACTTCCCAGACCACGCCCTTACGGCTATAGATGTCTTCCACCAGATACAGGTAGTAATACAGCCCCTTCACCGATGACGGCAAATAGGTGATGTCCCAGGTCCACACTTGGTTGGGCGCCTCGGCCACAAAGGTGGCGGGGGCCTTGCGTTTCTTCCTGGACTTCGACCGTCCGCGATGATGCAGTTGGTCCGCATCCCTTAACGTTCGGTAGAAGCTCGATTCTGACGCAATATACTCGCCGCGGTCCGCCAGCGTGGGCACTATCTGGCCCGGTGGCTTGCTGGCAAACTCCGGACTGTTGCACGCGGCCAGGATCGCCTGCCGTTCCTCTTCCGCCAGTTTGTTGTGTGGCTCTGGCCTCTGTGCATCGGGTCGCCGGTCTTCTTGCGGCGCCCCCTGGGCAGTCCAGCGCTGCAGGGTCCGCAGACTGATCCCAACCTCCGCACAGGCCCGGCCTCTGCGGGCACCCGCAGCCACAGCCTCTTCTATCCACCCAATCAGTTGACGCCGCTCCGGGGCCGGGGTCATTCTTCCCCGCTGTCCTCTCCCCAGAGGGCATTCAGCTTTTTTCTCAACACCAGCAGCGCTGTCGTTTCCGCGAGGGCCTTTTCCTTTCGGTGAAGATCCTTCTCTAACTCCTTGATGCGCTTCTTGGCCCGCCGCGCCTCTTCCCGCTCCTGTTTGCGGCGCTCGGCATCGGTCAACGTGCCTTGAATACAGGCCGCCCTCCAGGCCTGTACCTGCTCCGGGTACAGCCCCTTGCTGCGGCAATACTCACTCAGCGCGGCTTCGCTGAGACTGGCGGTTTCAACGACGACCGCGAACTTGGCTTCCGCCGACCAATCTTCGCTCTGTTTACCACTACCCGGCACCGGTATACCCTTCTCTTTGGCTTGCTGGCGCCAATTGTACAGGGTGCCTTCGCTGATGCCTTCTTCCGCCGCGACGTCCGGGATGGGCCGGTTCTCCGGCGGCAGCAGCTTCTTCAACACTGAGGCTTTGCGTTCTGTGGAATAACGGGGCATTTGCTCCTCTTTACCGCCCCCTGTCTTGGCTTCTTCGGTTCAGTAGAGGCGACAACTATCCTGACACAGGGGGGCATTGTTAGAACAATTCGATAAATGCGGAGTGTCCGATATTATTGATATCGATCGCAAGAGCGTCGTTTAGCTCATCAGGGACTAATAAAAATCTCCCGCCTATACAACCACCGCAACACCACCCACTGCAACAGAATCACCCCGCAGACTATTACCAGGACCCCCGCCGCTTCCGGCAGGGCGGCGGCTATGCCGCCGAACAGGCTTTTGCTGCTGTAGCTCCAGTCGATCAGGCTGGTACCCAGGTAGACCAGGATTGCATTCATTCCAATCACTGAGAAGAAAAGGGTAAAGACCCGCCAGTGCCATACGTCCACGATCAGGTAGAAAAGTGCCAGCAATAGCAGGCTGCAGGCGCTGGTGATCAGTACGAAGGAGCCGGTCCAGAGGGGTTTGTTGATGGGGTAGACCAAATGCCACAGTAGCCCGAGCAACAGGCAGGCGGTGCCGCCGATTGCCAGCCCGCCGAGGATTTTCTTGTTCTGCCCCTGTTGCTGGCGCAGCCAGCGGCCTGCGAAGACGCCGAACAGGGCGTTTGCGATGGCGGGGATGGTGGAGAGTATGCCTTCTGGGTCATAGGGTTGGTTGCGGTAGGTGATGCCCGGCAGCAGGTGCTGGTCGAACCAACTGTTGATGGAGCTGGTTGGGGTCAGCGGGCCGAAGCTGGCCTGCAGCATCCAATAGCCCAGCAGTATGCCGGCGGTGATGGCGTATTGGGTGCGGATGCCGCAGTGCCAGGCAATCAGGGCGGCAAAGAACCAGGCGAATCCGATACGGGCGAGAACACTGGCGTAGCGGATTTCCCCCAGGTCCGTGGGAATGCCCATGCCCCAGGCGTGGTTGTAGACGATGCCCAACAGAATCAGCACCAGCAGGCGCTTGACTGCCTTTCGGTATATCGGCTTGCGCTGTTCCATCGGCAGGCCGCGCAGGGATTTGTTGGCGAGGCCGAGGGTTACGCCAGACAGGAAAATAAATAGCGGGAAAATCAGGTCGTAAAAGCTGAAGCCGTGCCAGTTCGTATGTTGCATCTGCCCGTGGCCAAAGGCGAATAGCGACCAGCCGGTAAGGGTGAGCAGCGGCAGGAACAGGGCTTCGCCGCCGATAATCCAGAACATATCGAAGCCGCGCAGGGCGTCTACCGAGGCGAGGCGTTGTTTTTGGTTGGTCATATCTGTTACAGCTGTTTTTATTTGTGGAGGAGCGGTCCATGGCCGCGATTGGCCTTTCTGTTCGGCAAGAGTGATCGCAACCATACCGCTCCTACAAAGGGATATTGATCTTAGGCGGCACCCGCCTTGGGGAGACCCGAACAGCCGATGGCGTGAGCGTGCCGGCGATCAGCGGCGCTCCTGCCAGGGTGCCTAGCATGAATTTATTGTTCATTTCTTCACCTTTTCGGTGGCTATTCTTATCGATGTCAAAAATGACACCGCTGTCAAAATTAGCATGAAGGTTGGTCGGCTGGCAACGGCAACCGTAACAACCTGAGTGCCAAGGGAGTGGTTTTGGCGGGATCGACCTGCGGGTAGGCACTTTCTGTAGCAGGTGCCACCGTTGTGTGGTGTCGCTGTTACCTATTGTGACTTCCGGTTGTCTGTCGCCGACGCCGGGGGGCATTTCCGTATTCCGCGTCCAAACTTGGTGCATTTTTAGGGCTTTGTCACAGGCTGGTAAATATGTTCAATTTTGTCAAACGTACCAGTCAGTGGTTATTGGAATCTTTTGCCTGTCAGGTTGGACACTATTTAAATTTAAGTTAAAAAATACAGAAAAAACACTAAATATCCTTATTGATGGCTGATAGCAAACTAAACAATATCCAGATTGAATTTGCCGGAAAAATTGCAGCTTTATGTCACAGTTTTTGCATCGGCCCTGTGGAAGTCTTCATACCTGCATGCAAAGACGCATGCATATAAATAAAAGAGTTCAAGGGAGCTTTTATGAAAAACCACAGACACCTCGGGGTCCCCTCTCTACTGGCGATGGCCATTGCCGCCACATCCAATCCACTGATTGCCCAGGAAGAAGTCCTTGAGGAGGTGATTACCATCGGTACCCGGGTCGAAGGTCGTACGGCGACAGACTCGGCCGTCCCTATCGATATCATCACCGGAGAGGATTTTGCGAACCAGGGAGATACCGATCTCAATAACCTGCTGCGCAACATAGTACCCTCGTACAACGTTAACAACCAGCCGATCAGCGATGCGGCGAGCCTTGTCCGTCCGGCAAACCTGCGCGGCCTTGCCCCGGATCACACTTTGGTGCTGGTAAATGGCAAACGCCGTCACCGCGCTGCGGTGATTGCCTGGCTGGGCAACGGTGTCTCCGATGGCGCCCAGGGGCCGGATATTTCCCAGATTCCCGCCATCGCTCTGCAGCAAGTGGAAGTGCTGCGCGACGGCGCGGCGGCCCAGTACGGTTCCGATGCAATTGCCGGGGTGATGAACTTTAAGCTGAAAGATTCTCCGGACGGCGGTTCCATTGAAGTGAAAGCGGGCGAGTTCTTTGAGGGCGACGGGACACAGTTCACGGTGTCCGGCAACTACGGCATGCCGTTTACCGCCAACGGTTTTGCCAATGTCAGTTTTGAATACGGCAGTTCCGATGCCACCGACCGGAGTGTGCAGCGCAATGATGCCGCCGCGCTGGTCGAAGCCGGCAATACTGCGGTCGCCGATCCCGCCCAGGTTTGGGGACGCCCGGAAATCGACGACGATCTCAAGGCGGTGGTCAACCTGGGGGTCGACCTGGACGGAAGCAAGGAGTTTTACGCATTCGGCAACTATGGCAGTAAACACGTGGACGGCGGCTTTTATTTCCGCAATCCGGAGACGAGGGGTGGGGTCTTCGCTCTCGGCGATGATCCCCTGGTTGGCGATCTCGATCCCAGCAACGGCCTCGACAGCTGCGCCGGCATGAGCCATGCAGATGCAATGGCGAGCGATGAGTGCTTTTCCTTTCAGGAAATGTTTCCCGGCGGTTTCACCCCGCGCTTTGGCGGTGATGTTACCGACTTGGCCGGTGTTGCGGGCGTTCGAGGAGAGACAGACGGTGGCTGGAACTATGATATCAGCGCCGGCCTGGGCTACAGCGATGTGGATTTCTTTATCTACAACACCGTCAACGCCTCCCTGGGGCCGCAGAGCCCGACTTCCTTTGATCCGGGCGCTTACACCCAGTTGGAAAAGAATTTCAATATCGATTTCGTCAAGGGATTCGATGTCGGCCTGGCATCGGACCTGAGCCTGGCCACCGGTTTCGAGTGGCGCGACGAAGTGTTCGAGATCACCACCGGCGACCAGGCCTCCTATGAAATTGGTCCCCTGGCCGACCAGGGCTTCAGCGCCGCCGCCAACGGTTTCCCCGGCTTCGGTCCCCTGGCCGGCGGCCAGTGGAGTCGCTCCAACATCGCCACCTATGTGGATATGGAAGCGAGTATCCTGGACCCCTGGCTGGTGGGTTTGGCGGTGCGCTTCGAGGATTTTGAAGACTTCGGCACCACTACCAATTTCAAACTGGCCACCAGTGTCGACATCAGCGATAGCGTTATGCTGCGCGGTGCCTACAGTACCGGCTTCCGCGCGCCGACACCGGGGCAGTCCAATGCCTTCAACGTTTCCACAGAATTCGACCTGGAGCTGGGTGACCTGGTAAACAACGGTACGATTCCGCCCACCAACCCGGTGGCACAGCTCCGCGGTGGCGAAGCACTCGATCCGGAGGAATCCACCAACTGGACGGTGGGCACGGTGCTGTCCCTGGGACCTGTGGATATCACCATCGACTATTTCAATATCGAAGTGGAAGACCGTATCGCTCCCTCCCAGCTCTATTCGCTGACCCAGGCGGAAATCGACAGTCTGGTTGCATCCGGGGTGACCAGCGCCGCCAACCTGCAGAACTTCCGTTTCTTTACCAACGACTTCGATACCACCACCACAGGGTTTGATATCGTAGCCAGCTATATGACGGAGGCCATTGGTGATAGCACCAGCTTCAGTCTCGCCTACAACAAGACCGACACCAAAGTCGACCGCTTCACACCGGAAACCGTTGACGCTACCCGTGTTCGGGAGTTGGAAGAAGGTTTGCCGGAATCCCGCTGGAACCTGTCTGCAAACACTCTGCTCGCCGACTGGAGATTTATGGCCAGAGTCAGTTACTACGACGACTGGTTTGATTCTGAGGATGTCCAGGTTTATAGCGGCGAGTATATCGTCGATGCGGAAGTCGGGTACAACTTCGGCGAAAAGACTTCTGTAATTATCGGGGCGCAGAACCTTCTGGATCAAACTCCTGAAGAGAATCCCGGTGCTGCAGACGGGGTGGGCAACCGCTACAGCCAGTTCTCACCTTTCGGATTTGACGGAGGCTTCTACTATATTCGCACTCGTTACGAATTCTAAAGAGTGCAAAAATAAAAATCCCCGCTTCGATAGCGGGGATTTTTTTATGAGAAAAGATCACAAAGATGGAGATACTAATAAGGCGGAAGGGAAAGATACCCCTTTCCCGGGACCGTATGAGGCAGGGATGCCGGTTACGAGCGTACAGGGATGTATTTAAGGGGGCGCCCAGCCCGTGTCCCGGGAGAGGGGTATCCTTTCCTTCCGACCCGGTAGTATGTCTGCTACATATCCCACAATGAATTGGTGGCCATCGACAGGGTAATCCGCTCCTTGTCCTGTATCTGCTTCAGGTCCTCGAAAACCTCTTTTACTTCTGCCGATTCGATGGCGCCATATACGGCTTCGTAAAGATCGTGGAAATAGCGGTCCACTTCTCGCCCCAGATTGTTGATTTCCTTGATGTTTGGAGAGTCGCTCAAATGCAGGTGCTTGACGAAATCCTCGGCCGATTCTTCGTGGGTGTACTGCAGCCAGGTTTGCATGACCTTGTGTTTGGCAATCTCACTATAGTTTTCCAGGTTTTTGGCCATGCGCTGTTCGTGCTCCAGCATATGCTTGAGCAGTAGCTGGGTGCGTTTGTCGGTGGACTTTTCCAGAAGCTCTTCGTACAGGTCGGCCATATCCAGATGGAACTTGCGCGCGTCCTTGAGCACTTCATACGCCTGTTTGAAAGTTTTCATGAACTTGCCTTTGTCATGTCGTTATGGTGGCAAAGCAGTCTCGTCAATCATCGCCCTTTGATACATTTATAGTGCATTTATCCAGTTGATCAAGATTTGCGGAAAGATACCGAATACCAGCAATACGGCAGTCAGGGAGAACATCAGCAGTCGGCCGGATACCGCCAGCTGTATCGCGCCACCGGCGCCGGAAGGAGATGGCTCTTCCCGCTGCAACATCACCAGCAGCAGCCTCAGGTAATAGTAGAGCCCCAGTGCACTGCCCAGGATTACCGCCGCCAGCAGGAACCACATCTGCCCCTGCACTCCGGCGGCGAAAATATAGAACTTGCCCACAAAGCCGATGGTTAGCGGTATGCCGGCCAGAGACAGCAGCATGGCCGCCAGACAACCGGCCAACCAAGGAGAGCGCCACAAGAGGCCGCGGTAATAGTCCCGATGGAAGGGATCGTTTGCAGTGTCGCCGATCGGGTGCCCCCCTCCCGGCGTGTGCGCCAGCGCCGAGTCCGCTACCAGGCTGACTACAGCGAAGGCACCGAGCGTGGTAACCACGTAGGCCACCAGGTAATAGGCCACGGCCTCGATACCGAAAGCGCTGTTGCCCATCAGGAAAGCGACGAACAGATAGCCGATATGAGCGATGGAGGAGTAGGCCAGCAATCGCTTGATATTGCCTTGTAGCAATGCCAGAAGGTTGCCGATCAACATACTTGCCACCGCCATAAACGCCAGCAGGGTGGTGAGCGCGGGCAGGGCGAACAGGTCCACACCGGCAAAGAAGCGCAGTAGCAGCGCCACCACGGCTCCTTTTCCCACGGTGGCGATCAGGGCGGTGACCGGGGTGGGAGCGCCCTGGTAGACGTCCGGGGTCCAGATATGGAAAGGCACCAATGACAGCTTGAATGCCATGGCGATCAGCAGCAGAGCCAAACCGGCGAGCATCAGCGGGGAATCCTGGCCGAACTGTCGCGCGGCCAGCGCTATACCGGAAAAATCCAGGGCGCCACTGGCGGCGTAGATCAATGCGATACCGAACAGGCCGAGGGCGGTGGCGAGCGCGGAGAGCAGCAAATATTTGAACCCGGATTCCAGCGATAGCAGCTGATCCCGCTCGGGCGACAGGTCGCCGCTGACCGCGAAGCCGAGCAACGGGTAGAGCGACAGGCTCATCAGTTCCAGGGCCAGGAAAAAGCTGGCGAAGTGGCTGGCAAAGACCAGGGTGCTGGCTCCCAGTATCATCAGCAGCAAGAGGATATAGAATTCCTCGGGGTAGCTTGTGCTGTCGCTGCGGTGTTTCAGGTAATTGAATCCCAGTACCGCCACGGCGATTGCGGAGAACAGGAGCAGCAGGCAGAAGAACAGGGCGTAGTGGTCCACCAGCAGCAACCCCGTGACCCCAATGCTGCCCGGCCCCCGGGATACCTGGCCGGCCACCGCGAAGCAGGCCGCACAGGCCGAAATCAGTACCACCAGCGTGGTGGCCAGCGCGGCCCGGTGGCCCCGGATAAAGGACACCTGCAACAGCAGGATCACGATACCGGCACTCAGTACCAGCAGCGGTAGAATGGCGAAAAGTTCCTGGGTGTTCATGGGGTTTCACTCCCGGATGCCACGGTATTCAAAACGGTTGTGCTGGTGGTACCTTTTGCCGGGACAAGGTTGGAGCCACTGTCCGGAGGGCTGGACTCCGCTACCGAATTTGCGCTTTCCATTTGTTCCAACAGGTACGTCACCGCCGGCTCAGCGGTATCGAACACCGGTTGCGGGCGCAGCCCGAGGAAAACCAGGCCGACCGCCAGCACCAGTAACGCTGTGGCTTCCCGCGCATTCAGGTCGTGGACTTTACTGTCCTCCTCTGCCTTTTTTCCCTCGCCAAAAAACACCCGTTGCATCATCCACAGTGCATAGAGTGCGGCGCCCACCAAACCCAGGGCGGCAATCACAGTGAGCCAGCGGTTGACCGGGAAGCTGCCGACCAGCACCAGGAACTCGGCGATAAAATTGCCCAGCCCCGGAAGACCCAGTGAGGCCACGGCAAAAAACAGCGCAATGGCAGCCAGCTTGGGCACACGCGCCCAGAGCCCACCCATCTGCGCCATATCCCGGGTATGCAGTCGCTGTTGCAGCGCGCCCACCAGCGCAAAGAGAGCGGCGGTGCTCAGACCGTGGGCGATCATCTGCATCACCGCGCCCTGGATGGCGATGGTATTGAGGGCGTAGATTCCCAGCAGCACAAAACCCATATGGCTGACACTGGAATAGGCCACCAGCCGTTTCATATCCTGTTGCGCGAAGGCGAGAATCGCCCCGTAGACCACGCTGATCGCCCCGATGGCCATGGCCAGCGGCGCAAAGGCGGCGCTGGCCTCGGGAAAGAGCGGCAGGGTAAAGCGCAGCAGGCCGTAGGCACCGGTCTTGAGCAGAATTGCAGCCAGCAGGATACTGCCCGCGGTGGGCGCCTGGGTGTGCGCATCGGGAAGCCAGGGATGCAGCGGCACTGCGGGCAGTTTTACCGCAAAGGCGATAAAGAACCCCAGCATCAGCCAGTACTGCATGCCCGCGGGGATCTCGGAATCCATAAGTTCCCGATAATTGAAAGTTACCTGGCCGCTGGCGTTGTAGTGGATATAGACCAGAGCCACTATGGCCACCAGCATCAGCAGGCTGCTGGCCTGGGTGAAAATGAAGAACTTGATCGCGGCGAAAATCCGCTGCTCGTAGCCCCACACCGCAATCAGGAACAGCATGGGAATCAGCATCACTTCCCAGAAGAAGAAAAACAGGAACAGGTCCATGGCGGTAAAAACGCCGGCCACACCCGCCAGGGTCCAGAGGTAATTGAAATAGAAAAAACCGCGGCGAAATTGAATCTGGTCCCAGGAGGCGATCAGTCCGAACAGACCCATGGCCAGGGTCAATGCCAGCAACAAAAAGCTCAGACCGTCCAGGGCGAGAAAGAAACTGATACCGAATCGGGGTATCCAGGGGGCCTGGACGCTGTCCCACCAGCCCTCTCCGGCGGCCTGTGAAAATTGCGGCCAGTAGCTGGCCAGGAGCACACAGCTGAGGAGGAGGCTTGCCAGGGTTACCCAGCGGCTGCCCCCTTCGACAGATCGCTCTAGCAGCCAGGCGAGAGCGCCGCCGAGAAAGAGTACCGCGATAATTGCGATCAGGGTCATAGTGCCACCAGTAGAGCGAGAATCAGAATCGAGCCCAGTGCAAAGCTCGCCATATACCAGCGTATCTGGCCAGTTTGTGAGGCGCTGGCACCGAGGTTCAGCAGGCGGCTGGCCGCGGCCACGCCGCGGTAACCACCGTCCACAAAGTCGCCGCGGTTGGCGTGCGCCAGCCATAAAAACGGTTTGCTGAATACAGCCTCATACAGACGGTCGAAGTCCCAGCCCCTCTGCCACCAGAGGTTGATGCCAGTCTGCGTTTCTCCGAAGCTGCCGCGGCGGAAAAGCCACCAGGCAAACAGAATTCCCAGAATGGGTGCGGCAATGGCAATCCATTCAACCCATATTTGCGGATGCCCGGCGGCGGCAGCTCCGAAGACGGACTGCAGTGGGGGCGCCAGAACTCCGCCAAACAGTGCAAGCACACTCAGCAGCAGCAGCGGCAGGACCATTCCCCGTGTATTGGCATCCTCGCAATGGCTGGAGGCGCTGCCCTCCCTGCCGAAAAAAACCAGGAACAGCAGGCGAAAGCTATAGACGCCGGTAATCAGTGCGCCGAGAACACCCGCCAACCAGATCCAGTTGAAGCCGTGAAACTGCTCCCAGGCCTGTAGCAGAATCCGGTCCTTGCTGTAAAACCCGGAGGTGAACGGCAGTGCGGCCAGGCAGGCGCAGCCGATCAGGAAGCAGGAAAAGGTAAACGGAATTTTCCGGCGCAACCCGCCCATGGCAAAAATATTCTGCTCGTGGTGCAGGCTCAGGATCACCGAGCCGGCGGCCAGGAACAGCAGTGCCTTGAAGAAGGCGTGGGTCATCAGGTGGAAAATGGCCCCGGACCAGGCACCGACCCCAAGGGCGAGAAACATATAACCGATCTGGCTGATGGTGGAATAGGCGAGCACTCGCTTGATATCCGTCTGCACCAGCGCACTGCAGCCCGCCAGCAGCAGGGTGAGTGCACCCACTGTGGCAACGGCCATCATCGCCATTGGCGACTGTGCGAAGAGCGTGTGCATGCGCGCAATCAGATAGACGCCGGCCGTAACCATAGTGGCCGCATGGATCAATGCACTGACCGGGGTGGGGCCGGCCATGGCATCCGGCAACCAGGTCTGCAGCGGCAGCTGTGCGGACTTGCCTACGGCGCCGCCCAACAGCAGCAGTGCGGCCAGGGTGAGTGTTTGCGGATCGGCTTGCGGCGCGCTGCCGGCCGCGAGCAGTTCGCGGATATTCAGGGTGGCGAACTGGCTGAACAGCAGAAACAGGCCGATGGCCATGGCGGTGTCGCCGATGCGGGTGACGATAAACGCCTTGCGTGCGGCGGCGCCGTTGACCGGGTCCCGATACCAGAAACCGATCAGCAGGTAGCTGCACAGGCCCACCCCCTCCCAGCCCAGGTACAGCAGCACCAGGTTGTCCGCCATTACCAGGAGCAGCATGGCGCACACAAACAGGTTCAGGTAGGCGAAATAGCGGCGGTAGCCGGGATCGCCGCGCATATAGCCGGCGGAGTACAGGTGAATCAGAAACCCCACACCGGTTACCACACCCAGCATTACCAAAGTCAGCCAGTCCAGGTAAAAATCAATTCCCAGTGACAGCCCGCCCACATCCAGCCAGGACCACAACGAGACAGAGTAAACATAGGCGGAGTCGTTGAAAAACTGTGGAGCGATTGCAGCGGTCACCAGTGCTGCCAGGCCCACCGAGGCGACGCCGATGGTGGCGCTGACTTTTTCCGGCAGTTCGCGCCGGGTGAACAGTGGTACCGCGGCCAGTATCAAAAAGCCCAGTAGGGGCAGCAGTGGAATCCAGCCGGTCAGTTCCCGCATATCAACCTCGCATTCCGTTCAGTTGGTCCACATCCACGGTGTGCCTGCGCCGGTAGAATTGCAGTACCAGCGCCAGCGCGATAGCCACTTCAGCCGCGGCCAGGGTAATCACAAAGATGTACATTACCTGGCCGTCCGCATTGCCCCAATGAGCGCCCACCACTACGAATGCCAGTGCCGCGGCGTTGGTGCAGATCTCGATGCACATCAGCATGAACATGATATTGCGCCGCACCAGAAGTCCGGCCAATCCGAGACAAAACAGGGTGGCCGCGAGGATCAGTCCCTGGTGCATGGCACCACCGGCAATGGTTTCAATCGGCATCTTGTACCCCACTCTCTTCCCTGCGCTTCTGCCGCGCCAGATGAAAGGCTCCCACCAGCCCCGCCAGCAGCAGCATGGAGGCCAGTTCCACCGCCAGTACGTAGCGGCTGAACAGCGCTATCCCCACTTCTTTGGGACCGACGTAATTCAGCGCCGTAGTGTCGGCCACCTGCCCGCCGCGCAGCATAAAAATCAGTTGCAGGAGAAGAATGGCCGAGAGCAGGCCCGGACCCCACCAGATTCCCGGGCGAAGCCACTGGCTCTCCTGGGCCACTGCCTTGTCTCCCTGGTTGAGCATCATGATCACAAACACGATCAGCACCATGATGGCACCGGCGTAGACAATTACCTCCAGTGCCGCGGCGAAGGGCGCGCCGAACTGGTAAAAAATTACCGCCACCGCAAGCAGGGAGACCACCAGGTAGAGCAGGGCGTGGACTGCGTTGCGGTTAAAGATCACCATGGTGGTGGAGGCTATGGCGACCAGGGCGGTTAGATAGAAGTACATGATTTTATTTTTTCCGTTGTTCTGATTTTGTGGGTGTTCCCGCTCCCCCGTAAGTGGGGGAGGGGAGCTCTCCTACTCCCCTCTCCCGCAAGCGGGAGAGGGGAGCTTTCTTTTACAATTAGTCATAGATTCAGGCTCTTTATGTTCACCGGTTCAGCCTCGTTCTCCGCCTGCCCCTTGTCCTTGCCGTCGATCGCCTTGCCGGCCACATTGTAGAAACTGTAATCGTGGTACTTACCCGGCCCGCTGATCAGCAGGTCCTCTTTCTCGTACACCATATTTTGGCGGTCGTACTCGCACATCTCGAAATCCGGGGTCAACTGTATGGCGTAGGTGGGGCAAGCGTCTTCACAGAGGCCGCACATGATGCAGCGGGAGAAGTTGATGCGGAAAAACGCCGGGCGCCAGCGGCCGTCTTCGTCTTCGGTTTTCTGCAGGGAGATACAATCCGGAGGGCAGGCTACCGCGCATAAGTTGCAGGCCACACAGCGTTCCTCGCCATCCGGATCGCGGGTGAGTACGATGCGCCCGCGGTATCGCGGTGCCAGGTAGGGTTTTTCGTCCGGATACTGTACTGTGACGTTGCGACTGAAAAGGTGTTTGAACACCAACCACATACTGCGCAGCTGACTAGCGATCATGGCAGGCCTCCCTCGTTATTGAATCCATAGCAGTACTCCCGCTGTAATAAGCAGGTTGGCCAGGGACAGCGGCAGCATAAATTTCCAGCCGAAATGCATCAGCTGGTCGTACCGGGGGCGTGGCAGGGCGGCGCGCAAGAGGATAAATAGTGCGATCAGTACACTGGTCTTCAATAAAAACCAAACCACCGGTGGCAACCAGGGACCCAGCCAGCCGCCGAGAAACAGTGTGGTGATAAGTGCGGAGATCAAGATTACCGACAGGTACTCACCCACAAAAAACATACCAAATTTCATGCCCGAATACTCGGTGTGAAAGCCGGCGGTAAGCTCGTGCTCCGCCTCCGGAAGATCGAAGGGCAGGCGGTGGCTCTCGGCGATCCCGGCAATAAAAAACACCAGGAAGCCGATAAACTGCGGCAGTACAAACCAGGTATTTTCCTGGGCCAGTACGATTTCCCGCAGGTTGAAGCTGCCGGACATCATTACCACACCCATCAGGCTCAAACCCATAAACACTTCGTAGGAAACTGTCTGGGCAGCGGCACGCAGGCCGCCCAGGAGTGCGTACTTGTTGTTGGAGGCATAGCCGCCGAGAACCACGCTGTATACCGCTATGGATGACATGGCGAGGAAAAACAGCAGTCCCACATTGAGATCGATTACGCCAATAGCCGGAGACACGGGAATCACCGCAAACCCTAGTAGCATGGCCGCCATCACCACAGTGGGGGCGAGTACAAACACGGGAATGTCAGCAAATCTGGGAACGAAATCCTCCTTGAAAAAAAGCTTGATCATATCCGCAACTACTTGAAGTGTGCCGAAGGGGCCCACCCGGTTCGGTCCCGGCCTGTCCTGCCAGAAGCCCAGAAGGCGGCGTTCGCCCCAGGTGAGCAGCGCAGCCAGCAGCACCGCCACCGTGAGCACACCGAAGATATTGAGCAGCGCAATCCAGGGGAATGTGTTCATCGGTCACCTCCGGTTTCCGGTTGCGCCACCTGTAGCCGGCCCCTGGCCGGAGTATCTGTGCCCAGCGGCTCCACCTGTGGAAAGCCATAGGGGACGCCCAGGCTGCCGGTGGGAATAGTGTCAGAGACTTCGGCGATAAGCTGGCAGCGGTCGCCGCCGACAGTGATTTCCAGCGGATCTCCGGCGTCGATATCCAGGCGCTTTGCGTCGTGCCGGTTGATCAGTACAAAGGGTTGGGCAATAACGCTGGCAATGGCGGGAGCCATGGCACTCAGTTCGCCGGAGCCGAACATCCGATAGATAGGAAGCAGAAGAAATCCCTCTGCCTCTCCAGCCGGGTTTACTGCAGGTTTCCAGTCCGGTAGAGACCTGGACGCGCGTTGTATTTTCCTTCCCCCATTTCCGCAGCGCCGCTTGCCGCCGATTCCCTGCAGGAATTTGTGCAGTGCCTGGTTGGAGTTCCAGCCGGGGGACCAGATATTCGCTTGCAGAGGTGATTTATCCGGGTCTTGAATGCCCTCCATGGAGAACACCAGCGGCGCATCGGGATCTTTGACCGGCTTGTGTTCCGCAACCGATTTGTCGGCGTAAATTGCCGTGCGCCCGCTGTAGCGGTGGCTCTGCCGGGCGACTTCCAGGCCATCGATGCGGAAATCCTCGTCCGGACCCAGGTCTGCAACCACTTCCAGTTCCGGAAGTGTTTCCGCGATAGCCTGGTTCAGATCGTGGCAGTGTTTCCAATCGGCGATAGTTCTGATAAGGGCATTGCTTTCCGGGCAAAAGGCAGCCGCATCAGCCAGCCACCGCCAGCTTTCCTGGATGTAGCCCGGGCCCTCGTAAACAGCGTAGAAGCGCTGTGCCAGGCCGTTGCTATTGATCACCGTGCCCTGGGATTCTGCAGTGGCTGCGGCGGGGAGCACCAGATCGGCCCGCCGGGTAGTCCGGTTGTGCAGAAGATCGAGCGCGATCAATTCATCGGCGAGGGAAAAAATCTCGTCCGCGGTGGCTGTATCCACCCGACGACAGAGGTCGTTTTCCAGCACGATTACGCTGCTGGGATTTTGCGCTTCGCTTTCCGCCTGCAGTGCGCCGGGCAGGTGGTCGAGGGTTTTTTTATCGTCTGTGCACAGTTGTGCGAGCCCGAGGCTGTTGACTTCGGGGCAGGCTAGATAGAGCGCGCAGGGACTGGAATTCCTGTCCGCGAGTGCGGTGGCCAGTTGCGCAGCCGCCTGCAGTACGTCTCCACTCCGGCAGCCGCAGCCGGAAATCACCAGCGGCCGTTCCGCCGCGCTCAGGGCTTCGGAAATTTTCTGTGCCATCTCCAAATATTCCGGAGACACTTCCGCGGGCTGTTTTCCGGCAATCAACTGCGCCAGGGCATGGCCAAAGGTGGCGATTTCCTCCGGAGTGCCGTGAAAGCGGCTACTGGCGATATCGTCGAGGCCACTGTCCTCAAATCCGGCGAGGGCAACCGGGCTGGGGTCGCCATCCAGCTGGCGCACCGAAGCGTCCTGCCACTGGGGAATTTTCAGTTCGCGTGCCTGCTTCCGTTGCCGATTGCGGGCGGCCTGGCGCACCGCCAGCGCGACGCGCGGTGCGGTGTTGGAAATATCCTCGCCCAGGATCAGTATCGCGTCGGCGTTCTCTATCTCCGGGATTGTGGGGCTGTGGGTGCGCGGGTCCCGTTGTATGGCGTCGACCAGATGCAGCAGGTGCAGATCCCGCTCCGCCAGGCCCGCATAGAAATTGTCGGGGCCCACCAGCTGGCGCAGGGCGAAATTGTTTTCCAGGGAAGCGCGCGGTGAGCCGATACCGATCAGCCGGCGCTGGCCTTTCTGTGCCTGGCCCAGGGTTTGGCCCAGCCGTTCGACGGCTTCCCGCGGGGGAATCTCGCCGTGAATTTTTTCGCCGCGCGCGGCGGTGGACTCGATCAATGTATCCGTTCGCGCGGCCAGCACGGTTTTCAGGCGCA
Source organism: Microbulbifer sp. TB1203 (assembly GCF_030997045.1). Classification (NCBI taxonomy): domain Bacteria; kingdom Pseudomonadati; phylum Pseudomonadota; class Gammaproteobacteria; order Cellvibrionales; family Microbulbiferaceae; genus Microbulbifer; species Microbulbifer sp. TB1203. The sequence goes on along the minus strand of NZ_CP116899.1, from coordinate 2,380,914 downwards.
TGTCGCTGTTGACATAGTCGTAGCCAAAACGGCCGCGGTCGCAGAGGAAATATCCATTGATTTCCCGGTGATAGAGGTTGATTACCCGCCGCAGCATCTGGTCCTTGCCGTCCCAGCCCGCCCGCGCACCCGGCGCGGTATTGCAGCCAACGGCGCAGTGTTCACAGATGGAGGGGGCGGTCTGCAGGTCCCACTTGCGCACGTAGTGCTTGCTGAAGGTTTTATCGGTGAACACGCCGGTGGGGCAGACTTCCACCAGGTTGCCGCTGAAACCGTTTTGTAGCACACCCTCCTGTTGGCGGCCGAAATAGACCTGGTTGTTGCGACCCAGTGCCTGGAGATCCGTGCCGCCGGCATAATCACGGTAAAAACGTGTGCAGCGGTAACAGGCGATGCAGCGGTTCATCTCGTGATTGATAAAGGGGCCCAGGTACTGGTTGCGGTGGGTGCGCTTGGTGCCCCGGTAGCGGCGGTTGGTGTGACCGGTCATCTCGGTCATATCCTGCAGGTGACACTCGCCGCCCTCCTCACAAACCGGGCAGTCGTGGGGGTGGTTGGTCATCAGATCTTCGATAATGCTGCCACGGAATTCACGGGCCTGCTCGGCGTTGACCGAGTAGAGACCACCATCCTTGACCGGGGTCATACAGCTCATTACCAGTCGGCCGCGGTGATCTTCTGCGTCCTTGTACTCAATCACTGCGCACTGGCGGCAGGCGCCCACGGAGCCCATGGCCGGATGCCAGCAGAAATAGGGCAGGTCGATTCCCAGGGACAGGCAGGTGCTGAGCAGGTTTTGCCCTTCCTCTACTTCGTAATCATCGCCGTCTATGGTTATTGTTGGCATTTTCAGTCCATTTTTCTGTCGCCGTTGTTGATCCTGTAGGAGCGGCCAACGGCCGCTCCTACAAGTAAGGGCAGCATCCTTTTTCTATATGTTCCACGAAGTCCTGTTCGAACAGTTTCAATGCGCTCTGTATCGGCTCGGCGGCGCCGGGGGCCAGAGCGCAGAAGGTGTTGCCGGGGCCCATGTAGCGGACCTGTTCCCGCAGTAACCCGATGTCTTCCGGGCGGCCTTCGCCGTTCTCGATGCGCTGCAGAATTTTTACTGCCCAGGGCAGGCCGTCGCGACAGGGTGTGCACCAGCCGCAGGACTCGCGGGCAAAAAACTGAGTGAGGTTGAGCACCAGGCCCACCGGGCAGGTTTTATCGTCCAGCACAATAATGGTGCCGGTACCCATGCGGCTGCCGGACGTGCCGATGACGTCGTAATCCATCGGCAGGTCCAGGTGCTCCGGTCCGAGGAAATCCGTGGAGCCGCCGCCGGGGAGAAAACCCTTCAGTTTCAGTCCGTCGCGCATACCGCCGGCGTGCACTTCGATGATTTCCCGGATCGGCGTGCCCATGGGCAGTTCCCAGGTGCCGGGATTCTTGACCTTGCCGCTGACGCCGAACAGCTTAGTACCCGCGTCCTCGCCCCGTCCCAAACTCTTGTACCAGTCCACGCCCAGGTCGATCAGGTGGGGAATATTGCAGAAGGTCTCCACATTGTTGACCACCGTGGGTTTGCCCCAGAGACCGCTGACCTGGGGAAAGGGTGGCTTGGCCCGCGGAATAGCTCGCTTGCCTTCCAGGGCATTGAGCAGGGCGGTCTCCTCGCCGCAAATGTAATTGCCGGCGCTGCGATGCAGATGTATTTCCAGGCTGTAGCCGCTGCCGAGGATGTTTTCCCCCAGCAGGCCCTCTTCCCGGGCTTCGGCGATGGCCTTTTCCAGGCGCGCGGTGGCCGTGTGATATTCGCCGCGAATAAATATATAGGCGGTGCGAGCCTCGATGGCATAGGCGGCAATGGCCATGCCTTCGATCAGCAGGTGAGGGTCCCGCTCCATCAGCAGCCGGTCCTTGAAGGTTCCGGGTTCCATTTCGTCGGCATTGCACACCAGGTACTTAACCGCTGGACTGCCCTCGCCCCGGGGAACGAAGCTCCACTTAAGCCCGGTGTTGAAGCCGGCTCCGCCGCGGCCACGCAGGCCCGCGTTCTGTACGGTTTTGACCAGGTCACCCGGATCGCTGGCCAGGGCCTTGCGCCAGCCACTGTAACCGGCGGCGGCGCGGTAGCCTGCCAAGTCGATGGCGGTATTTTGCGGACCGATATTTTTAGTCAGTGGATTCGTCAGCATGGCGACGCTTCTTGTTGTCGATAATTTCGTCGATACTCTGCTCGGTGAGGTTGCGGTGCATTTCCTCACCCACCATCATCACCGGAGCCTTGTCGCAATCCCCCAGGCAGGGGGTTTCCAGAAGGGTGAAGATTCCGTCCCCGCTGGTTTGCCCGGGAGCTATCTGTAATTTCTGCTCGATGCGCGCCTGCAACCTTGCGCAGCCCATGATCCAGCAGCTGGCGCTCTTGCAGAACAGGATCACCTCTTTGCCCACCGGCTGGCGGAAGATCAGCTGAAAGAAGGTAGCTACACCCTCCAACTGGGCGGGGGGAATATCCAGGTAGTCGGAAACCGCCTGCAGGCTCTGGTCGGAAATCCAGCCCCGGTGCTTTTGCACGATGCGCAGGGCCTCCAGACCCACGGAGGCCTTATCCTCGTAGTGGGAAAATTCCGCGTCTATCTCGCGCTTCTCCTCCGCACTGAGTTGCGTTTCGGTGCTGCGGTCCGCTTTGCTGAAATCCATTACTTCCACAACTTCCGGTTCAAAGACGCTGGACATAATCCATCCCTAACAATTAGTCCTAACGGTCCACATCCGCCATCACGAAATCGATACTGGCGATAATGGCAATGAGGTCCGACACCAGCAGTCCGCGGGAAAGCAGTGGAATCATCTGCAGGTGCGGAAAAGATGGTGTGCGGATTCTGGCGCGGTAGGCATTGGTGCCGCCGTCGCTGACAATCTGGTAACTGTTCAACCCCTTGGTGGCTTCCACCGCGACGCAAACCTCCCCCGCCGGCATCACCGGCCCCCAGCTGTTGTTGAGGAAATGCTGGATCAGGGTTTCGATATCGTGCATGGTGCGCGCCTTCAGTGGCGGCGTGGTCAGCGGGTGATCCGACTTGTGAGGCCCGGAGGGCATGTTGTCCAGGCACTGGCGGATAATGCGCAGGCTCTGCCACATCTCTTCCACGCGCACCCGGCAGCGGTCGTAGCAGTCGCCGCCGTCGTAGGTGGGAATATCGAATTCGAACTGATCGTAACCACTGTAGGGGCGGCGCTTGCGAAGGTCCCATTCCAGGCCGGTGGCGCGCAGCCCCGGGCCGGTGGCGCCCCACTCCATCGCCTCGTCGGTGTTGTAGACGCCGATGCCCCGGGTGCGCTGCTGCAGTATCTTGTTTTTCAGCACCATGCCTTCGTATTCCCGCAGGCGCTTCGGCATATAGTCGAGGAATTCCCGCACCATTTTGTCCCAGCCTTCCGGCAGGTCCTGGGCGACGCCGCCGATGCGGAACCAGGACGGGTGCATACGCCCACCAGTGATGGCCTCGATGATGCCGAAAAGCCTTTCCCGATCCACGAACATGTAAAAGACCGGCGACATCTGCCCCACGTCCTGGGCAAAGGTACCGTAGAACACCAGGTGGCTGGCGATGCGAAAGAATTCGCACAACATCACGCGGATGGTCTGTGCCCGCGGCGGCACCGGGATAGCGGCCAATTGTTCCAGTGCCAGCACATAGGGCAGGTTGTTCATTACCCCGCCCAGGTAGTCGATGCGGTCGGTGTAGGGGATATAGCTGTGCCAGGCCTGGCGCTCGGCCATTTTTTCCGCGCCGCGGTGGTGGTAGCCGATATCGGGTACCGCGTCGACGATCCTCTCGCCGTCCAGCTGCAGTGCCACGCGGAAAACCCCGTGCACGCTGGGGTGGTTGGGACCCAGATTCAGGAACATGAATTCCGCGCTGTCGCTGGCGCGGGACATGCCCCATTCCTCCGGCTTGAATAACAGAGCCTCCTGCTCCGCCCGCTGCTTTTCCGGCGAAAGGCTGTAGGGGTCCACTTCCGTGGCCCGCGCGTGGTGATCCTTGCGCAGGGGGTGCCCTTGCCAGGTGGAAGGCATCATGATGCGACGCAGGTTGGGATGGCCGACGAACTCGATGCCGAACAGGTCCCACACCTCGCGCTCATACCAGTTGGCACAGGCCCACACCGGGATGGCGGAGGGCACCGACAGGCGGGATTCCGGCAGCGCCACCTTGATGCGGACAAACAGGTCCCGCTCCAGCGAGAGCAGCTGGTAGACGAGGGTGAAATCGCTCTGGGGCTGCTGTGCTTCCCGTTTGCCGCGGTGAAGCCGCAGGCGCTCGTCGATGGCACTGAGATCGTAGAGCATGGAAAAGGGGCGCGGGATTTTCGTTTTGAGGTGGCGCAGTAGCGGCAGCAGTGTTTCCGGTGCCACCCAAAGAGTCGGCATATCGAGGCAGTCCGGCTGCAGCCAGTAATCGGCCTGTCCGTATTCCCTGCGCAGATCACCGATAAAGGCTTCCGCCTCCGCGCTGTAGGGGTTCTCGATATGGACGCTCTGTGCGATTACGCCGGTCATTGGGTTTTCCCGGAAGTGATTCTTTACTCCTCTCTCCCGTTTGCGGGAGAGGGGGCTATATCGCTGGATTCAGACGGTATCCGGTGTGCGCAATTTATCCGCGCACATACGCGCCTCCCGGTGGAGGTCGCGCTGGCTGGGTTTGGGAATCTGCCTCGGGCCGTGCTCATCCACCACCCAGCTCAGGGGGCGGCGGTCTTTGGCGACGGATTTTTGCAGCAGGGTAAGCCCCTGCATCAGCGCCTCCGGTCGCGGCGGGCAGCCGGGCACATAGATATCCACCGGCATAAAGCGGTCGACGCCCTGCACCACGCTATAGATGTCGTACATGCCGCCGGAGTTGGCACAGGAGCCCATGGAAATCACCCAGCGCGGCTCCATCATCTGTTCGTAGAGACGCTGCAGCACCGGCGCCATCTTGATGAACACTGTGCCGGAGATCACGATCAGGTCGGCCTGGCGGGGAGTGGCGCGGATTACTTCGGAGCCGAATCGGGAGATATCGTGCCGGCTGGTAAAGGCAGTGGCCATTTCCACATAACAACAGGAGAGCCCGAAGTTGAATGGCCACAGGGAATTGGCTCTGCCCCAGGCCACCAGGTCCTCCAGTTTTGTGAGCAGAATATTCTTTTTGATTTCCTCGGAAAAAATTTCGCCCTCTGTGCGTCCACTGCTCGCTATGACATTTTCCGCTTTGGTTAACTGCCAGCGCATAGTGCTTCCTTATTGTCGTTATCGATATTCCTCGCGATTCTCCAGGCTGCTCTGCCTGCCGCCCCAATCCAGCGCTCCCAGGCGCCACAGGTATACCAGGCCGGCGAGCAGTATCACTATGAAAATAGTCGCTTCGACGAAGCCCAGCAAACCGGTCTCGCGAAAGGAGATGGCCCAGCCGAACAGGTAGATGGCCTCGAGGTCGAAGACGATAAACAGGATAGCGACCAGGTAGTAGCCGACGGAGAGCCGCAGACGGGCGCTGCCCTGGGAGATGATGCCGGATTCGAAGGGTTCGTCGGTGGCGGCATCGCGCCGGCGCTGGCCGAGGAAGTAGGAGAGACCCAGCATGAGCGCGATCAGGGCAAAAACGGCGAGGCAGTAGACCACCAGTGGCCATATGCTCGGGTTGACTAGGGTTGTTGCATTCAACTTCTCTCTCCCCGACAGGCTGACAGGCGCTGTCCGCGCCCTGGGTTGATCGCTGTTACTGCACTGGTACCGCTATAGGATTTGCCTCTGGATATTAGTTGAAATTGGCCGCTTTAAAATTGCGAAGATTTATATCGCGGAAATTATTATTTATACGCCTGAGCAATTTTATAAAGGTTTGTGGAAATGAAAGCCAGAGCCGATAAGGAACAATTACTTATTACTTGGCTTTTTTTTATAGGGTAATAATCTGTGATTTTAGGCGACAGGCACATTCCCGGACTTCGGGGGGGGTGATTTCCGGGGCCTTTTGGCCCCGGAAAATTGCATCAGAGCGCTTAGTGATCCAGGTATTCTTCCGGCACCCGGCGTATGTGGTGGACCCAGAGCCCACCGTCGTTACGCGCAGCTACCCATACCTCCCGGTCGTGATCCCGGTGCACTCGCACACCCAGCGGCACGGCGCCATTGCTGTTTTTGTTGCAGCCCTTGCCGGGAGGCGCATTGCAGGAACCGCCGTCGGAAGAGCCGCCATCGTCATAACTTTTGTAGCTGTCCAGGTGATTGTAGATATCCGACAGCATCTGGTAGTCGTGCTGGTTTGGCCACTGGCTGTTGGGGTCGTTGGAGTAGTCCATGCAGGTGCTCTGGCTGCTGCCGTCCTCACTGGTGTGGCCCAGCCCGAACACATGGCCGACTTCCTGGCACATTACGTGATTTTTTTCCGTCTGGTCCTGCCAGTAAGACGAGTAAGTGTCGTTCACCTTGGCGGTGCCCTGGTCGATATGCCCGTTGCTGTCCAGGCCGATACTCGCCAGACCCAGCCAGCCGTTGTTGCCGTAAGCGGCGTTGCAGACGCGCATCTGCCCGGTAACCATCGGGCAGCGCTTGCGGGTATTGCTGGTGTCATCTCCGGAGGTGATCGCCAGGTTGAGAACGCTGGAGGAGGACCACTGTGACAGGGTGTTGTTCAGTTCCGACTGCCAGTCGGAGGTGACACTGTCCACTACCTGCAAGTCGAATGAACTGGTGTTCCTCGCCCAGTGATAGTTACCCCAGCTGTGATCGGCGGCGGCACCGGCACTGAGTGTGGAAATCAACAGGCCGAAGGCCAGTTTGCAATTGGAGAAAGATGGAGACATGGTTTTTGTCCTTGCTGTTATGTTTTTTGTAGAGACTTCCTGAGTGGGCGGCCGAAAAGCCACCCGCGTGCACCGCAGTCTATGCACCGAATTATCCTAGAAGCGTTGTCGAGAATTTGTAAGGTTTAGGATGAGATGGATTGCCGGCTTTGAGCGGGAGTGCACAGGAGAAAGCCGCGAAACTTGGCGCGGCTTCCTTCTGGCTGGGCTTTTTGTGTGCGGGGACTGGCGGGAAAAAGAAAAAATATTGCCAATTTGGCCAGGTTCGCCCTGATCGATTGAGCAGGGCGCCCGTACCATTTGGAGATCAGCTGGAGATCAAAGGTTGTCGAGTGCCTGCAACTGTTGTTTCAGGCGCTCTTGTGCACTCTGCATTTCCGCCAGCTTGTCCTTTTCCTTGGCCACTACTTCGGCCGGGGCTTTATCGACAAACTTGGGATTGCTGAGTTTGCCCTGCACCCGGACGAGTTCTTTTTCCAGCTTGTCGATTTCTTTTTTCAGGCGCGCGCTTTCCGCTTCCACGTCGATCAGCCCGGCCATGGGTACCAGCAACTCCAGGTCGCCGGCCAGGGCGGTGGCGGAGGCGGGGGCGGGTTCGCCCTGTTTCAGGCAGGTAGTGGATTCCAGGCTGGCCAGCTTTGTGAGCAGGTTACGGGTCTGTTCCAGCAGTTGCCTGTCCGTGTCGGAGCCGCCGCGCAGCAGCAGGGGGATTTTCTTTGCCGGGGAGATATTCATCTCGCCGCGAATATTGCGCACGCCCTCGATCACTTCTTTCAGCCAGGCGACAGCGGCCTCTGCGTCCGTATCGATTTTGTGCTCGTTCGGCGCCGGGTAGGGCTGCAACATGATGGTGTCGCCGCTTTTCCCGGCCAGGGTTTTCACCCGCTGCCAGATCTCCTCGGTGATAAACGGCATCAGCGGGTGGGCGAGGCGCAATGTGGTTTCCAATACGCGGATCAGGGTGCGGCGGGTACCCTTCTTCACCGCGGCGGAGGCGGAGTCGTCCCAGAGGACCGGCTTGGAGAGTTCCAGGTACCAGCTGCAGTACTCCTGCCAGATAAAGTCGTACAGTGCCTGGGAAGCCAGGTCAAAGCGGTAGCTGTCCATCGCCTCGCGCACGGCTTTTTCAGTTTTTTGCAGCTGGGAGATAATCCAGCGGTCCGCCAGGCTCAGCTCGAAATCCTCGCTGCCGTCCTGGGCGCAATCCTGCCCGTCGCAGTTTTGCAGCACATAGCGGGAGGCGTTCCAGATCTTGTTGCAGAAGTTGCGGAAGCCCTCGATCCGGCCCACGTCGAACTTGATGTCGCGGCCGGTGGCGGCGAGCGAGTAGTAGGTGTAGCGCAGCGCATCGGTGCCAAAGGGGGCGAAGCCCTCGGGGAAATCCTTGCGGGTCTGTTTTTCGATTTTTGACGCGTCCTGGGGGCGCATCAGGCCGGAGGTGCGCTTCTTCACCAGGCTCTCCAGGTCGATGCCGTCGATCAGGTCGATGGGATCGATCACGTTGCCCTTGGATTTGGACATCTTCTGCCCGTGGTTGTCGCGCACCAGGCCGTGTACATACACAGTGTGGAAGGGCACCTCCTTCTTGAAGTAGAGGGTCAGCATCATCATGCGCGCGACCCAGAAGAAGATGATATCGAATCCAGTCACCAATACCGAAGAGGGGTGAAAGGCCTTCAGTTCCGGAGTTTCCTCCGGCCAGCCCAGGGTGCCGAAGGTCCATAGACCGGAGGAGAACCAGGTGTCGAGGACATCATCGTCCTGGCGCAGGTTGAGATCGTCGTCGAGACTGTGTTTCTCGCGGATTTCTTTTTCCGAGCGGCCCACGTACACATTGCCGGCGTCGTCGTACCAGGCGGGAATGCGGTGGCCCCACCAGAGTTGCCGGGAGATACACCAGTCCTGGATATCGCGCATCCAGGAGAAGTACATATTTTCGTAGCTTTTCGGCACGAAGTTGACCCGGCCGTCTTCCACCGCCTTGATCGCGTCCTCGGCCAGCGGTTGGGTTTTGACATACCACTGGTCGGTGAGCCAGGGCTCGATCACCACGCCGGAGCGGTCGCCCCGGGGCACCTTCAATGTGTGTGGCTCAATTTTCTCCAGCAGGCCCAGTGCGTCCAGGTCGTCGACGACCTGCTTGCGCGCGGCGAAGCGCTCCATGCCGCGGTATTTTTCCGGCACCGCGTCGTTGAGGTTGGCATCCGCGTCGAGGATGTTTATCAGCTCCAGGTTGTGGCGCTGGCCCATTTCGTAGTCGTTGAAGTCGTGGGCCGGGGTGATCTTTACGCAGCCGGTGCCGAACTCGCGGTCGACGTAGTCGTCGCCGATAATCGGGATATCGCGCTCCGCCAGGGGCAGCCTGATAGTTTTGCCGATCAGGTGCCGGTAGCGCTCGTCCTCCGGGTGTACCGCCACGGCGGTGTCGCCGAGCATGGTCTCCGGGCGGGTGGTGGCGACCACCAGGTGGCCGGAGCCGTCGCTGAGCGGGTAGCGGAAGTGCCACAAATGGCCCTGTTCCTCTTCGTTGAGCACTTCCAGGTCGGAGATGGCGGTGTGCAGTTTCGGGTCCCAGTTCACCAAGCGCTTGCCGCGGTAGATGAGGCCGTCCTCGTACAGGCGGATAAACACCTCCTGCACCGCCTTGTAGAAGCCCTCGTCCATGGTGAAGCGCTCGCGGGACCAGTCGGGGCTGGCGCCCAGGCGGCGCAGCTGTCGGGTGATGGTGCCGCCGGACTCCCGCTTCCACTCCCAGACTTTCTCGATAAATTTGTCCCGGCCCAGGTCGTGACGGCTGATCCCTTCCGCGCCCAGCAGGCGCTCCACCACCATCTGGGTGGCGATACCGGCGTGGTCGGTGCCCACCTGCCATAGAGTGTTGTCGCCGAGCATGCGGTGGTAGCGGATCAGTGCATCCATGATGGATTCCTGGAAGCCGTGGCCCATATGCAGGCTGCCGGTGACGTTGGGCGGCGGGATCATGATGCAGTAGGGATCGGCTTCGGTGTCGCCGGAGGGCTTGAAGTAGCCGTTCTCTTCCCAGGTCTTGTACCACTGCTGTTCGATGGCGTTGGGCTGGTATGTCTTGTCCATGCGGGCGGGGAAACCTTGTGTTGAATCGCTGCGGCGTCTGCAGGCCGGTATTGGCTGCGCCAAAAAGGCGGGAATTATACCGCCGGGGCCGGGGACGGCAAAAGGGAGGTCTGCATTCAGTGGCATTAAGTTAAGACCTGGGCGGCCCTGCTACCGGGGGCTTTTTGCGGGACACGGGCTGGGCGCCCCCCCTTAATCCATCCATGGAGGCTTGTCCGCGAGGTCCCTCTCGCAGACAGTCCCGCAAAAAGCCCCCGGCATCAGGCCCTTCGCATCATGGCCATCGCTTTATTTAGTGCCATTCAGGTCTGCATTTAGGCACCCCACCCGGTCCCGTACCTTGGGTGGGAAAACGAAGAATTCAAACAGGCTCTTAGAAGTCAGCGCTTGGTTTCCAGTTCGTCGACCATCCGCGCAATCCGCTCGCGCAGCTGTCGCTCCAGTTCGGGCAACTGCTTGGCCACCAGATGGTCGATCAGCTGCTGGCGCTGGCGATCGCGCTCTTCCCGCGAGGCGTTGGCCGCTGGCTCCGCCGGGGCAGCAGGGGAGGGGGGTGGGACGTCTTCCTCGGGGGCGGGGGCCGTTTGGGGCTCTTGTTGTTCGGGCTGGGCTTCCGGCTCCGGTTCCGCTTTTGGCATCCGGCCGCCGGTAAGGCGGGCGCGGATATGCGCGGGAAGAAACGGGTTCTCGCCGGGAGCAGCGGCAGGCGCTGCAAACAGCTCGCCCTGCGGCTTGTCGGCCTCTGCCTTTTTGGGCAGGTCCTGCAGCGGGCGCAGGAGTTCGCGCTCGGCTTCACCCAGCTCGGCCCGATAGTCCTCCGGGAGTTCCTCGTCCACCGGCGAGAAGAGGATCGGCAGCTCGCTCACGTCCAGGGGCTCCTGCAGCGGCTGTCGGGCCGGCACAGGCGCGGCCTGCGGCGGTTTCGGCGCGGGTTCGGCCACCTGGTCGAGCAGGGGGATATCGCCGATTTCGTCGCTGCCGAGCAGGTCGCGGATGGAGTGCAGTTCGTTGAGAAGCTCTGCCGACTGCCCGCGCTGCTTGCGGTTTTTGTTTTTTCGACCGGACATGGCTGAGGTCTGTGTCGCTGGAGATTAGTTGCTGCCGATGCGATGGGATTGTAACGGATATCCGCGGTCGCGAAAGTGGCCGAAGCGGGAGCGCGAGCGGGCCAGGGATTCCGGCTGCTGGATCACTATCTCCGCCAGCCGCTCGAAGCGGCTGAACCAGCCGGGTACCTCGCTGCACAGGTTGATCAGCAGGCCGTGGTGGAGGCCCGGTTCCCCACCGCAGTTGATTTCGACCGGGGCCTGTTGACTCTCCCCCTGGGGGGAGTGGGGGACGAAGCTGTCCTCGCGAAAGGTCCACAGCAACTGGTCCAGGTGTGCGGCGCGATCCGCGTCGTCCACCGCCAGCAGCACTTGCAGACCCGCCCGATGGGCCTTTTCAGCCAACCGGCAGGCGAAGATATCGCCCTCGTGGGAATGATCGGAGGGGAGTACGTAGAAGTCTATGCGGGTCATGGTTTTTCCAAGACGTGATCGAGAATCGGGCCTGGCAATGCGCGCCATGCGAAGGCCCTGATGCCGGTGGCTTTTTGCGGGACCGGATGATTCGCGCCATCCCTGGCGCTCACCCTTTGGGCGCCTTCGGCGTCCAAATCTGCTCCGGCAGATTTGTGAGGCAGGGATGCCGATTACGAGCGTACAGGGACGTATTTAAGGGGGGCGCCTAGCCCGTGTCCCGCAAAAAGCCACCGGCATCAGGGCCGCCAAGGGTTCCATGATCGGGTTGCCACCCGGCCTACAGTGGGGCGGAGCTGGAGCTCCGCGCTCCCGGGTTTATTTACCCAGCAGATACTCCACCAGCAGCGGTACCGGTCGCCCGGTGGCGCCCTTGTTGGCGCCGGAGTTCCAGGCGCTGCCGGCGATATCCAGGTGGGCCCAGGTGTAGTCCCCGGCAAAGCGCGAGAGGAAGCAGGCGGCGGTCACCGAGCCCGCCTCGCGGCCGCCGATATTCTGCATGTCTGCGAAGTTGGAATCCAGCGACGATTGGTATTCGTCCCACAGGGGCATATGCCAGGCGCGGTCGCCGGTGCGCTCGCCGGCGGCGATCAGTTTCGCGGCCAGTTCGTCCTTATTGGCATAGAGGCCGGTGGCGTGGTTGCCCAGGGCGATCACGCAGGCACCGGTAAGGGTGGCGATATCGATCACCACTTCCGGTTTGTACCTGGCGGCGTAGGTGAGCGCATCGCACAGTACCAGGCGGCCTTCGGCATCGGTGTTGAGGATCTCGACAGTCTTGCCGGACATGGTAGTGACAATGTCCCCAGGCTTGCTGGCGCGGCCGCTGGGCATGTTCTCCGCCGCCGCCACCAGGCCCACCACATTGATCGCCGGCTGCAGTTCCAGCAGCGCGTGCATCACCCCGAACACGCTGGCGGCACCGCACATGTCGAACTTCATCTCGTCCATAGCTTGGCCGGGCTTGATGCTGATGCCGCCGGTATCGAAAGTAATGCCTTTGCCCACCAATACTATGGGTTTCGCCCCGGCTTTGCCGCCCTTGTACTGCATGGCGATCAGTGCCGGGGGCTCGTCGCTGCCCTTGGCGACGCTGAGGAAGGCCCCCATGCCCAGGGATTGCATTTTTTTCTCGTCCAACACTGTGGTGGTGAGCTTCGTATGTTTTTTGGCCAGGGCGCGGGCCTCCGATGCCAGGTAATTGGGAGTACAGATATTGCCCGGCAGGTTGCCCAGTTCGCGGGCCACGTTGCTGCCGGCGGCCTGGGCCGCGCCCATCTCCATGCCGCTCTGGATTGACTTGAGTTGCTTGCGCTCGGGAACGTGCAGGGTGAAGCTTACCAGCGGGCTGTTATCGGAGCCGCTCTTGCAGCGGGTGAATTTATAGCCGGCGAGACCCATGGCCAGGGCCAACTGCTGCGCCTGCCAGGCGCTGTCGGCACCGGACACTTCCAGTTCCGTGAGGTAGCTGCAGGAGTCTTTGTAGCCCTTAACCGCGTTTGCGCTGGCGCCGGCCAGCTTTCGGTAGTCGGCCTGGCTGAGTTTGCCTACTCCGCCGCTGCGCACCAGTAGTATCCGTTCGAGGGAACCTTCCGTTGGAGTCAGTACCAGAGTACTGGCGAGTTTTTTGCCCAGGTCGCCGCGCTTGAGGACCCTGCCGATGGCGCCGCCGCAGGCGTCGTCCAGCTCGGTGCCACTGGCGGTGAGGCGGTTCTTGGCATCTGCCGCAATGATGGCGCAGGCGCTGCGCTGTTTGCGGATATCGGTGACCTTGGCGGTAAACTGCATAATTCCTTTTCCTTCAATTCAAGACATGACAAATAATTTTGGCGATAATGCGCACAGTGTAACCCGGGACAGAATGAATTGCGTTGCAGGGGCGACCCTCGTGGTCGCCCTGTGCATATGGGCAGTTTCGGGCCTGGCCCCCACACGAATGTTCTCACAAGGTCTTTCCGCCGTGCCGTCACCAAGGAATTCTTTCATCCAGTGATTATCTTCCGCTACCTCTGCCGCGAGCTGCTTTTCGCCACGCTGGCGGTCAGCGCTGTTTTGTTGCTGATGGTGATGAGCGGCCGCTTTGTGAAATACCTGGCGGAGGCTGCCGCCGGCGAGCTGTCCGCCAATATTCTCTTTTCGCTGATGGGTTATCGCCTGCCCGGTTTCCTGGAGCTGGTGCTGCCGCTGGGTTTTTTTGTGGGTATCCTGCTGGCTTACGGCCGCCTGTATATCGAGAGCGAGATGACGGTGCTGCACGCCTGTGGTTTCAGCGAACGGCGCCTGCTTGGTTACACCCTGGCGCCGGCACTGGGGGTGTCACTGGTGGTGGCGGCGATGAGCCTCTACCTGACGCCCACCGGTATGGAACGCTCCTCCGGACTGCTCACTGCTGATAAATCACGCAGCGAGTTCGATCACCTGGTGCCGAAGAAGTTTGTCGCCACCGAGGGGGATAGGGCGGTCTACTACGCGAAGGCCCTGAGCCGGGACAGGTCCACCATGTACGATGTGTTCCTCGCCGAACTCAGTTCCGGCCGCGCAGAGACGGAGACGGCGCAACAGACCGTCACCCTGGCGCGGGAGGGTGTACAGCAAGTAGATCCGGAGACCGGCCTGCGTTACCTGGTGCTGCGCGATGGCTATCGCTATGAGGGGGTGCCGGGGCAGCGGGACTATCGCCTGATGAAATTCGCCAGTTATGAGGTGCTGCTGGAAATTCCCGAAATGCGCCAGCGAAGCCGCGACCGCATCGAGTCCGCCTCCACCCTGGATTTGTGGCACAGCGACGGGCGCGAGGAGCGCGCAAACCTCCACTGGCGTTTCAGCCTGCCGGTGTTGGTGCTGGTGGTGGCCGTGCTGGCAGTGCCGCTTTCCCGTACGAACCCGCGCCAGGGGCGCTATGCCAAAATGATTCCCGCGGTGCTGCTGTATATCACCTATCTGGTGATCCTGCAGGGTGTGCGCGGCGCTATTGAGGACGGCAAGATCGGCAATCCCGCCGCCATCTGGCTGGTGCACCCGCCATTCCTGATTTTGGGGCTGTTGCTGCTGGGGGGGCGCGAGCGGCGCCGCTGCCCCGCGCGACCCGACGATTCAGAGGCAGTGGATGATGCGTAGACTGGACAGCTATATCGGCCGCACCGTTGCCCTGTCAGTGGCCGCAGTGCTTATGGTGATCCTGGGGCTGGATGTGATTTTCGCCATCGTCGACCAGTTGGGCGAACTGGAGGGCAGCTATCAGTTTGTCAACGCGCTGGAATATGTAGGCTGGACGCTGCCGGACCGGGTCTACGACCAACTGGGTTTTTCCGCCCTGGTGGGCTGCATGGTGGGCCTGGGAACTCTCGCCGGTACCAGTGAACTCACAGTGATGCGGGCCTCCGGCGTGTCCATCGGGCGCATTGCGTGGGCGGTGATGAAGCCGCTGATACTGCTGATCGCGCTGGGTATGATATTGGCAGAGTTTGTAATTCCGCAGACCAACCAGGAGGCGGAGAACCGCAAGTCCGTCGCCCTGGGTGAACTGGAAGCGGGAGGCCTGGAGCACGGGCTGTGGTTGAAGGAGGGCGACGAGTTTGTGCACTTCAATGCCGCGTTGCCCGGCGGTGAGCTGTTCGGCATCACCCGCTATCGCTTCGATAGCGAGCGCCAACTGGAGCGGGTAATCTTCTCCGAGCGGGGCCGTTTCGGTGGTGACCACTGGAGACTGGAGAACAGCCGTGCCACCAGCTTCACTCCGGAGCGTGCAGAAAGCACCGAGGAGGCCGAGAGTGTATGGCACACGGATATCTCCCCGGAAGTCTTCTCGCTGGTGGTACCGATGCCCTCGGATCTTTCGCCGCGCAATCTCTGGTCCTACGGGCAGTTCCTCGACCGCAAGGGGGAGGACTCGGGCCGCTACTGGCTGGAATTCTGGAAAAAGCTGCTGCAGCCGCTGACCATCGCCAGCCTGGTGATGGTGGCCATCTCGTTTATCTTCGGGCCGCTGAGAGAAGTGACCACCGGCCTGCGGGTATTTACCGGTGTGATCGTGGGCATCGTGTTCCAGACCGTGCAGGATATGCTCGGCCCGTCTTCCCTGGTATTCGGTTTCCCGCCATTTATCGCCGTATTGTTGCCGATATTGATGTGCTTCGCGGTAGGGTGGTGGCTGCTCAGGCGAGCCCGGTAAAGTGGTTAATGGTCAGTACCCCACACCACACTAACCACTAACCCGAATGGTGCTAAGTTAAGGCTTTGGGGCGGACCTGCTGCCGGGGCTTCTTTACGGGACACGCCGTGAATACGTCCCTGTAGGCTTGTCCGCGAGGTCCCTCTCGCAGACAGTCCCGCAAAGAAGCCCCGGCATCAGGCCCTTCGCATCAAGTTTATAGGCTTAACTTAGTTCCATTCACCACTAACCCTTCTTCTTCGGTAGCAAACGCACTTCGGAACCGGAGGCCAGGTCGTGCCAACTGGCCTTGTCCTCGCGGGTCCAGGCCCAGAAGTAACCGGCGCCGGCACAGGCCAGGGAAAGGGCCCCCACCAGGGCGCGCAGGGCGCACTGGCGCCAACTCAACTGCACGCCGTCCGGACTGGCCAGCAGCAAGCGCCATGCGCGCATACCGATGGTCTGGCCCGCGGCATGCCAGGACCAGACAAAATACCCGGCGATCACCGCCACCATTCCCACCTGGAACAGCGGGCCGCTCACGCAAGGACTGTAGTCCAGCTCCTCCGGCTGGCACTCCAGGCCCACCACCGCGGATGCGACCAGCATCGCCAGAAAGCCGTATACCATCAGCAGGCCGAGGATGATCAGGGTGTCGTAAACCAGCGCCGCCAGACGGCGGCCGACGCCGGCGCGGGGCAGTTGGGAAAAGGTTGGGGGGGCGTTCACAGCAGTCTCCGCCGGTACAGGTGGCGGAGATTCTAACAAAGCGCTGGGACAAATGTAGGAGGTGGCACTAAGTTGAAGATGGGGTCCTGTTACCGCTGGCTTTCTGGGGGACACGCGGTGAATCCGCCCTGGGGCTTATCCGAGAGGTTCCTCTTGCGGACGGTCCCGCAAAAAGCCAGCGACATCCGGTGGGGTCAGAATTCGTACTCGAAGGAGAATTTGAACTTGTCGTCCGACAGGCGCACGTCGTAGTCCATGGACTTGCCGATCTTGCCGTGGCCGCTGGTGTAGCGGATCAATGCGCTCTCTTTGCGGCGCTTGTTCTGCTCGCGGTAGGTCTTCCAACCCATCTTGAGGATTTCGTTGAGGGCCTTGCCACCGGTGGTGGGTTTGAATTCGTCCGGGTTGGTGTGCATTTGCAACCACTGGTAGTTGAGCTGGCGCTGCACCGTGCCCATGGAGTTGTTGCGCAGATTTTCCGCCGCCTGGTAGAGGGCGGCATTGTCCATGCCAAAGGCGCTGTCCACGAAAAAGGCGTTGTCCGCCTGCAGGTTGAGGGCGGTGTTGGACTCGGGGATAAACAGCTCATCGGCGAAACTGGAACCGGAGGCGGGAAGCAATAACAGGGTGAACACCGCTGGCAGGTGTTTGCTGGGACGGAAACGAATACGGCGGAATTCCATTTGGTCTACCCCGGGGTGCTTACTTTTTCGGCTGAACGATCACTTAACGACCGTTGAAATTATTATGGCTCACCCTCAATGGACCCGTTGTATCTCATAACTCCGACATTCCTTGCAACCCTATTTGTGGATATTTGCTTCATTGGGGTCATCCCCTTCCAGCCCGCATCATCTCTGGGTTTGTAGATTCTCGCTCAAGTAGCTGGTGGGAATGTCCCGCGACGCGCCAAAGTTTTTATTGCGGATTATTCAAGTGTTTTCCTGCGACTATGAAAACTTGATCTAGTAACTGCATTGTCGCGGCTCTAAGGCCCTCGCGGAGTTTCCGGGTTATTGCCCCTCTTTTTTTCTTTCAGCATGGTAGCTAATGCCCAGCGGTGCTTGTTTACCGCTATTGACAGCGCTGTCTTTTTCGCTATGGTAGACAGTATCCACAAAGATAAGAGAAAAACCATGAACCGCCCGCTCCTCCTCGCCAGCCTGGCGCTCGCCTCTGTCTTTTCCGCCTGCGAGAAACATGAATCCGACGCCACCGCGGCGGAGCGCATCGCGCAACACGTCTCGGTAACCCAGGAAGTGATCACTAACTTCCAGGGTGTGGGTCCGGAGCTGCGCGAAGAGTGCAAGCGCGCCGGCGGCGGTGGCGCCATCTGCTCCAGTTACCGGATCTCGCTCACCAACAGCGGGCCGGACATCGGCGCCGGAGAGCGGGATTGGACGCTCTACTTCCACAGTATCCGCCGCAGCTTCCGCCTGCGGAACAGCGATGCCTTCGAGCTGGAACATATCAACGGCGACCTCTACCGGCTGGTGCCCACCGAGCGCTTCGCCGGCATTTCCGGCGGTGCCACCCTGGAGCTGGAGATACTGGCGGAGAACTGGATGCAGTTCGAGTCGGACTTTATGCCCCGTTTTTTCGTGGTGGATGCGGAGGGCAGGGCACGGGTGATCGAGTCCACTGACAGCAACAGCCTGGAAGGGCTGGTTGAGCCGATCAACACCAACCACCCGGACAACTGGAAGCGCACAGCCGACGACGCCGTTGTGCTCGCCAGTGCCGCCAGCCGCTACCGGGCCTATTCCGATGCGGGAAGTGCAACGGACGGCGCCTGGCATCGCCGCGTTATTCCCAAGCCATTGGCTGTCGAGGCGGTGGAAGGGGAGCCGGTGGCGCTCGGGACAGGTATCGCGGTGGACGCGGGTCCCCTGGCCAGTGAAAGCCTGCAGGCCTTCAACCGGCGTTTGCGACAGTTGAAACTGGCGCCTTCCGGCCCCGGCGCCTTTCCGGTGACGGTGGCCATCGACGACTCCGCCTTCGGCGGTGCCGCCAGCGGCGCCTATCGCCTGTGGGTGGAGGAGAAGGGCGGCCGCGTGCTGGGCTACGATCAGACGGGCGCCTTCTACGGCCTGCAATCCCTGTTGGCGCTGGTGGACGCCAAGAGCCGAACCCTGCCGCTGGCAAAAATCGAAGACGCGCCGCGTTTCCAGTACCGGGGGTTGTTCCTGGACGTCGGGCGTAATTTCCACAGCAAGGCTGTGGTGTTGAAGCTGCTGGAGCAGATGGCCGCCTACAAGCTCAACCGCTTCCACTTCCACCTGTCCGACGACGAGGGTTGGCGCCTGGAGATTCCCGGCCTGCCGGAGCTGACGGATGTCGGCGCCAAGCGATGCTTCGATCTCAGCGAAAATCAATGTTTGCTGCCGCAGCTGGGTTCCGGGCCGAACAGCGACAACAACGGCAGCGGCTTTTTCAGCGTCGACGACTATATCGAAATAGTGCGCTTCGCCGCCGCGCGCCATATCGAGGTGATCCCGGAGTTCGACATGCCCGCCCACGCCCGCGCCGCCGTGGTGGCCATGGAAGCGCGCTACCGGAAACTCGTAGACGAGTCGCCGGGAAAGGCCGTGGAGTACCGCCTGATCGACCCCGAGGACGACACCCGTTACCTCTCGGTGCAGTTCTACGACGACAGTTATATCAACCCCTGCATCGATTCCTCCTACCGCTTCGTGGGCAAACTGATCCGCGAAGTGCAGGCCATGCACCGGGCCGCCGGCCAACCCCTGGCCAGTTGGCACTTTGGCGGCGACGAGGCGGTGAACATCCTCGCCGGGGATGCCTTCGAGAGCGCTCCCGGGGACAGCCCGGAAAAGGGCGATGTACCAGCGGAAGCGCGCGGGAAACCCTGGAGCAATTCGCCCCAATGCCGCGAGCTGATCGCCGCCGGCGAGGTGAAATCCCTCGACGAACTGGGGGAGTTCTACGCCAAGCGTGTCAGCAAGCTGGTGGCGGATGCCGGCATTCCCACCATGGCGGCCTGGAACGATGGCGTTAAACACATCGCGAATGCGGACGCAGAGCTGGACACGGAAAACAACTATGTCAACTCCTGGGCCCCCCTGTTCTGGGGTGGTGGGGACGAGAGCGCGCACCTGGCCCGGGCCGGTTTCGACGTGGTGCAGTCCCACTCGGATTTCCTTTATTTCGATATGCCCTACGAGGTGGACCCGAAAGAGAGCGGCTACTACTGGGCCTCGCGCAATACCCATACCCGCAAAGTATTCAGCTTTACGCCGTTGAATACTGCGCAGTTGGCGGAAATTTCCACTGATCGGGACGGCAAGCCCTGGTCCGCCACCGCGCCTGGTGCGGGGTTTGCTGAACGGGTGCGCGGTATCCAGGGCCAGTTGTGGAGCGAAGTGGTGCGCACCGATGCCCGCGTGGAATACATGATCTTTCCGCGCCTGCTGGCCCTAGCCGAGCGGGCCTGGTACCGGGCTGATTGGGAATTGCCGTTGATTGAAGGACAGCAATTCTCCGCCGAGACCGGCACCGTGGACAAGGCCGCGCTGAACGCGGACTGGCGGAAATTCGCCGCTGCCTTGGGCAATAAGGAATTGTTCAAACTGGATTTGGCGGGAATCGGCTACCGGGTGCCGGTGCCGGGTGCGGTAATCGAAGATGGGCAGCTGAAGACCGCCACGCCCTTCCCGGGACTGGCGCTGGAATATTTCGACGGCAGCGATTGGCAGCCCCTGGGCGATGACACTCCGGCCGAGGCAGTACGGGCCCTCCGCGCCCGCAGCGCCGATGGCAAACGCGCCGGCCGCGCCGTGGAGCTGGAAACCCCGCGGCAAAACGCTGCCCAACTGTAGGAGCGCTGCCTGGGAACGCCGAGCTCCAGCTCGGCTTGCGGGCCGCAGGCCCGCGTTGACTCGCTCCATCCCAGGTGCCCCTGCGGGGTCCTTCGGTATCCAAATTTGCTCCCGGCAAATTTGTCGCAGCCAGCGGCCGCTCCTACAGGGTTGGGGTCGCCACCAGAATCAGCGAGGCCGGTTTCCCGGTCTCCGGGTGCAGGGGCTCCTTCATTTCTTCCAGGTGCAGCCCCGCGCCGCGGACCAGCCGCAGCCAACTTTCCATGGTGCGAAAGTACCAGGGGGCCGGTTCGCTGAAATCCTCGCTAAACCCAGCCCAGGAACCCGGCCGCCAGCCATCCCGGTAATCCTCGTCGCCACAGGCAACCATGGGATGCAGCGTTTGTATCATCAGGTGCCCGCCGGGATTGAGCAGGTTGTGCGCCGCGGCGAATACCCCCTCCACCGACTCTCCGCCCAGCAGCGAGAAGTTGCACACCAGCAGGTCGAAGCGCCGGCGCAGTTCACCCGCGGCAAGGGCCTCGTAAGAAAGCAGATGATAGTGCTCCTGCGGACCGGCGCGATGCTGTGCCGCCTCGATCAGTCCCGGCACCGCGTCGATCCCACACACCTCCAGGCCCCGCTCCGCCAGGACCCGGGCCAGCCAGCCTTCGCCACAGCCGATATCCAACACCGTCGCCGGCTGCCGTTGCAGCACGGCGTCTACAATTGCCCCATTCGTAACCAGTTTGCGGCTGGCGATATCGCTCTCGCCGATGGCGCGGATCCAGGGGGCGGCGTTTATGTGCCAGCTGTGCAGGATGTTTTTATCGCTGAATTCAGAATCGCTCATATGGGCGCCTTGTTGAAGCTGCGATTCCAAGTGTACCGTCAGGCCGGTTTGGAGAAGAAAGAGAAACAATATGCCCCGTCAAATGGTATTCGACTATGTCATCGTCGGCGGCGGCTCCGCCGGCTGCGTACTGGCCAACCGCCTCAGCGCCGGGGAGCAGAACCGCGTCTGCCTGCTGGAAGCGGGTCCGACGGACTGGAACCCGCTGATCCGGATGCCCGCGGGCATCGGCTACCTGGTCCCCGGCGCCGGCTGCAACCAGCACCACTTTACCGAACCACAGGAACGCCTGAACGGCCGCAGACTGTTCTGGCCCCGCGGCCGTATCCTGGGGGGCAGCAGCGCGATCAATGCCATGATTTATATGCGCGGCAACAGTGCCGACTACGATGACTGGGAAGCGGCGGGCAGCCCGGGCTGGGGTTGGCGGAGCCTGCTGCCTTACTTCCTTCGGGCGGAGGGCAACGAGCGCGGCAGCGACGCCTATCACAGCGGCTACGGCCCGCTGGCGGTATCGGACCTGAAATGGAAAACCCCCGTGGGCGCTGCCTTCGTGCTTGCGGGCCAATCTGCCGGGCACCCTCTCAACAATGATTTCAACGGCAGTCTGCAGGACGGTGTGGGTTTCTACCAGGTCACACAAAAACACGGACGCCGCTGTTCCTCCGCGGCGGCCTACCTGTACCCGGTGAGAAATCGTTCCAATCTCAGCGTTTTCACCCACAGCCAGGCGGCGCGGCTGCTGTTCAGGGGCGACCGGGTGTGCGGTGTGCAACTGCTGGACGGCAGGCGTATTCTCACCAACGGGGAAGTGCTGTTGTGCGCCGGCGCCATCCAGTCGCCGCAACTGCTGCTGCTGTCCGGTATAGGTCCGGAAGCGGAGCTGAAAAAGGCGGGCATAGTGCCCCAGGCGCATTTGCCGGGAGTGGGCAAGAACCTGCAGGACCACCTGGATATCACCCAGGTGGTGGAGGCCTCGGCGCCGGTGACTTTCTCCAACTCTCTGTGGCCAAAATTGAAAACCGCTCTGCACCTTCCGGAATACTGGTTTGCGGGCCGCGGCCCGCTGACCAACAACGTCGCCGAAGCTGGCGGCTTCGCCTGTTCCAGCAGGGCAAACGGCCGGCCGGATATCCAGTTTCACCTGACCGCCGCGCCGCTGTTCCAGCACGGCCTGCGCAAGCCCGGTGGCTACGGTTATTCGCTGCACGCCTGTGCGTTGAGGCCGAAAAGCCGCGGGGAAATCACCCTGGCTTCCGGGGACCCGCGCGCGCTGCCGCTGATCCAACCCAATTACCTGAGTGCGCGCGAGGATGAGGCGGTCCTGGTGGAGGGTTTCGAAATGGCGCGGGAGATTCTCCTGCAACCGGCGTTGCAGCGCTATCACAAGCGCTGGTGGAGTCCCGATAAACCGCTGAAAACCCAGAAGGCCATCGGGGAATTTATTGCCCGGCACGCGGAGACCATTTACCACCCCGTGGGCACCTGCAAAATGGGCTCCGACGAAATGGCGGTGGTGGATGCGCAGTTGAAAGTGCACGGCGTCGATGGACTGCGGGTGGTGGACGCCTCCATAATGCCCGCCCTGATCAGCGGCAACACCAATGCGCCGGTGATCGCTATCGCGGAAAAGGCCGCAGATAGTATTTTGCAGCGTCAACAAAAGCCGCTGCCTGCGCAAGTTGCTTTGGAACCCGAATGATTTGGCTGTGTCCCGTCTGTCAGTTGCCACTGGAATTTACCGATGCCGCCTGGCGCTGCGCCGAGAGGCACAGTTTCGACCGCGCGCGAGAGGGATATGTCAACCTGCTGCCGGTCAGTCGCAAACGCAGTAAAGAGCCGGGAGATTCGGCGGAAATGCTGCGGGCGCGGCGGCACTTTCTCGAGGCGGGACACTACCGCCCGCTGGTGGACGCCATCGTGGCGCTGCTGCCCTATATACCGGGCCGGCAGCTGCTGGATATCGGCTGTGGCGAGGGTTTTTACTCGCGGCAGCTGGAAGCCGCGGGCTGGCCGTCGGAGGCCCTGGCGGGAATCGATATTTCCAAGACCGGGGTGCGCATGGCGGCGAGAAGCCAGCCCGGAACCCAGTTCGCGGTGGCGGGCAGCTACCATCTACCATTGGCGCGGGACAGCGTCGACCATCTGCTGCGTATCTTCGCGCCGGCGGCGGACGACGAGATGCACCGGGTGGTGAACCCCGGCGGCTCCCTGCTGGACGTGGCTCCCGGCCCGGAGCACCTCTGGTCATTAAAATCCGCCCTCTATACCGAACCCCGGCAGCACCCGCCACCGAAACCGGTTGCGGGGTTCGCCGCGGAAGTGGAAATGCGCTGCAGTTTTCCGTTTACCCTGCGCGGGCGCGAAGCGATCGCCGACTTCCTCGCCATGACGCCCTTTGCCTGGAAGGGGCA